>JBOGDF010000052.1:0-20735 GCA_050701635.1 Micromonosporaceae bacterium | reverse complement strand
GACGACGACCGGCGGCGTTGGAGAACCGCCCGGATACAACACCGGTATCCGGGCGAACCTCCGCCTTGCCGGATCGCCGCCTGGCACCTGTCTCGCTCGACCAAGATCCACAGGACAGACCCTAGTCGCCACCGTGGCGCACGTCATCCACGACGCCCGTGTCACAGTGCCAAGCGAATGATCCGGTCGTCATCGTCGGCGGGAGAGCCACGGCCGTCGCGGTTGGAGGTGAGGATCCACAACGACCCGTCCGGCGCCGGTTCGGCGTGGCGCAGCCTGCCGTAGCGGTCCTTGAGCAGGATCGCCGGATCCTGTCCCCTCAGGCCGATCCGGTACATCCGCTCACCCCGCAGGCAGGCCACGTACGCGCGGTCGGCGACTATGGCGATCCCGCTGGGTGAGGCGTCGGAGGTGGCCCAGGTCGCCACCGGATTGATGAACCGCTCGTCGTCGCTGATCCCCTCGGCGTGTGGCCAGCCGTAGTTGCCGCCGGGCTCGACCCGGTTCAGCTCGTCGTACAGGTTCTGGCCGAATTCGGCGGCGTAGAGCTGACCTTCGCTGTCCCACGCCAGGCCCTGCACGTTGCGGTGGCCGTAGCTGTAGACCAGCGAGCCGCGGTACGGGTTACCCGGCGCCGGCCGGCCTTCGGGCGTCATCCGGAGAATCTTCCCGCCCAGGTACCGCCGATCCTGGGCACCGTCGCGTTCACCCGCGTCGCCGGTGCCCGCGTACAGCATGCCGTCGGGGCCGAACGCGATCCGCCCGCCGTTGTGGTTACCGGCCTTCGGGATCCCGGTCACGATCGGCTCCGGCGACCCGCCCAGCCGCAGCCGCGCGATCCGGTTGTCCTGCTCGGCGGTGTAGTAGACGTACACCCAGCGGTCGGACCGGTACGTCGGCGAAACCGCGACCCCGAGCAGCCCGCCTTCCCCACCGGGCCGTGCCGCGGTGATCCGCTGCACCTCTTCGACCGCACCGTCGCCGGTCACCAACAGCAGACGGGTGCTGTCGCGTTCTGTGACCAGTGCCCTGCCGTCGGGCAGGAACGCCAGCCCCCACGGTGCCTCCAGCTCGTCGGCGACGGTGCGAACATCGCCGGCGGACACCTCGGGAGCGTCATCCACCGTGGGGTCGGCGAACACACCGAACCACCCGGCCACCGCCACCGCGAGCGCCGTCACTACCGCGATCACTACCGCCACCGTCAGCACCGCGCGAGTGTGCACTCCCCCAGCCTGCCACCGTCTGATCAACGCGGCACGGCGCCGGGACCATCCTGCCGTCGTAAGGCGACGACGGCGGGAGTGTGAACGCGCTTACTTAACTGCCCACCGCCACGCCGTAGCGTCGGGGTCATGGACACCGAGTTCGAGGGTCCAGGCAAAGACGTCGCCGCGAGCGAGTCCGGGACGCGGACGCGTCGGCAGTTTCTGAAGGGCGCCGCGGTACTCGCCGGCGGGGCGGGTCTGATCGGTACCGGGATCTGGGCGTGGGCCGGAGGCCGGCCCGACCCCGCGGAGCTTCCGCCGGGCGGCACGGATCCGTGGCTGGACCGGCTCGCGGAGAACACCGTCTCCGGCGGACCGGGCAAGGACGGAATCCCGGCGATCGACAAGCCCCGGTTCGTGGCCGCCGGCGAGATGCCCGAGCTGAGCCGCGGCGACCCGGTGTTCGGGCTGGAATGGCGCGGCGAGGCGCGCGCGTACCCCCAGATGGTTCTGGTCTGGCACGAGATCGTCAACGACGTGATCGGCGGGGAGCGGATCTCGGTGACCTACTGCCCGCTGACCGGCTCCGCTTTCGGGGTACGCGGCGAGGCCGGCAACAAGCCACTGACCTTCGGCACCACCGGCCAGCTGGTGAATTCGAACCTCCTGATGTACGACCGGCAGACCGACTCCGAGTGGCCCCAGATCGCCGGTGTGGCGATCCGCGGACGGCTGCGCGGCCAGCGGCTGAGCACCGTACCGCTGGTGTGGTCGAGCTGGGGGCACTGGCGCGACGCGCACCCCGACACCCGGGTGCTGTCCGCCGACACCGGCCATGTCCGTGACTACGGCGCCGATCCGTACGGGTCCTACACCCCGCCGGGCGGGTACTACACCGACGACGCCCTGCTGTTCCCGGTGCTGGACAGCAGTGACCGCTTCAAACCCAAAGAGATCGTGCTGGGGGTACGCGCAGGCGACCGAACCGCGGCCGTGGCCAAGCACGTGGTGCGCCGGCGCGGCGAGGTCGGGTTCACCCTGGGCGGCGAACCGCTGGTCGCGGCCTGGGACGACCGGCTCGGCACCGCGCGGGTACGGCACGCCGACAGCGACGAGCCCGCGGACTTCTTCGAGGTGATGTGGTTCGCCTGGTACGCCTTCTACTCCGACACCGAGGTGATCGAGTGAACCGGCTGATCGGCGCGGTGGGGCGCGTCGGTGACGCCACCGACGCCGTCGCCGCGACCGTACGGCGGGCGCCGTCCCGGGTCCGGAATGCCTGGGCGGTGCCCCGGCACCGGAGGGTCGGGCTGGCCGCCGGGGCGGCGATGCTGCTGCTGTATCTGCTGGCGATCGGCGACCTGACGCTCGCGCCCCGCCGCAGCGGCGGGACCGTCGAGATCGCCGCCGACTGGACCGCGAAGCTGACCGCCATCCGCGCGCCGTGGCTGTTCGAGCCGGTGGCGGCGGTGCGGCCGGCGTCGTGGCTGACGGTGTTCGTCAGCCCCGGCAACCTGCTGCTGGGCGGACTGCTCGGGGCGCTGCTCGCGCTCAACGTCGCGGTCTCGGCGTACCAGGTGTTCACGGTACGGGCCTGCCGGCGTACCGCGTTCGGGCGGCTGCTCGGCGTACTGCCGGCGTTCGGAGTGGGGTTCGCGTGCTGCGCCCCGACGCTGCTGCTGGCGGTCGGTACCGGGTTCGCCGCGGCACTGATGCCGGTCTTCCTTCCGCTGCGCAGCTGGCTGTTCCCGGCGTCGCTGCTGCTGATGCTCGCCGCGCTGCTCTGGAGCACCGCCCGCGCCGGCGTCCCGCCCGGCGGTTCAGAGCGCGATCTGGGTGCTCGGGTGCGCCAGCGCCCACGCGAACCAGTACGTCTCCAGGAACGGACGCGGGATCAGCCGCCGGCCGGCGAGCGGGCCGTGTAACGCGTACCCGTGGAGGTTCCAGAAGCTCCCGGTCTCGGCGTCGACGAACCCGTTCCAGTACGGCGCGAAGTGCAGCACCCGCCCGTCCAGCTCGGCGTCGAAGACCGCGACGGGTGAGTTTGCCGACGTAGCGCAGCACCGGTTTCATCCGACCGTATCGATGTGTCCCGCGGCTGTTTGTGAGCGGGCACACCGAGCGCCGGTGCGATTTCGCCTAGCGTCGCGGTCATGGTGTTACGGATCATCCTGGGCGCGGTCTACCTGGGCATGGCGGTCGGGCAGCTGGCCTCGTGGCGGGAGATGCCGGCGATTCTCGGGGCGTACGACGCGGTCCCGGCGGGTGCGGTGCCGTGGCTCGCCGGTGGCCTGGTGGTCGGCGAGCTGGTGTGCGGGGTGTGGTTCCTAGCGCGGCCGCGCTCATCGGCGCTGGCACCGGTGTGGGTGTACACGGCGGTGTCGGTGGTGTGGGCCGGGCTCGGCGTACAGGCCCAACTGCGCGGCCTGGCCGTCGACAACTGTGGCTGCTTCGGGGTCTACCTGACGCAGCGGTTGAGTTGGTTCGTGCTGCTCCAGGACGCTCTGCTGCTGGGGTACGCCGCGCTGCTGATCCGTTCCGGGCTGCGGGCCCGGCAACCATCGACAAGGCTCGAGCTAGAGGCGGTGAAGGCGTGATGGCAACGCGTGCGATCTTCAACGGCCGGATCCTGGCCGAGAGTGATGACACTGTGGTGGTGGAAGGCAACCACTACTTCCCGCCGGAGTCTCTGCAGCGCGATTACCTGACCGAGAGCAAGTCCCGGTCGTTGTGCCTGTGGAAGGGGATCGCGTCGTATTACACGGTCACCGTCGACGGGGTCACGATCCCGGACGGGGCGTGGAGGTACCGGCATCCGAGCCCGCTGGCCCGGCAGATCAAGAACCGGGTGGCGTTCTGGCGGGGCGTACAGGTGCAGGCCGGCGCGGACGAAGCCGCCGACGAGCTGGAGGAGAGCTGATGACGGAGCAGGTGGACGTGGTCGTGGTCGGCTTGGGCGTCGGCGGCGAGGAGGTCGCCGGCAAGCTCGCCGAGGCGGGCCTGTCGGTGGTCGGGATCGAGGGACGGCTGGTCGGTGGGGAGTGCCCGTACTGGGGGTGCGTGCCGAGCAAGATGATGATCCGGGCGGCGAACCTGCTCGCCGAGGCGCGCCGGATCCCCGGTATGGCCGGCTCCGCCGAGGTGTCGCCGGACTGGGCGCCGGTGGCGGCGCGGATCCGGGACGAGGCCACCGACGACTGGAACGACCAGGTCGCCGTGGACCGCTTCACCGGCAAGGGCGGCCGGTTCCTACGCGGCTGGGGCCGGCTGACCGGTCCGGGCCGGGTCGAGGTCGACGGCCGGGTGTACGAAGCCCACCGCGGCGTCGTGATCGGCACCGGCACAGTCGCCGCGCGGCCACCGATCGACGGGCTGGCCGACACGCCGTACTGGACCAACCGCGAGGCGGTCGAGGCCAAGGAGCTGCCCGAGTCGATGATCGTCCTCGGCGGCGGTGCGGTCGGGCTGGAGCTGGCGCAGGCGTACGCCCGGTTCGGGGTAACCGTCACCGTGGTGGAGGCCCTGGAGCGGGTGCTGGCGATGGAGGAGCCCGAGGCCTCCGACGTGGTCCTGGCCGCCCTGGAGGCGGATGGCATCGCGGTACGTACCGGCGTCCAGGCGGTACGGGTCAGCCACGCCGAACAGTTCACACTCACTCTGGACGACGGCACGGAGCTCACCGCCGAACGGCTGCTGGTCGCCGTGGGACGCCGCGTCGACCTCGCGCCGCTCGGCGTGGACACCGTGGGCCTCGACCCGGGCGCGAAGGCACTGCGGATCAACGACCGGATGCGCGCCGGCATGAAGCTGTGGGGCGTCGGCGACGTCACCGGGCACGGGGCGTTCACCCACGTCGCGATGTACCAGGCCGGGATCGCCGTACGCGACATCCTCGGCCAGGAAGGGCCGCCCGCCGACTACCGGGCGCTGCCCCGGGTCACCTTCACCGACCCGGAGGTCGGCGCGGTCGGGCTCACGGAAACCCAGGCCCGCGACGCCGGGCACCAGGTCGCCGTCGGTGTCGCCCAGGTTCCCTCCACCGCCCGGGGCTGGATCCACAAGGCCGGCAACCACGGCGTGATCAAACTCGTCGCCGACACCGACCGCGGCGTCCTGATCGGCGCCACCGCGGTCGGACCCACCGGGGGCGAGGTGCTGTCCGGACTCGCGGTCGCGGTGCACGGCGAGGTCCCGGTCGAGCGGCTACGGCACATGATCTACGCGTACCCCACCTTCCACCGCGGCATCGAAGACGCCGTACGTGACCTCTCCGCAAGGCTATGACCACAGTGGAGCCGTCCAAGGTCAAGCGGGACCGCGACGAGGTGTTCGTGGAGTACACCAAGTCGATCTGCCCGGTGTGCAAGGCGGTGACCGACGCCCAGGTCAACATCCGCGACGACAAGGTCTACCTGCGCAAACGCTGCCGCGAGCACGGAGTCTTCGAAGCCCTGGTGTACGGCGACGCGCAGATGTATCTCGACAGCGCCCGGTTCAACAAGCCCGGCACGATCCCGCTGCACTTCCAGACCGAGGTCAATGACGGCTGCCCGTCCGACTGCGGACTGTGCCCTGAGCACAAGCAGCACGCCTGCCTCGGGATCATCGAGGTGAACACCGGCTGCAACCTGGACTGCCCGATCTGTTTCGCCGACTCGGGGCACCAACCGGACGGCTACTCGATCACCCTCGAACAGTGCGATCGGATGCTGGACGTGTTCGTCGCCGCCGAGGGCGAGCCGGAGGTGGTCATGTTCTCCGGCGGCGAGCCCACCATCCACAAGCAGATCCTGGAGTTCATAGATCTGGCCCAGTCGCGGCCCATCAAGTCGGTCAACCTCAACACCAACGGGATCCGGCTCGCCTCCGACAAGCGCTTCGTCGCCGAGCTCGGCCGGCGTAACCGGCCCGGCCGGTCGGTCAATATCTACCTGCAGTTCGACGGCTTCGACGAACGTACCCACCGGGAAATCCGGGGGCGGGATCTGCGCGCGATCAAACAGCGGGCGTTGGACAACTGCGCCGCGGCGGGGCTGACGGTGACGCTGGTGGCGGCGGTGGAGCGGGGCCTCAACGACCACGAGCTGGGCAGCATCATCGAACACGGGCTGGCGCACCCGGCGGTGCGGTCGGTGTCGTTCCAGCCGGTCACCCACTCCGGGCGGCATGTCGAGTTCGACCCGCTGACCCGGCTCACCAACTCCGACATCATCCACGGCATCGCCGCGCAGCGTCCGGACTGGTTCCAGGCCAGCGACTTCTTTCCCGTGCCGTGCTGCTTTCCGACCTGCCGCTCCATCACGTACCTGCTCACCGAGGGCGAGGCGACGCCGGCCGAGGGTACGGGCCGGGCCGGCTGGCGCGGCGGCGTATTGCCGATCCCCCGGCTGCTCAACGTCGAGGACTACCTGGACTACGTCTCCAACCGGGTGGTGCCCGACCACGCGGTACGGGAGGCGCTGGAGAAGCTGTGGTCGGCGTCGGCGTTCATGGGCACCGGGGTCACCGAGTCCCAGCTCGCGAGGGCGACCGCGGCTCTCGACTGCGCCGACGCGTGCGGCGTCAACCTGCCGGAGGCGATCGCCGATCTCACCGACCGGGCGTTCATGATCGTGATCCAGGACTTCCAGGATCCGTACACCCTGAATGTGAAGCAGCTGATGAAGTGCTGTGTGGAGGAGATCACTCCGGACGGGCGGCTGATCCCGTTCTGCGCGTACAACTCTGTCGGCTACCGGGAGCAGGTGAGAGAACAGCTGTCGGGGGTACGGGTCGCCGACGTGGTGCCGCACGCACGGCCCCTGCAGCCGCTCCTGACCGACTCCCCGTACGGCTCCAAGATCGCCAGCGGCGGCACGGGCGGGGGCAACGGGGCACGGCCGATCGCGCCGGACACCACCAACGTGGGGAGGCGGATCCGATGAGCCCGGAGATCCCCGAGCGGGCGGCCACCCGGGTCGCGACGTCGCAGGAGTTGAAGGCCTGCTGCGCGAGCGCGTACTCCTCGGACCTGGTGGCGATGCTGCTCGGCGACTCGTACCACCCGGGCGGGCTGGCGTTGACCCGTCGCCTGGCCGGGCAGCTGGGCCTGCCGCGCGGGGCACGGGTGCTCGATGTCGCGGCCGGTCGGGGCACCACCGCCCTGCTGCTGGCCGCCGAACACGGCGTACGCGTCGACGGACTCGACCTCTCGGCCAGCAACGTGGCACTCGCGCAGGGGGCAGCCGACGCGGCCGGGCTGGGCGGGCAGGTGACGTTCACCGCCGGCGACGCCGAGCGGCTGCCGTACCCGGATCGGGCCTTCGACGCCGTGGTGTGCGAGTGCGCGCTGTGTACGTTCCCCGACAAGCCGACCGCCACCGCCGAGCTGGCCCGGGTGCTGCGCCCGGGTGGCCGGGTCGGGATCACCGATGTCACCGCGGCACCCGACCGGCTGCCGGCCGAGCTGACCGGCGTGGCGGCCTGGATCGCCTGCATCGCCGACGCGAGACCTGTCGAGGAGTACGCCGCGCTGCTGGCCGCCGCCGGTCTGCGGGTACGCCTCACCGAGGGCCACGACCGGGCGATGACCCGCATGATCGACCAGATCGAAGCCCGGATCGGGATGGTACGGATCACCGCCCGCACCAGGGCCGAAGCCCTCGGGCTGGACTTCGACCGCGCCGCCCCGGTGCTCTCCGCCGCGCGTGCAGCGGTCGCCGACGGCGCCCTCGGCTACCACCTGCTGGTCGCGGAGAAGCCCCGATGACGCCGCCGATCCCGGCGCCGCGGCAGCGCCGATGACCGCCGACTACGACCTGATCGTGATCGGGGGCGGCGCCGCTGGCCTCGGCGCGGCCCGGGCCGCGGTACGCCGGGGCGCCCGTACCCTGCTGGTCTCGGACGGACCCCTCGGGGGTGACTGCACCTTCACCGGTTGCGTGCCGTCGAAGACCTTGATCGAGGCGGCGCGGCGCGGCCTGTCCTACCCCGACGCCACGCAGCGGATGCGGGAGGTGATCGCCGAGATCGCCGCCACCGAGGACGCCGAGGCGCTGCGCAAGGAGGGCATCGACGTGCTGCCTGGCCAGGCGGCGTTCGCCGACCGGGGTCGGATCCGCGTCGACGGCCGGGCGCTACGGTCCCGCCGATTCGTGATCGCCACCGGCTCGGCACCGTCGGTGCCAGCGGTACCGGGGCTGCGCCAGGTGCCGTACCTGACCAACGAAACGATCTTCGACCTACCGGAGTTGCCGGCCTCGTTGGCGGTGCTCGGCGGGGGCGCGGTCGGCTGCGAGCTGGCGCAGGCGTACGCCCGGCTGGGTTGCCGGGTGACGGTGCTGGAATCGCAGTCCCGGCTGCTGCCCAGCGAGGAGCCCGAGACCTCGGCGGTGATCGAGCGGGTATTCGCCGCCGAAGGCGTCGACGTGCGTACCCAGGCAAAGGTGGAGAGTGCGGCCGCGACCGGCGACGGTGTGGGACTGGCGCTTAGCGCAGGCACCGCGGTGCAGGTAGAGAAACTGCTGGTCGCGGTGGGGCGGGCTCCGGTCACCGACGGTCTCCAGTTGGAAGCCGCGGGGGTACGGCTGGACGACCGCGGCCACGTGGTCACCGACGACCGGCTGGCCACCACAGCCCCCGGCGTGTACGCCGCGGGTGACGTGACGGGGCGGATGCTGTTCACCCACGCCGGTCACGAGATGGGGCGGATCGCGGCCGGCAACGCCCTCGGGCGCCGCGCCCGCCGGTACCGGACGCGCGCCACCCCGTGGGTGGTTTTCACCGCGCCGGAGGTGGCCCGGGTCGGGCTCGCCGAAGCCGAGGCGGCGCCGCGGGGCGGGCGGGTGGCGTACCTGCCGATGTCGGAGCTGGACCGGGCGATCACCGCCGGCGCCACCGAAGGGTTCATCAAGCTGGTCGCCGGCCCGCGGCCCTGGCTACGAAACGCCGGCGGCGGCCAGATTCTCGGCGCCACCATTGTCGCGGAACGCGCCGGCGAGCTGATCCACGAAGCCGTGCTCGCGATGGCGACCCGGATGTTCACCGGCCGGCTCGCCGCCGCCACACACGCCTACCCCACCTGGTCGTACGGCGTGCAGCTCGCCGCCGCACAGTTCTTCATGAAGATCGGTGGCCGCGAGGCGTACGCCGCGCGCCCGGCCGAACTGTGAGCGCGATCACCGAAGCGTACCGAGCGCCCGGCCTACCGTCGCCATGACATCCGAAACCTGGAGGCGATGACCATGACCAGCGCACACGCTTCACCCATCACCGCGGCACTACCGACCCGTCTGGTCGCCGGAGTCGTCGGCGGCCTCACCGGCGGGGTCATCTTCGGGATCCTGATGCAGATGATGGGCATGATGCCGATGGTCGCCATGCTCGTCGGCAGCAAGGCCGTAGCCGTGGGCTGGCTGGTGCACCTGTTCAACTCCGCCCTGTTCGGCGCCATCTACGCGGTGCTGTTCGGGACATGGGCCGACCGGCTCGGTCCCGGTGCCGGCCTGGGCCTGGTCTACGGCGTGATCTGGTGGATCCTCGGCGCGCTGCTGATCATGCCGCTGTGGCTGGGGATGGCCGCGTTCCAGTTCAACACGATGGCGTGGCAGTCGCTGATGGGCCACCTGCTCTACGGCCTGGCGCTCGGCGTGGTCTACGCCCTGGTACGGCCCCGGCTGCACCGCGAGTGAGACACCCGACAGGCGGTCGTGCCATGGCACATCCCGATCCTGAACCCGCCGCGCCGCCGCCCCCGGCGGCGCGGCGGGGCGCCAGCCCGAACGGGCGGACTTCCCGCTTCGACACCACACCCGCCGGCGACCCTCAGGCGTATTGTCTGGTTGACGGGCTTGACGCCCTGGAACGCCCCGTCTGGGGCACCGTTCCGCCACCCTGGGCGCCCGGGCGCCGCGAGGAGAGCGCACACATGGAACGCATCGCGGCCGGATACGACCGCACGTACTGCATGTCCGAGGTCGACATCTTCGCCGACCTCACGGCGCCGGAGATGGACGCCATCGCCGCCGCCGCGCCGATGCGTACGTACGCCGCCGGTGAGCTGCTCTACTCCCCACACAACCCGGTGCACACCCTGTTCATCCTCAAGCGCGGCCGGGTACGCGTGTTTCGCATCGCCGGCGACGGGCGGGCCCTGACCACCGCGATCATCACCCCCGGCACGATCTTCGGCGAGATGGTGCTGCTCGGCCAACACATGTACGACAACTACGCAGAAGCCATCGACGAAGCCGTGGTCTGCGTGATGAGCCGCGAGGACGTCCACCGGTTCCTGCTCTCCGACCCCCGCATCGCCGCCCGGATCACCACCATCCTCGGCGAACGCCTCATCGAGATGGAGCGCCGGCTCACCGACACCGTCTTCAAATCGGTGCCGCAGCGCATCGCCGCCACCCTGTGCACCCTCGCCGGGCAGCAGCGCCGGCTCGGCGTCGGCTCCCGCATCGCCCACGTGAAGCTCACCCACGAACAGCTCGCCGCGCTGGTCGGCACCTCCCGCGAAACCGCCACCAAGACCCTCAACGAACTCGCCCACCGCGGCCTGCTGCGGCTGGGACGGGGAAGGATCACCATCCTCGACACCGAGGGAGTCTCCGCCGAAGCCGGCGAATGAGGAAGGGCACGTCATGGCGGCACGACCAGCGTGGGTGGACGACGAGCTGTTCCCTTTCGAGAGTCGCTACCTCGACGTGGCGGGCGCGCGGGTGCACTACATCGACGAAGGCGACGGCCCGGTGTTCCTGGCGCTGCACGGCAACCCGACCTGGTCCTTCCTCTACCGCCACATCGTGCACGGACTCTCCGACCGGTTCCGGTGCATCGCCCTGGACTACCCCGGCTTCGGGCTCTCCACCGCACCGCCGGGGTACGCGTACACCATCGCCGAACACGCCCGGGTGGTGCAGCAGTTCGTCGCACAGCTCGACCTGCGCGACGTCACGCTGATGACCCAGGACTGGGGCGGCCCGATCGGGTTCTGGGTCGCCACCCGGAGCCCGGAGCGATTCAGAGCATTCGTCATCGGCAACACGTGGGCCTGGCCGCTGGCCGGCCACCGGCCGATCGAGTGGTTCTCGAAGACCCTCGGCAGCGCCGCCGTCGGCGGGCTGCTGGTCCGGCGCGCCGACATCTTCGTGAACCTCTTCCTGCGCGCCGCCATGCGGCGCCGGACGCTCACCGGCGCCGAGCGGGCGATGTACCGGCGCCCGCATCCCACGCCCGCGTCGCGACGGCCGGTGCACGTGATGCCACGCGAACTCCTCGCCGCCCATCCGCTGCTCACCGAGGTCGAGCAAGGGCTCCCGCGGGTCGCCGACAAACCCGCGCTGATCGTATGGGGAGACAAGGACCCGGCGTTCGGCCCAGCACTGCGCCGCCGCTGGGAGCGGACCTTCCCGAACCACCGG
Organism: Micromonosporaceae bacterium; assembly: GCA_050701635.1. Lineage (GTDB taxonomy): Bacteria > Actinomycetota > Actinomycetes > Mycobacteriales > Micromonosporaceae > WHSM01. Next base: position 9,124 of record JBOGDF010000052.1, on the reverse strand, counting down.
ACCGAGATCCTGCACGGCGCCTCGCACTACATCCAGGAGGACGCGCCCGACGAGATCGTCGCCGCCATCAGGGGCTGGTGGCCCGGCTGACACAATGCGGCGGAGAGGGCCGTACCACCGAATCATGTTCAGGTCTGGGGTGAGGAGTCTGGCGCATGGTCTGTCCCGTCATGGCGATACGAGATCCTGATCCGCACCCGTGACGGCTCCCCGGATCTGGATCCGTCACGAGTCCCGCGACTCCGAACGGCGGGCGCCGGTCGTACCCGACGACGCGCGGCGGCTGGTCGAGGCCGGCGTCGCCGTCACCGTCGAGGACTCGCCGCAGCGGAGCTTCGGCAGCGACGCGTACGCCGCGGCCGGCTGCGCGATCGCGCCCGCCGGAAGCTGGGTCGACGCCCCCGACGACTGGTACGTGGTCGGGCTGAAGGAGCTGCCGGAGCAGCCGCCGGCGCTGCGGCACCGGCACGTGTTCTTCGGGCATGCGTACAAGGGGCAGGTGGGGGCGGCTGAGCTGCTCCGCCGGTTCGGGGACGGCGGCGGGGCGCTGCTCGACCTCGAGTACCTGGTCGACGACGCGGGGCGCCGGCTCGCCGCGTTCGGCTACTGGGCCGGGTACGTCGGCGCCGCGCTCGCCGTACTGCGGGACCGCGGGGCACTGCCGAGCCGGCTGGAGCCGCTGTCGCGGCCCGAGCTCGACGGGCGGCTTGCTCGGGCCGGCGCGACCGACACGACAGCGCTGGTGCTCGGGTCGCTGGGACGCTGTGGCCGGGGTGCCCGGGACGCGTTCGCGGTCGCCGGGATCACCGCGACCGGGTGGGACCTGGCGGAGACCCGCGACCTGGACCGGGCCGCGCTGCTCGACCATCACCTGCTGGTCAACGCGGTGCAGGTCAGTACGCCAGGCCCGGTGTTCGTACGGCCGCAGGACCTCGACGACCCGGTACGCCAGCTGCGGGTGATCGCCGATGTCACCTGCGACGTCACCTCCGACTGCAACGTGCTGCCGATCTACGACACGGTCACCAGCTGGGACGCGCCGGTGCGCCAGCTCCGCGGCGGCGACCGCCCGCTGGGGCTGATCGCGATCGACAACCTGCCGTCGCTGCTGCCCCGGGAGGCCAGCATCGCCTTCTCCGCGGAGCTGACTCCACAGCTGGCGACGCTCGGCACCGACGCGCCGGCCTGGCGGCGCTGCCGTACCACGTTCGACACCGCGCTCGCCGGTGCGTCGCGTACCAGAGGAGAGCCTTGATGTCTGACAGCACCGTGCACTGGGTCGGCACCGGGCTGTCCACCGGGAGCGGGCTGGCGCTGCTCTGCGACCGGGCGAACCAGGTGGTGCTGTACGGGCGTACCAGGGAAAAGGCGGAGCGGCTGCTCGGCCGGCTCGGGCTGACCGGTCGCGCGAGCGCGGCGGTCTACCACCCGGCGACGTTCGCCACCGGCGTGCGGCCGGGCGACGTGGTGGTCTCGATGCTGCCCGCCACCGAGCACCCGGGGCTGCTGCGGAGCTGCCTGGATCGGCGCGCCCACTTCGCGTGCTCCAGCTACGTGTCCGAGCAGCTCCGTACCGGGGCGCCGGACGCCGCGGACGGCGGACTGGTCGTACTCACCGAGGCCGGGCTGGACCCGGGGATCGACCATCTGCTGGCGCACCGGCTGGTGGCGCGGGCGATCGAGCAGGTCGGCGCGGAGGCCACCGAGGTGCGGTTCACCTCGTACTGCGGCGGACTGCCGGCGGTGCCGAACGAGTTCCGCTACCAGTTCAGCTGGGCACCCCGCGGCGTGCTGGGGGCGCTGCGCTCCCCCGCGCAGTACGTCGAGGGCGGCGAGCGGCGGCTGGTGGAGCGGCCGTGGGAGGCGACCCGGCCACACCTGGTGGACGGCGAACGCTTCGAGGTCTACCCGAACCGCGACTCGCTGCCCTTCGTCGACCAGTACGGCATCCCGGACGGCTGGCAGCTCGACACCTTCGTACGCGGCACGCTGCGCCTCGACGGCTGGCACCGGGCGTGGCAGCCGGTGTTCGACGTGCTGCTGACCGGCGACACCGAGCGGATCAACGCGCTCGCCGATGAGCTGGCACAGCGCTACCCGACCGGGGACGACGACCGGGACCGGGTGGTGCTGTCGGTGGCGCTCTCCGCACGCGGGCCCGACGGGCGTACCTGGTCCGGCGCGTACCTGCTGGATCTGGTCGGCGACGCCGCGCAGACCGCGATGGCGCGCTGCGTATCCGTACCGCTGGCGTACGGCGTCGGCCGGATTCTCGACGGCAGCACCCGGCCCGGGCTGCACCGCGCCACCGAGGACGCCGGCGAGGCGGCGGAGTGGCTCGCGTACCTGCGACAGCACGGCATCGAGTGCAGGTCCCGGGAGACGTACCAGTAGGGCAGTTTCAGTTGATCGTCGTACGGGTATCGCGCTGGTGGACCGGCGCTGCCTCCCCCGGGGCAGCGGCGGCATGGGATGTCCATGTCCATTGAGGAGGCACACATGGACGACATGCGGAATGCGGCATCGGATCTGTCCCGGGCACGTACTCCCGTACAGCTCTCGGCGATAGTCGTGTCGGGGCTGTTCCTCCTGGTCGGGGTGCTGGGATTCATCCCGGGCATCACGACGAACTACGGCGCGATGGCGTTCGCCGGAAACGAGTCCGGGGCCGAGCTGCTCGGCATCTTCCAGGTGTCGATCCTGCACAACATCGTGCACCTGCTGTTCGGGATCGTGGGGCTGCTGATGGCCCGCGTCGCGGCGCAGGCCCGGCTGTTCCTGATCGGCGCCGGAGCGCTCTACCTGGTGCTGTGGCTGTACGGGCTGCTCGTCTCCGCGGACAGCGCCGCCAACTTCGTACCGTTCAACGTGGCGGACGACTGGCTGCACTTCGTCCTCGGCGCCGGCATGATCGCGCTCGGCGTACTCACCACGCGTCGCGGCACCGCCACCACCTGACCGCCGCCTGACGCACCGCCACCGGGGCATGCCCACCACGGCATGCCCCCGTCGCGCGCCCGCCCGGAGCGTGCCAGGATCGCCGGTAGCAGTTCACGTCTGGTGTCCAGGTGCGGGAGCGGCGATGAGCGACGAGCAGGGAGCCGAGGCGGAGCTCGACACCGCCGACGGGCGCGCGCTCGGCGAGCTGCTGCGTACCGGGCCGTTCCCGGACGCGCTGCGGGCGGCGATCAAGGCCCGCGGTCTCGGCCTGGACCGGATCCAGCACCGGCTGCGGGACGAGGGGGTACGGATCAGCCAGGCGACGCTGAGCTACTGGCAGTCCGGGCTGCGGCAACCCGAGCGCGACTCCTCGCTGGACGCGGTGACCCGTCTGGAGTCGGTGCTCCGGCTGCCGCCCGGTTCGTTGACCAGCCTGCTCGGGCCACCCCGGCCGCGGGGCCGGCGGCGGCCCGGCGTACCGCTGGAGAAGCTCTGGCCGGAGCCGGAGGGGATCGCCGAGGCCGTGTCGGAGGTGGGCGCCGCGTGGGAGGAGTCGCTGACCCGGGTCAGCAGCCACGACCGGGTGCTGGTGGACGCCGAGCGCAACGGCCGGCGGCTGCAGCGACGGCTGGTGCTCCGGGCGGAGGACGACGGCTGCGACCGCGCGCTGTTCGTCTTCCAGCTCGACGAGCACGGCCGGGTGCCGGGTGAGATCGAGCCGAGCGCGCGGTGCCGGGTGGGACAGGTGGTGACCCACATCGAGTCCGGGCTGATCGTCGCGGAGCTGCTGTTCGACCACCCGCTGACCCGCGGCGAGACCACGGTGATCGAGTACGCGCTGGTCAACTCGCCGCCGTACCCGCCCGCGACGCACTTCGACATGCACTTCAGCAAGCGGATCCGGGAGTACGTGGTGGAGATCCAGTTCGATCCGGCCGCGGTGCCGGTGCGCTGCCTGCAACACAGCAGTGAGCCGGGGCAGCCGGAGCGCACCCGGGTGCTGACGCTGGACAACGCGTCCTCGGTGCACGCCGTGGCGCTCGACTTCGGCCCCGGCGTGTACGGCATCCGCTGGGACTGGGGATAGCGGTTTACAGCGGCGTGGCGTCGCGGAGCAGCACGAACACCGAGTTCAGGGTGGGTGGCAGCTTCCCGCAGTCCACTCCTCGCAGCTGCCGGTCCTCACCGATTTTCAGGGTGTACGCATACCGCTCGGGACACGCCGCCGGGGAGCCGGCGCGCTTCGCCTCGGCGCTCAGGTCGGGATTGTTCGCCAGCCGCCACAGCGCGCTGGCCTGGGCCTCGGTGAGCCGACCCCGCTGGGGTTCCGCGCCCGCCACCGTGTAGCTCCACCGGCCTTCGGTGTCGACGACGACGGTGGTCGTCTGCCCCGCCATGCCACCCGTACGCTCCAGCGCGACCCGTACCGGGGTGTCGTCGGAGGGGAGCGGCCGGGGCGGCTCGACGCTCGGGGGCGCGCCGGCGTCCGGGGACGGCGCGGACTGACAGGCCGCCGCCGGTGTCACCGCCAGCATCAGCACCGCTATGGCGGTAAGTGTCCGTCGCGCGCGCACTGTCCGTCCTCTCCCCGCGCGACGGCCGTACGGCGGCGCGCGATGCGTGTGTCTGGACGCTAGGTGCGCCGGCGTACGGCCCGATAGCGAGGAATCCCTTGTCAGGGCTCACCGGACGGGCGGGGAATGCCGTCCTGCCGGCTCCCGCGCACGGCGCAAGGGATTCCCCGCTATCGATGCGTACCTGCGCATACGTACGTTCAGCGCGCCGACACCGAGGTCGGCGGCCTCGTCCGGACGAGACCGAACGATCGGGGAAGGGAACGTGCACTCCGCTGTCAGCACGAGTCCGAGGGGGCTCCGCGGCGGCCTGCCTCCCCGCCCGTACGGCTCCCTTCCCCGATCGCAGCTCAGCTCGCAGTCCTCGCGGCGCCGCCGCGGGACCTGACCGGGAGGACGGTCTCACGTGAAACGCTCGATAGCCTCGGGCGCGGTGTTGACCATGGCTGTAGCCGCCACGATCGCGGTACTGACCATGCAGGCAGCGCGTTCCGAGCAACAACAGGACCCCTTGTCGGCCGCCCTCGCGACGGCCGACAGGTTGACGTCCGCCAAGGCCGCCGAGCTGCTCGCCAGCGACGGCGACAAGTTCCAGCGCAAGCAGGCGATCACGACACCGTGGGGCCTGCAGTACGTGTCGTACGAGCGGACCCACCGAGGGCTGCCCGTAGTCGGTGGCGACTTCGTGGTGGTGACCGACCGCAAGGGCGGCCTGCTCGACGTCACCTCCGGACAGGACAAGCGCATCGCGCTGTCCAGCCTCACGCCCCAGGTCAGCCTGGACAAGGCGGGTGAGATGGCGGCGACCGCGCTGACCGTGGCCGAGCCGCTGGAGACCGACCCACGGCTGGTGGTGTACGCCCTCGGCACCCCGCGCCTGGCCTGGGAGTCCGTGGTGCAGGGCCGTGACGAGTCGCGTCCGAGCCGCAAGAAGGTGTACGTCGACGCGCGTACCGGCACGGTGCTCGACGAGGTGGAGCAGGTCGCCGCGGGCACCGGCACCGGCGTCTGGAACGGCTCCAACCTGTCCTTCGGCACCACCCAGTCGGGTGGCTCGTACACCATGTCCGACCCGGCGCGACCAGGGCTGAGGTGTGCCGACTTCGCCACCGACCAGGTCTTCACCGACTCCGACGACGTCTGGGGCAGCACCTCGGGCACCGACAAGGTCGCCGGCTGTGTCGACGTCATGTACATCGCCGGCGGCGAGTGGGACATGCTGAAGAGCTGGTACGGCCGCAACGGCCTCGACGGCAACGGCAACTGGGCCGACGCCGAGGTCGGACTGCAGGAGCAGAACGCCTACTGGGGCCACTCGAACAACCCCGACGGCGTGGTGTTCGGCCGCAACTCGGCGAACAAGTGGATCACCGGCGCCGACGTGGTGGGCCACGAGTACGGCCACGGCCTGGACGCCAAGACCCCCGGCGGCATCGCGGGCTACCCCAGCCAGGAGTTCGTCGCCGACGTCTGGGGCACCCTCACCGAGCACTACCTCAACAACCCGAACGACGCCCCTGACTACCAGATCGGCGAGCTGATCAACCTGCAGGGCAACGGCGCGATCCGGCACATGTACAAGCCGTCGACGATCTCCGGTCACCCGGACTGCTGGTCCAGCTCGCTGCCGTCGTCGGTGCACGCCGCGGCCGGGCCGGGTAACCACTGGTTCTACCTGCTCGCCGAGGGCACCAGCCCGGGCAACGGCAAGCCGAACAGCCCGACCTGCAACAACACCACGATGACCGGGATCGGTCACCGGGAAGCCGGCAAGATCTTCTACAACGCGATGTTGATGAAGACCTCCGGCATGAACTACCAGAAGTGGCGGATCTACACCCTGACCGCCGCGAAGAACCTCGACGCCACCTGCGGCTACTACAACAAGGTCAAGGCCGCTTGGGACGCCGTCAGCCTGCCGGCCCAGTCCGGCGAGCCGAGCTGCACCGGCAGCACGCCGACCAGCTCCCCCACCACCAGCCCGACCAGCTCCCCGACGGCCAGCCCGACGTCGAGCCCGCCGGTGGGCGTACCGAACATCGATGTGGAGAAGGTGAAGGCGCACCTGCAGCAGCTGCAGACCATCGCCAGCAACAACGGTGGCAACCGGCGCTCCACCGGTGGCGGGTACACCGCCTCGGTGACGTACCTCGAGGAGAAGCTGAAGGCCGCCGGTTACAACGTGGTACGCCAACCGTGTACCTCCGGCTGCACCAGCGGCGCCGGTCCGAACCTGATCGCGGACTGGCCCGGCGGTGACGCCAACGAGGTGTACGTGTTCGGCGGCCACCTGGACAGCGTCTCGGCCGGACCCGGCATCAACGACAACGGCACCGGCTCCGCGCTGTTGCTGGAGACCGCGTTGACGCTGGCGGCCCAGAACCCGACCATGGCCAAACACGTACGGTTCGGGTGGTGGACCGACGAGGAGCAGGGGCTCAACGGCTCCGAGTTCTACACCAACTCGCTGCCGACGGCGGAGCGGTCGAAGATCAAGGGCTACCTGAACTTCGACATGAACGGCTCCACCAACGCCGGGTATTTCATCGACAACGTCACCGGCGCGTTGGCGGGGAACCTGAAGGGGTACTTCGACTCGATCAACGTACCGGTCGAGGAGATGACCGAGTGCTGTAGCGACGACGGCTCCTTCCGCAATATCGGAGTGCCGACGACGTTCCTGTCCACCGGGGCGGGCGCGACGAAGAGCAGCACGCAGGCGCAGAAGTGGGGCGGTACGGCGGGCCAGGCGTTCGACCCCTGCTACCACAAGTCCTGCGACACGTACCCGAGCAACATCAACACCACCGCACTGGACCGCAACAGCGATGCCGCCGCGTACGCGCTGTGGAAGCTGGCGGTCAGCGGCGGGCCAAGCCCCACCGGCAGCCCGACCGCCTCACCCACCACCTCGCCCACCGCATCTCCGACGCCGCCGCCGACGACTTCGCCGCCGCCGACGCCGGGTGGGCGTACGTTCACCAACGACACCAACTACGCCATCTACGACAACCTGCGGATCTACAGCCCGGTGAACTCCACCGCGAGCGGTGCGGCAGCGACGACGGTGTCGCTGAGCATCAACATCCAGCACACCTGCGCGGAGGATCTGGGCATCTCGCTGGTCGCCCCGGACGGCACCATCTACCCGGTGAAGTACTCCGGCGGCTACTACTGCACCTCGTGGAACGGCGCCAAGCCGTACCAGGTCACCGGGGTGTCGGAGACCGCCAGCGGCACCTGGCAGCTACGCGTGACCGACTACGGGCCAGGTGACACCGGCTTCCTGGACAGCTGGACCGTCACGCTCTAACCGAAAGGGGTGCACAGCGGTGCGCCGGGCCTCGGGGCGCTCGGCGCACCGTCATGTCCGGGGTCAGCGCGCGCCCGCCGTCGCCTCCCGGGCGGCGGCCGGTCAGCTGGAGCGGGTGGTACGGGCGAGTTCGGTGCGGTTGCGTACGCCGAGCTGCCGGTAGAGCCGGGTGAGCGTGCCCTCGACCGCCTTCACCGACAGGAACAACGAGGTGGCGATCTCCTGGTTCGTGGCGCCACGGCGTACCTTCTCGACGATCCGCTGCTCGGTGGCGGTCAGCGAACGGGGATCCCGTACCCCGTCGATGCGGGACAGCTCCGCCTCCACCACCCCCTGCCACACGGTGGCGCCGGTGCGGAGGCAGATGTCCAGCGCCGTGGTGGCGGCGGAGCGGGCCAGCGCGCGGCGCCGGCTCCGGCGTTCGAAGGTCGCCACCGTCAACCACGCTCGGGCCACGTCCACCGGGTACGAGCGGGCGGCGTGGACCGCGATGGCGTCCCGCAGCTCGTGCGCCGCGCCCCGGCGGTCACCCCCGTACGCCCGCAGCAGCGCGTACGCCCGGGCCAGGTTCAGCAGTACGGTGTCGCGCCGCAGCCGCGTGGCGCGCTCCCGGGCGTCGGCGAGCACCACCGCGGCGGCGTCCGGCTCGCCGACGCCGAGCAGCGCCTCGGCCAGGTCGGCGTCGAACGGGTACATCACCGGGTCGGCGAAGCCGCGCGCGGCGAGCGTCTGCTGGCCGCGCCGCAGCACCGCGGCCGCATCCGAGATCTCCCCGGCCGCCAGGTGCGCCCGGCCGCGCTGTCCCAGCGTCATGCCGAGCCACTCCGGCTCGCTGCGCTGCTGCTGCGACCCGATCGCCTGGTCGAGCACCTCGGCCGCGGCCTGCAGCGTGCCCCCGCTCAGCTCGCCCATACCGCGTAGCAGCAGCCCCACCGCAGGGCTGGACTCGATGTCGAGCAGCAGCTGGCTGCCCCGCTCCGCCGCCTGGTACGCGTCGGCGCACCGCCCGGCGCGCTCGTAGATCGTGGTCGCCGAATACATCAGCCACGCCAGGTCGTGCAGCCGGCCGGACCGTTCCACGTCGGCGCGGAGCGTTTCGATCGCGCGTACCGCCGAGTCCACCTCACCGCGCCGCGCCAGCGCGCGGGCCCAGCCCTCCCGGGCCACCACCACCGGTTCGGCCAGTGGCTGCGGCGGCGTCACGGCGAGCTGGTACGCCCGCTCCAGGTGGGTTTCGCAGTCCTGGCTACCGGACGCCGCGCCGGCGCGCCACCGGCCGACCAGCGCGTCGATCAGC
>JBOGDF010000051.1:0-20791 GCA_050701635.1 Micromonosporaceae bacterium | reverse complement strand
GGCCAGGTGCGCCGCGGTGTCGAGCGCGCCGGCGGCGAGCAGGTGCGGCGCCAGCTCGGTGGTGAGCCAGCCGGCGAAGAACGACGGGATCCCGGCCCAGCCGCCCGGCACCGGACGCAGCGCGTTGAGGGTCAGCGCGAGGCCGGCGGCCTGGCGGGTGGCGTACCGCATGACGGTCATCCTACCGGAGACTAGAACGCGTTCTAAGAATTGACTAGGCTGACCGGATGAAGCGGCTCAGCGGATTGGATGCCAGCTTCCTCTACCTGGAGAGCGCGGCGCAGCTGATGCACGTCTGCGCGTTGATCGTGGTGGAGCCCAGCGACGGGTACGACTTCGAGCGGTTCCGCGCCGAGCTGCGGCACCGGGTCGAGGTGCTGCCGGCGTTTGTGCGGCGGCCGTACACCACGGCGTTCAATCCGTCCCACCCGGTGTGGGTGGACGATCCGGAGTTCGACATCGAGCGCCACGTACACCGGGTCGGGGTGCCGGCGCCCGGCGGCCGCGGGCAGCTCGCCGAGGTGTCCGCGCACATCGCCGGGCAGCCGCTGGACCGGAGCCGGCCGCTGTGGGAGATCTGGTATCTGGAGGGGCTCGGCGAGGGTTTCCCGCCCGGGGCGGTGGCGCTGCTGGCGAAGATGCACCACGCCACGGTGGACGGGGTGACCGGCGCCAACCTGATGTCGTACCTGTGCTCTCCGGACCCGGGCGCGCTGCCGCCGATCGCGGAGCGGCCACCCCCCGCTGAGCAGCCCGGCGTGCTGAGCATGTTCGTCGGCGGGCTCGCCGAGGTCGCCCAGCGGCCGCTGCGATTGGCGAAGCTGCTGCCCGCCACGGTCGGTCTGCTGCCGGCGTGGATCGGCCGCGCCCGGCGCGGGCAGGCGATGCCGGCGCCGTTCACCGCGCCGCGTACCTCGCTGAACGGCACCATCACCCCGCACCGTGCGGTCGGCTTCGCCCGGCTCGACCTCGACCGGGTGAAACAGCTCAAGCGGGAGTACGGCACCACCGTCAACGACGTGGTGCTGGCGGTCTGCGCCGGGGCGCTCCGCCGCTACCTCGCCGAGCGCGCCGAGCTGCCCGAGGCGTCGCTGGTCGGGATGGTGCCGGTGTCGCTGCACGGCACCGGTACGCAGGACGGCGACGGCGTCAACCGGGTGACCGGGATGTTCGTGGCGCTGCGTACCGACATCGAGGATCCGGTGGAGCGGCTGCGCGCGATCGCGGCGAGCAACCGGGCGGCGAAGGAGCACCACCGTTCTATCGACGCCCGGCTGCTGCAGGACTGGGCCGCCTTCGCCGCCCCCACCACGTTCGGCCTGGCGGTACGCGCGTACTCCGCGCTGCGGCTCGCCGACCGGCACCCCGTGGTCTACAACCTGGTGATCTCCAACGTGCCCGGCCCGCCGGTGCCGATCTACCTGCTCGGGGCCCGGGTGGTGGGGATGTATCCGCTCGGCCCGGTGTTCCACCAGGCCGGCCTGAACATCACGGTGCTCTCGCACGGAGGCCAGCTCGACGTCGGGCTGATCGCCTGCCGGGAACGCGTACCGGAGCTGTGGTCGTTGGCCGACCACCTCGGTCCGGCCCTGGATGATCTTGTGCCGAGGGTTGCCGGTGCGGGGTAGAACAGGTTTCAATTGCGGGGTGCACGCGGAAGGAGCCGGGCGTGGATTTCAGCTTCGACGACACTCAGCGCGCGATCGCTGACCTGACCGGCACCGTGCTGGCCCGGGCCGGCGTGGACCCGAGCACGGGGGCACCCGATCTGGGTCCCGGGGGCTACGACGAAGCCGCCTGGAAGGCGCTCGGCGAGGCCGGCCTGCTGTCGCTGGCGCTCCCCGAACGGCTCGGCGGCGACGGGCTCGGATTCGTCGAAGCCGCCGTGGTGCTGGCCGAGGTGGGGCGGCGGGTCGCCGTCGTACCCGCGATGGCGACGTTCGCCCTGGGGGTGTTCCCGATCCTCCGGCACGGGTCGGACGCGCTGCAGGACGAGCTGCTCGCCGAGCCGGGCCGGGTGCTCACCGCCGGCCTGCGCGAGCCGGGCAACCCGCTGCCCGCGCCGCCGCGCGCCACCGTACGAGACGGGCGCGTCGACGGGCTGCTGGTCGGGGTGCCGTACGCCGCCGCCGCGTACCGCGTCCTGGTGCCGACCGCGAACGGGGTCGTGCTGGTGGATCCGGCCGGGCCGGGGGTGACGGTGACGCCGAGCCACAGCTCGGGGGACGCGCCGGAGTACACCGTACGGCTGGAGTCGGCGCCGGCGGTGGCGCTCGGCGGCGGCACCGACGCGGTCACCGACCTGCACCGGTACGCGCTGGCCGGTGCGTGCGCCGCCGGGGACGGCGTACTCGCCGGAATGTTGTCTCTGACCAGCGACCACCTGACCAAGCGGGAACAGTTCGGCAGACCGCTCGCCACCTTCCAGGCGGTGTCGCAGCAGATCGCCGACGTCTACCTCGCGGCCCAGACGCTGCACCTGACGACCTGGTCGGCGGTGTGGCGGCTGGCCACCGGCATCGACCCGGACTCCGACCTCGACATCGCGGCGTACTGGCTCGCCGAGTACGGGCCGACCGTCGCCCAGACCTGCCACCACCTGCACGGCGGGCTCGGGGTCGACGTGACGTACCCGCTGCACCGGTACGCCTCCTACCTGAAGGATCTGGCCCGCTTCGTGGGCGGGGCGAGTCATCGGCTGGACCAGCTCGGGAGGCGCGCGTGTTCCTAGAACTCACCGATGCACAGCTGGCGCTGCAGGCCGAGCTGCGTACGTACTTCGCCGGGCTGCTCACCGCCGAGGACCGCGAGGCGATGCTCACCGACCGGCACGGCACCGTCTACCGCGACGTGGTACGCCGGCTCGGCCGCGACGGCTGGCTCGGCGTCGGCTGGCCCGTCGAGTACGGGGGCCGCGGTTTCGGCGACGTGGAGCAGCAGATCTTCGTCAACGAGGCGGCGCGGGCGTACGTGCCGCTGCCGTACGTCACGCTGCAGACCGTCGGCCCCACCCTGATGCGGTACGGCACCGACGCGCAGCGCTCGAAGTTTCTGCCGGGGATCCTGTCCGGGGAGCTCCACTTCGCCATCGGGTACACCGAGCCGGAGGCCGGCACCGATCTGGCGTCGCTGCGTACCACGGCGGTACGCGACGGCGACCACTACCTCGTCAACGGGCAGAAGATCTTCACCACCGGCGCGCACGACGCCGACTACGTCTGGCTGGCGGCGCGTACCGATCCGGCGGCGCCGAAGCACAAGGGGATCTCGATCCTGATCGTCGACACCACCGACCCGGGCTTCTCGTGGACCCCGATCATCACCTGCGACGGCGCCCACCACGTGAACGCCACGTACTACTCCGACATCCGGGTGCCTGCGTCGATGCTGGTCGGCGAGGAGAATGCCGGCTGGAAGCTGATCACCACCCAGCTCAACCACGAGCGCGTGATGCTCGGCCCCGCCGGCTGGATCGCCGGCCTGTACGGCAGGTTCCGCGACTGGGCGGTGGCGGGCGGCGTCATGGACCGCCCCGACGTACGCCGGCTGCTCGGTGAGGCGTACGCCAGCCACCGGGTCAACGAGCTGCTCAACTGGAAGGTCGCCTCGTCCGGCGCGGTCGCGGTCGCCGACGCGTCCGCCACCAAGGTGTACGCCTCCGAACGCCTGCAGTACCTCAACCGCCAGGTCGAAGGCCTGATCGGGCGGTACGGCGACCCGTCCGACCCCGCCACCGACGAGCTGGCGCGCTGGTTGGACCTGCACGCGAAGCGGAATCTCGTACTCACCTTCGGAGGCGGGGTGAACGAGGTGCAGCGCGAGTTGATCGCCACCCTCGGCCTCGGCCTCCCACGAGTCCCACGATGACTGCGTCTGGGGACATCCTCGAAGCGGCCGAGAAGCTGAAGGCGCGCGGGGACAGCGCGCCCCGGCTGGCGCCGGACCCGGTCAACCTGCCGATGATCCGGCACTGGGTGGAGGCGCTCGGCGACGACAATCCGCGCTACACCGACCCGGACAGTGCGGTCGCGCCGCCGGCGATGATCCAGGTGTGGACGATGCGCGGGCTGCGCGGCGAACGTACCGCCGACGATCCGCTCGGGGTGATGACGGCGGTGCTCGACGAGGCCGGCTACACCTCGGTGGTGGCGACCAACTGCGAGCAGACGTACCACCGTCAGCTGCGGCTGGGGGAGCGGCTGTCGGTGACGTCCCGGCTGGAGCAGGTGGTCGGGCCGAAGCGTACGGCGCTGGGGGAAGGCTGGTTCGTCACCACCCGCAGCACTTGGTACGTCGCCGGTGAGCCGGTCGGCGAGATGCTGTTCCGGGTGCTGAAATACCGCCCGTCTTCTCGCGGCTCGTCGGGCGAGCTGCTGCGGCCGGCGGTCAACCGGGACACCGCGTACTTCTGGGAAGGCACCGCCGCCGGTGAGCTGCGGATCCAACGCTGCGACGCGTGCGGCCTGCTGCGCCACCCACCCGGCCCGATGTGCCCCAGGTGTGGACAACCCATCCGGGGGTACGCCGTCGCCGCCGGCGTAGGCGAAGTCTTCAGCTACGTCGTCCACCACCACCCGCCCATGCCCGGCCGGACCGTGCCGTATGTGGTGGCCCTCGTGTCGCTACCCGAGGGCGTAAGGTTCCTCGCCGAGCTGGTCGACGCCGACCCGTCCGAGGTCCACATCGGCATGCCGGTCCAGATCGCGTACCACCACGTCGACCCCGACCTGGCGCTCCCCGTGTGGCGCCCACGTACCGGCCCTAACCCCCCACTTGGGGCCTCTCGTGGCGACGCAAATGCCCATAAAGGGGACGCCAATCCCACCACAAGGGGCCCCAAGTGGGAAGGGGGAGAGGCGCTGCCGGAGGTGCGGGTGGAGGTGACGCCTACGTTTGTGGTGAGTACGGCTCTCGCTACGCGGGACTTTCAGGATGTGCACCATGATCGGGACGCGGCGGTGGCGCGGGGGTCGGAGGACATCTTTCTGAATATCCTCACGACTACGGGGCTGGTGCAGCGGTATGTCACCTCGTGGGCCGGTCCGGACGCGGTGGTGCGCGAGATCGCGCTGCGGCTCGGGGCGCCCTGCTACGCGTACGACACGCTGGTCTTCAAGGGGCGCGCCGAAGGGGAGACCGTGAGCGTCGTGGGGAGCTGCCGGCTCGGGGACCATGTGACCGCGACCGTGAGGGTCCAGCGGTGAGGGGCGCGGCGGCGATCGCCGGGATCGGGGCGACGGAGTTCTCCAAGGCATCCGGCCGCAGCGAGCTGCAGCTCGCCGCCGAGGCGGTACGCGCCGCGCTCGCCGACGCCGGGCTGGCACCGTCCGATGTGGACGGACTGGTGACGTTCGCGATGGACGCCAACTCCGAGATAGCGGTGGCGCGGGAGGTCGGCGTACCGGCGCTGCGGTTCTTCAGCCGGGTGGGCTACGGCGGCGGCGCCGCGTGCGCCACCGTGCAGCAGGCGGCGATGGCGGTGGCGACCGGGGTGGCCGAGGTGGTGGTCTGCTACCGGGCGTTCAACGAACGCTCCGGCACCCGGTTCGGCCAGGTGCAGAGCGGGGCGGCCGCGCAGGCCACCTCGGCCGGGCTGGACAACAGCTGGCACTACCCGATGGGGCTCGCCACCCCGGCCGCCACGGTGGCGATGTTCGCCCGCCGCTATCTGCACGTGTACGGCGCGACCAGCGAAGACTTCGGGCGGGTCGCGGTGGCGGACCGCCGGCACGCCGCCACCAACCCGAAGGCGTGGTTCTACGGCAAGCCGATCACCCTGGCCGACCACCAGGCGTCGCGCTGGATCGCCGAGCCGCTGCACCTGCTCGACTGCTGCCAGGAGAGCGACGGCGGCGTCGCCCTGGTGGTGGTGAGCGCGGAACGGGCCCGCGACCTACCGCACCCGCCCGCGGTGGTGGCCGCCGCGGCGCAGGGCAGCGGCCCGGACCAGTACACGATGCACAGCTACTACCGCGACGACATGACCGGCCTGCCGGAGATGGGGCTGGTCGCTGCGCAGCTGTGGCGCCAGGCCGGTATCGGGCCGGACGATGTGGACGTGGCGGTGCTGTACGACCACTTCACGCCGTTCGTGCTGGTGCAGCTCGAGGAGCTGGGCTTCTGCGGACGGGGCGAGGCGCCCGGGTTCGTCGCCGACGGCGGGATCGAGCTGGACGGCCGGCTGCCGGTGAACCCCCACGGCGGGCAGCTCGGGGAGGCGTACCTGCACGGCATGAACGGAATCGCGGAAGCCGTACGCCAACTCCGCGGCACCGCCGCCAACCAGCTCCCCGACCCCGGGTACGTGCTGGTCACCGCCGGCACCGGCGTACCCACCAGCGGCCTGATCCTGACCGCTACGTGACGGGCCGCTACGTGACGGGCCGGTCTGCGGCGGCGGCGATGTGGAGGGCGGCGAGGTAGCCGAAGGTCATGGCGGGGCCGATGGTGGCGCCGGGGCCGGCGTACGTACGGCCCATCACGGGTGCGGCGGCGTTGCCGGCGGCGTACAGGCCGTCGATGACCGTGCCGTCGTTACGGAGGACGCGGGCGTGCGGGTCGGTGACCAGGCCGCCCTTGGTGCCCAGGTCGCCGGGCACGATCTTCACCGCGTAGAACGGGGGCTTGTCGATCACGCCGAGGCACGGGTTCGGCTTGTGGCGCGGGTCGCCGTAGTAGTGGTCGTACGCGGACTCACCGCGCCGGAAATCGGAGTCGACACCGCGCCGGGCGAATCCGTTGAACCGCTCGACGGTGTCCCGCAGTGCGTCCGGGTCGACGCCGATCGCGCCGGCCAGGTCGCGCAAGGTGGACGCGCGAGTCACGGTGCCGTGGTCGTACCAGCTGCGGGGGAATGGCTGCCTGGGGCCGCGCCCGGCGAACAGGTACCGGTCCCGGTAGCGCTGGTCGGCGATCAGCCAGCTGGGGAGGTTGGCCGCCGGCCCGGAGCCGGGGCCGTACATGGCGTGTACGGCGTCGACGTACGGCGCGGACTCGTTGACGTACCGCTGGGCGTCGGCGTTGACCAGAATGCAGCCCGGCAGGTTGCGCTCGGCGAGGCAGAAGTAGGGGCCGCGCGGCAGCGGGATCGACGGGCCCCACCACGCGTCGTCCATCACGTCGACCGCCGCGCCGAGCGCGATCCCGGCCTCGATCCCGTCGCCGGTGTTCTCCGGTACGCCGACCGTCCACTCGGTGCCGATCGGCTCCCGCTGGTGCTCCTTGCGCATCCGTTCGTTGTGTTCGAAGCCGCCGCTGGTGAGCACGACCCCGTACCGGGCGCGGAGTGTCGTCCGGCCTCCGTCGCGCATCGCTTCCACCCCGGTCACCCGGCCGTCCTCGACCCGCAGCGACACCAGCGGGGTGTCCAGCCACACCGGTACGCCGGCGTCGGCCAGCGCGACCCGCAGCCCACCGGAGAGCGCCTGCCCCATGGTGAGCAGCTCGCGCCGGGTGGCCAGACACAGCGCCCGCCGGGCGGCGACCCGGATCGAGCGCAGCAGCCCGCGTGGGTGGCGCGCCACCAGGTTCAGCCACCGGTAGTCGGCCTGCGTCACCACCACCCCGGTGGGCGCCTTCAGGTACGGCCGCTGCAGCTCGGCGCGGTGCGGCCCGAGCCGGCGCGCGTCGAGCGGGCGCGGCTCGATGCTGCGTCCCCGGGCGCTGCCGCCGGGCGCCTCGGGGTGGTAGTCGGAGTAGCGGGGCACCCAGGCGAACCGCACCGGGCTGTGCGCCAGCACGAACGACAGCATCGCGGGCGCGTGTGCCAGGAACGCCTCCTGCAGCGCGGCCGGGGAGTCGTCGCCGACGATGTGCGCCAGGTAGCGCCGCGCCTGGCCGGGCTCCTCCCGGACGCCGGCGCGCGCCAGCACCTCGTTGCCGGGCGCCCAGACGCCACCGCCGGACCGCGCGGTGGAGCCCCCGTACGCCGGCGCCTTCTCGATCAGCAGCGGCCGCAGCCCGTGGTGCGCGGCGGTCAGCGCGGCGGTCATCCCGGCCGCGCCGCTGCCCACCACGACCAGGTCGTACTCGACGTCGTCCACCGCACCTCCCGCTCATCTTTAGAACAGGTTATAGTTTTGCGATGGTACGCGCCATGCCCGATTTCCTGCGGCATAGCCGCGTGCGAGCCCGTCAAACCGGCAACACGTTCTCGGTAGGGAGGTCGCCATGCTGACCGCCGCGACGCAGCGACAGATCGCCGACGAGCTGTACGCCGCCGAACGCGACCGCGTACCGATCGCCCCGCTGGTCGGCCGGTACGAGGGGATCGGCGCCGCGGACGCGTACCAGATCCAGCTGCTCAACATCGCACGGCGGGTGGCGGGCGGGGCGACCGTGATCGGGCACAAGGTCGGCCTGTCCAGCGCGGCGATGCAGCAGATGATGGGCGTGGACGAGCCCGACTACGGGCACCTGCTCGACGACATGCGGGTCACCGGCCCGGCAGACGTCACCCGATACTGCTTCCCACGGGTGGAGCCGGAGGTCGGGTTCATCCTCGGCGCCGACCTGCCCGGCGAGGGCTGCACCGAGGACGACGTACTCGCCGCCACCGAGGCGGTGGCGCCCGCGCTGGAGCTGATCGACTCCCGGATCCGGGACTGGACGATCGCGCTCGCCGACACCATCTCGGACAACGCGTCGTCCGCCGGGTTCGTGCTCGGCGAGGCTCGGGTGAAGCCGTCCGACCTCGATCTGACCGCGATCGACGTGGCGCTCTACTGCGGCGACGAGCTGCTGGCGACCGGTCGCTCCGACGCGGTGCTCGGCAACCCGGTGACCTCTGTGGCCTGGCTGGCCCGCAAGGTGGCGAGCTTCGGCGTGCAGCTCAAAGCCGGCCACGTGATCCTGCCGGGCTCCTGCACCCGGGCGTACGACGTACGCCCCGGCGAGGTGTTCCGCGGCGAGTTCACCGGCCTCGGCAATGTCACGTTGACCTGTGAAGGGAGCGCCGGATGAACGAGGCGACAGCGAGTGAGCATCGCAGGCCCGCCAGGGCCGAGGAGCGGAGCGAGCGGCGGAGCCGAGCCATGCGCACGGTCGCCATCGTCGGGTCGGGCAACATCGGCACCGACCTGCTCTACAAGCTGCTGCGTTCGGCGGTGCTGGAGCCGCGGTGGATGGTCGGCATCGACCCCGCCAGCGAGGGGCTGCGCCGGGCGGCGTCGCTCGGGGTCGAGACGACCACGGACGGTGTCGACTGGCTGCTGGCGCAGGACGAGCGCCCCGAGCTGGTCTTCGAGGCCACCTCCGCCTCGGTGCACCGCGCCAACGCGCCGAAATACCAAGCCGCCGGCATCCGCGCCGTCGACCTGACCCCGGCCGCGCTCGGCCCGTACGTGATCCCGCCGGTCAACCTGGCCGAGCACCTGGACGCACCGAACATCAACCTGATCACCTGTGGCGGCCAGGCCACGATCCCGATGGTGTATGCCGTCTCGAGGGTCGTACCCGTGCCCTATGCCGAGATAGTCGCCACCGTCGCCTCGGCCTCCGCCGGGCCGGGGACCAGGGCGAACATCGACGAGTTCACGCGTACCACCGCGAAGGGCATCGAGGTGATCGGGGGCGCGACGCGCGGCAAAGCGATCATCGTGCTCAACCCCGCGGATCCTCCGATGATCATGCGGGACACCATCTTCTGCGCGATCCCGCCGGACGCCGACCGGGCCGCGATCGCCGCCTCGATCGCGGCGGTCGCGGCGGAGGTCGCGGAGTACGTGCCGGGCTACCGGCTGCTGTCCGAGCCGCAGTTCGACGACCCGGTGGGCGCGGCGCCGGCCCGGGTCAGCATCTTCGTCGAGGTGGCAGGCGCCGGTGACTTCCTCCCGGCGTACGCCGGCAACCTCGACATCATGACTGCCGCCGCGGCACGGGTCGGCGAAGCGATCGCCGCGCGGGGCCCCGCCGCCGCGCCGGACCCGCAGGAGGCAGCCGATGCCGTTCTCTGACACCGTGGTGTTCTCCAACGACGCCGACATCCGGATCACCGACACCTCGCTGCGGGACGGCTCACATCACAAGCGGCACCAGTTCACCGCCGACGAGGTGCGCTCGATCGTCGCCGCGCTGGACGGGGCGGGCGTACCGGTGATCGAGGTGACGCACGGCGACGGGCTGGGCGGCTCGTCGTTCACGTACGGGTTCTCGAAGACGCCGGAGCAGGAGCTGATCACGCTCGCCGCCGAGACCGCGCGGCGAGCGAAGATCGCGGTGCTGATGCTGCCAGGGGTCGGGGTCAAGGACGACATCCGCGCCGCCCAGGACAACGGCGCCGGGATCTGCCGGATCGCCACCCACTGCACCGAGGCCGACATCTCGGTGCAGCACTTCGGGCTGGCCCGCGAGCTCGGGCTGGAGACGGTCGGCTTCCTGATGATGGCCCACTCGCAGCCGCCCGAGGCGCTGGCGAAGCAGGCCAGGATCATGGCCGACGCCGGCTGCCAGTGCGTGTACGTGGTCGACTCCGCCGGCGCGCTCGTCCTCGACCAGGTCGCCGACCGGGTGTCCGCGCTGGTCACGGAGCTGGGCGACGCCGCCCAGGTCGGCTTCCACGGCCACGAGAACCTCGGCCTCGGCGTCGCCAACTCGGTGTACGCGGTCCGCGCCGGCGCGCTGCAGATCGACGGCTCCACCCGGCGGTTCGGCGCCGGCGCCGGCAACACGCCGGTGGAGGCGTTCGTCGGCGTCTGCGACAAGCTGTCGATCACCACCGGGATCGACTTCTTCGCGATCGCCGACGCCGCCGAGGACGTCGTGCTCCCCGCGATGCCCGAGGAGTGCAAGCTCGACCGGATGGCGCTGATGATGGGGTACGCCGGCGTCTACTCCAGCTTCCTGAAGCACGCGTACGCCGCCGCCGGCCGCTACGGCGTCTCCGCCCCCGAAATCCTCCTCCGCGCCGGCCACCGCAAGCTCGTCGGCGGCCAAGAAGACCAACTCATCGACATCGCCCTCGAGCTCGCCCGCGAGTAGGCCTCCCCACTTGGGCGGTTGGCGGCACGGCGACACGCCGTCATCGTCGGCGTGTCGAGGTGCTCTCACCCTCCCAAGTGCGCCGTGCCGGGCCGGCCCGGGCCGGGCCCGGAGGGCCCGGCTACTCCGGGCGGTAGGTGATGCGGGCGGTGGGGGTGAGGGGGAGGGACTGGCAGGCGAGGATGTAGCCGTCGGCGAGGTCCTCTTCTTCTAGGACTTCGTTGTTGAGCATTTTGACCTCGCCGGTGAGGAGGCGGCAGGCGCAGGCGCTGCAGACGCCTTGCCGACAGGAGAACGGGGCGTCGAGGCCGGCGTCGAGCATCACGTCGAGCAGTTTGCGGTTGGTGGGCCACTCCAGCTGGTGGGTCTGCCCATCGAGGTCTATGTCGACGCTCGCGGTCTCACCACTCGCCGCCGGCTGGGCAGGTGCCGCGAACGGGTTGTCGTCCAGCGACACGAAGCGTTCCACGAAAATCCTTGGCCTGGGTACGCCGAGCGCGCGCAACGCATGCGTCACCGCGTCCATGAACGGCCCCGGCCCGCACACGAACGCGTCGTACGCCGTGAACGGCGCCGCCAGCGCCTGCAGCGCCGGCTCGGACGGCAGTCCTTGCACCGACTCCAGCCAGTGCGTCACCACGAGCCGATCGGGATGCGCCGCCGCCAGGGCCGCCAGCTCGGACGCGAAGATCACAGAATGCTCGTCGCGGTTGGCGTACACCAGGCGGAGTTTTCCGGTGCCGCGTACCAGCGCGGACTTGACGATCGACATCACCGGCGTGATCCCGCTGCCGCCGGCGAACAGCAGCAGGTCGTGGTGGTACGACCGGGGCGTGAACGTGCCCGCCGGCGGCAGCAGCTCCAGCTCCGTACCGGCGGTGACGTTGTCGCAGATCCAGTGCGAGCCGTGCCCGTCGGGGATCCGCTTCACGGTGATCTTCGGGCGCTCGTCCAGGTACGGCGAGCTGCACAGCGAGTAGCACCGGGCCAGGTCGCGATCCGGGATCCGTACGGTGACGAACTGCCCCGGCTTGTACGTGAAGTCGGCGTCCAGCACCAGCGAGTGCGCCTCGTCGGTCTCGGCGATCACCTCGGCCACCCGTACGGTCATCGGCTCAGCCATCGGCCACCTCCGCCGGGGAAGCCGGCTCCGGCGGGACGGTCGTCTCGGGTGGGCCGGGCGAGAGCACCAGCGTGCCGTCGCGTACCGCCGCCTCGATGCTTTCGCGCAGCTTGCCGCAGCCGGCGACCAGCGCGCTCGGCACGCCCGCCGCGGCGAACTCCGGGCAGTCGGTCGCCGGGGACGACAGCCACTGGATGCTGGTGTGCCGCAAACTGTGCTTCTTCACCAGTACGCGCGCCCCGCAGGCCCGGCAGCGCAGCGGCTGGAGCCCGTCGGCCAGGTAAAGCCGCTGGTCAGCCGCGGTCTCCGGACGCGTCACGGCGCCGCCTCAGCCCCAGGCGGCACCGCCGCCGACCCCGACGCAGCCGGCGCCGCCCCCGCTGCTGAGCCCGACGCGGTCCGGGCGCGGGCGAGGTTGTCGGCGACCTCCTGCTCCCAGACCTCGACCGCGCGGGTGGTGTCGACCTCGAACTCGAACCGCTGCGTCATGTCGTCGGTGACGTCCTCGATGTCGACGTAGAACTGCTCGTACCAGCGGCGGAGCTGGTAGACCGGGCCGTCCTCCTCGCACAGCAGCGGGTTGTCGATCTTGGTCTTGTTACGCCAGATCTCCACGTCCTGCAGGAACCCGACCCCGAAGCTGCGAGCCAGCTTCCCCGCGACCTTGTCGGCCTGCTCGCGTGAGAGTCCGGGCAGCTTCTTCACGGTCACGCCCCACTGCAGCAGGAACGCGTCCGGGGTGATCGGGTAGTGGCAGTTGATCAGTACGGTCTCGATCTCCGTACCGTGGAAGTCGCTCCACAGGTAGTTGATCATGTACGCCGGGCCGTAGTACGACGCCTCGGAGCGCAGCGTGTTGTCCTCGCCGGAGTAGTTGGACTTCCCGCCGACGTCGGGACGGCCGCGGGAGTTGAGGTACTGGGTGGCGATGTGGCCCTCGAACACGTTCTTGAAGTACGTCGGGAACGCGTAGTGGATGTAGTAGAAGTGGGCCATGTCGACCATGTTGTCGATGATCTCGCGGCAGTTGGAGCCGTCGATCCGTACGGTGTCCCAGGTCCAGTCGCTCCACTCGTCGGAGAACGCCGCGTCCACCCGCGGGATCGCGATCTCCGGCGGCGGCGGGTTGCCCTGCGGGTCGTGCCAGACGAAGAGCTGACGGTTCTCCTCGAGGGTGAGCCAGGACCGGGTCCGGGCCCGGAGCGGGATCCGCTTGGCGTACGGGATCTCCGCGCAGCGGCCGTTTCCGGACCAGCGCCAGTCGTGGAACGGGCAGGCCACGTTGTCACCCTTGATGCTGCCCTGTGACAGGTCGCCGCCCATGTGCCGGCAGTACGCGTCCAGCACATGCAGCTCGCCGCCCGAGTCGGCGAACACCACCAGCTTGCTGCCGAACGCCTCCACAGCGTGCGGCTTGCCGTCCCGGTACCGGTCGGCGAGCCCCAGGCAGTGCCAGCCACGGGCGTACCGGGTGGGCAGCGCGCCCACGTCGATGCTGCGTACCGCCTCGGCTGTCTGGGTCATCTGGCCCCTCCTGGATGGCTCCCGCCGGCTCCCCGCTTGCTCCCAATACTGGAACACGTTACAGATCTCGTCTAGTCTCATGGAAGCGCCATAGTAGGTGAGATTCTAGAACACGTTTCAGTCTAGTCGGTGGTACGGAGGCGGCGGATGGCGAGCACTGTGGCGGACGTGATGGGCGGGGTGGCCGAGCTGCTCCCCGTACTCCGCGAAAAGGCCCAGGAGACCGAGGACGCGCGGCGGATCTCCGAACAGTCGATCAAGTCGCTCGCGGACACCGGGTTCTTCCGGCTGCTGCAGCCGGCGGCGTACGAGGGGCTGGAGGCGTCTCCGGTCGACTTCTACCGGGCGGTACGCGAGATCGCCAGCGCGTGTGGCTCCACCGGCTGGGTGGCGTCCGTGCTCGGCGTACACCCGTGGCAGTTGGCGCTCTTCGACGCGCAGGCGCAGCAGGAGGTGTGGGGCGAGGACGCCGGCACCCTGATCTCGTCGTCGTACGCCCCGATGGGGCGCGCGAAGCCGGTCGACGGCGGCTTCGAGTTCTCCGGGCGGTGGAGCTTCTCGTCTGGGTGCGACCACGCGCAGTGGGTGTTCCTGGGCGGGCTGGTGCTCGGCGAGGACGGCAGCCCGGTCGACTTCCGTACGTTCCTGCTGCCGCGGTCGGACTACGAGATCGAGGACGTCTGGGACACCATCGGGCTGCGCGGCACCGGGAGCAACGACATCATCGTGAACGGCGCCTTCGTACCAGAGCATCGATCTTTGTCCTTCATGGACACCGGGAAGTGCGTGTGCCCCGGGCAGCAGGTGAATCCGGCGCCGCTCTACCGGCTGCCGTTCGCCTCGGTGTTCTCCTGCTCGATCGCGGTCCCGGTGGTCGGCATGGCGACCGGCGCGTACGACGCCTACGTGGGTTACACCAAGGAGCGGGTACGCGCCTCGACCGGCGGCAAGGCGGCGGAGGACTCCTTCAACCAGGTACGGATCGCCGAGGCGGCCAGCAAGCTCGACGCGGCGGTGCTGCAGATCGAGCGCAACATCAACGACGAACTGGGGTACGCCAGCCGCGGCGAGAAGATCCCGATGGCGCTGCGGATGCAGGTACGCCGTGACCAGGTCAACGCCACCGGCTCGGCGATCGCCGCGGTGGACCGGCTGTTCGAGAGCGCGGGCGGCCGGGCGCTGCGTACCGGGACGCCGATCCAGCGGTTCTGGCGGGACGCGCACGCGGGCAGGGTGCACGCGATCAACGACCCGGAGAAGGCGCTCGCCATGTACGGCCAGTTCGAGCTCGGGCTCAAGGTGCAGGACGCGTGGTTGTGATGACCGCGGTGGAGCAGCTCAGCTTCGAGTCGACCGCGAAGCGGGTCTCCGTCGGCGACTTCGCGCTCAACTACCACGAGGCAGGGCCGGCGGACGCGCCCGTGGTGGTGATGCTGCACGGGGGCGGGCCGGGCGCGTCGGCGTGGAGCAACTTCGGCGCCAACCTGCCGGTCTTCGCCGGTACGTTCCGCACCATCCTGGTGGACCAGCCCGGGTTCGGGCACTCCGACAAGCCGGAGATCACCGACCAGTACTTCACGTTCAGCGCCGACGCCGTACTGCGGCTGCTCGACGCGATCGGCGTGCGGCAGGCGCACTTCGTCGGCAACTCGCTCGGCGGCGGCACCGCCGTGCGATTCGCATTGCGGCACGGCAAGCGCGCCGGACGGCTGGTCCTGATGGCGCCCGGCGGGCTCAACCTGAGCGTCTTCTCGCCCGACCCCACCGAGGGCATCAAACAGCTGTACGCCTTCGCCGCCCCGCCCGGCCCGTCCCGCGACAAGCTCGCGGCGTTCCTGAAGACGCTGGTGTACGACGAGTCGCTGGTCACCGACGAGCTGGTCGAGGAGCGGTTCCGGGTGGCCGCCGACCCGGCCGCGCTCACCGCGATGGCG
This sequence comes from Micromonosporaceae bacterium, assembly GCA_050701635.1. Classification (GTDB taxonomy): domain Bacteria; phylum Actinomycetota; class Actinomycetes; order Mycobacteriales; family Micromonosporaceae; genus WHSM01. The sequence continues at coordinate 5,233 of JBOGDF010000051.1, read as the reverse complement.
TCGATGGGCCGCTCGTTCACGCGTCCCGAGACCTTCGAGGACGGGATGCTGTGGCGGGAGGCGTACCGGCTGCGGCAGCGGGTCTTGCTGGTGTGGGGCCGGGAGGACCGCGCGAACCCGCTCGACGGGGCGCTGGTGCCGTTGAAACTGATCCCGCGCGCGGAGCTGCACGTGTTCTCGCGCTGCGGCCACTGGGCCCAGCTGGAGCGCTTCGACGACTTCAACCGACTGGTGACAGGCTTTTTGGAGGCATCGTGAGCGAGCGGAGCGAGCGAACAAGTCGGCACAGTGTGCGCGAACGCGCCGCCGAGCGCAGCGAGGTGGGGTAAGTGAGCATCAGGTCGTTGGGTTACCTGCGGATCGAGGCCACCGATGTCCCGGCTTGGCGGGAGTACGCCCTCAAGGTGCTCGGCATGGTCGAGGGCAAGGGGTCCGACTCCGAAGCGCTGTACCTGCGGATGGACGACTTCCCGGCGCGGCTGGTGATCGTCCCGGGCTCCCGCGACGCGCTGGCCGCGTCGGGCTGGGAGACCGCCAACGCAGCCGGCTTGCAGGCGATCCGGAATCGGCTCGACGCCGCCGGGGTGGCGTACAAGGAGGCGACCGCCGACGAGCTGGCCGACCGGCGGGTGGACGAGATGATCATCTTCTCGGATCCGTCCGGCAACGGGCTGGAGGTCTTCCACGGCGCGGCGTTGCAGCACCGCCGGGTGGTCAGCCCGTACGGGCACCGGTTCGTCACCGGCGAGCAGGGGCTGGGGCACGTCGTACTGTCCACCAGGGACGACGCCGAGGCGCTGACCTTCTACCGGGACGTGCTCGGCTTCCGGCTGCGCGACTCGATGCGGCTGCCCCCGCAGGCGGTCGGGCGCGGGCCGGACGATCCGCCGGCGTGGCTGCGGTTCTTCGGCTGCAACCCGCGGCACCACAGCCTGGCGTTCCTGCCGATGCCCACCCCGAGCGGCATCGTGCACCTGATGATCGAGGTGGAGCACGCCGACGACGTGGGGCTCTGCCACGACCGGGCGCTGCGCCGCAAGGTGCCGATGTCGGCGACCCTGGGGCGCCACGTCAACGACCTGATGCTCTCCTTCTACATGAAGACCCCGGGCGGTTTCGACGTCGAGTACGGCTGCGAAGGCCGTACCGTCTCCGACGAGACCTGGATCGCCCGGGAGAGTACGGCGGTCTCGCTGTGGGGCCACGACTTCTCGATCGGGTTCCGTTGACCACCCGTACGGTGGACGCGGCGGTGTTCCGTACGACGCTCGGGCACTTCGCCACCGGGGTCACCGTGATCACGGCGGAAGGCCCGGTCGGGTTCGCGTGCCAGGCGTTCGCGGCGCTGTCGCTGGACCCGCCGCTGGTGTTGTTCTGTCCGGCGCGCGGGTCGCGTACCTGGCCGTTGATCGAGGCCGCCGGACGGTTCTGCGTCAACGTGCTCGCCCACGACCAGCAGCCGATCAGTACGGTCTTCGGCACCGCCGGCGCGGACAAGTTCGCGTCGGTGCCGTGGCGGCCCGCACCGTCCGGAGCTCCGGTGCTGGACGGCGTACTGACCTGGGTGGACTGCGACGTGGCGGCGGTGCACGAGGCGGGCGACCACTACGTGGTGACCGGCCGGGTCACGGCGCTGGGGCCGCACCGACCGGCCCGGCCGCTGCTGTTCTACCGCGGCGCGTACGCCGCCACCGAGCCCGCCGAGCCGGCGCCCGGCATCCTCGACAACCTGATCACCTGGTCCCGCCACGACGACTGGATCTAGCTCAACTGATCAACGAAGTACTTCAATCCAGCAGTCAGGGTGCGGTCGATCAGCTCGGCGATCTCCGGCCAACGCTGCTCGGCCGAATTCGTGTAGGCCAGTGTCACGCTGTCCTTGGCGGATGGCTCGAACGCTCGGCGGAACTCGGTCGCGGAGGTGCTCTTGTCGTCGTCGACGACCTCGGCGAATGTGGTTACGGCAAGCACGCCGATGTCCCCCCGCCCAACCTTTTGCACGAACACCAAGTAGCGCAAGGTCTGGCCAAGGGCGCGCACTGAAAGCAGCGTCCACCAGCTCCCCTCGCCCAGATCTGCGAAGAAATCCACGCGCCGTGCCGTGAAGACGATCTGGCCGTGCCACCAGTGCGCGTGTGGATCCCCTGGCGCCTCGTGCGCGACGTGCGTCGTCGCTGTTGGATCAACGGTACGGAACTCGATCTTCAATTCATGGGCCAGCCGTTCGAGTTCGGTCACGATCATGCCTTGTACGGCTGCAGCCAGTGCCTCCGCGGCCGCCGCGCGCTGCTCATGCTCCGCACGTCTACGGTCAGATAGTCGCGTCACGAGCTCGCGGGCGACCGGCACCGCGCCGGTCGCTCCCGACGCACGGGAAACGGGCACACTAAGTTCAGACTTGAGCGCAACCAACTCCAGGCCGGCAAACAGTCGCACCAAGGGGCGGAGATCGCCTCTATTCGCGGCGTCCAACGCTTCGATGTAGTCGATCCGCTCGTTTCCGGCGACAACTAGTGGCGCGTATTTCGCTTTGAGGAGGACCAACAGTGTGAGAGCCCGCGCGACCCGCCCGTTGCCATCCTGGAACGGGTGAATACGGACAAACTGATGGTGGAGCCACGCTGATCGTACGACGGGGTGTGCATCCTTGCACTCTGCGAACCTCTTCAGAAGGGCGTCTACCTGGCTCTGCACGTGCTCGGGCGGGACGAACTGCAGTCGAGATCCATCAGACCGGATGACGTCGTTCGGGAACTCTTTCCATGTGCCATGCAGGAGCGGTCGATCGACTGCGTTGCCGAACTGGTCGCGGGCGCGGTAGGTGGGTTGGTTTCGCGTGATCGCCCCGTGCAGCTCTTTGATGAAGAAAGCTGTCAACGGCCGTTCGGATCGCACTGCTTCCACGATCAGCTCGAGCGCATCCAGCTGTGAGCGGATGACCGCCAGGGTGTCTTCGGATATGCCGCCTTCTCGTGACGCGGCCGCGAGCGTGAGACCTTCAGCAACAAGGGCTTCGGTGACTCCCCAGCTAACCTCGTAAAGCCGTTCGATGATGCCCGTCTCGATCGCGTGTCTGGTCAAGGTGCGCCGACGGGCCTCCTCGAACTCCTCGGCCGACACCCGACGCAGGTACTCCTCCCAGGCGTCGCGAACCGTGTCAACGGTGGCGAGAAGGTTGGCGGTATCGCCGTTGATGGGCGGCAGCGGTTCAACCTCCTGCCACCGCTCAACCTCGTTGGTCATGGCGTGAGAGTAAGCCAGCATCGGCGTTGGTGCGGCATGACCGGGCTGCAAACGGCACGGATCGAGCGTGAGTGATCACAAGGCCGGCGGTTCAGCCCAGCGGCTTTCGAGCTCGCGCGAGATGGGAACGGGCTCGGGCAGCGGAGAGCTGCTCGTTCGTTGGGCTCGGCGTTGCGGGTGGCGTCACGGGTACAGCTCCTCGGTGGGCTTGAACGTGCCGCACGGCGTCCTGGGTGAGCGAACCGGTCTCAGCCTCGACGGCGCCGCGCATGAAGTCCGCGAAGGCCGTCCACGGGTCGGTGTCGGCGGCCAGCCCCTTCTCCACCACGCCGATGTACCCAGGGAGGCGGCGTCAGTGCGCGGTGAGGGCGGTGGCTGTGAGGCGGGAGACGTACTCGCCGGGTTGACCGAACAGCTGCGCGGAGCCGTGGGCGCGCTTGAAGTACAGGTGGGCGTCGTGTTCCCAGGTGATCGCGATCCCGCCGTGCAGCTGGATCATCTCGGCCGTCACCTGCTGGAACGCCTCGGAGCAGTGCACCTTCGCCACGGCGCCCAGCTCGCTCGGGGCCGCCGCGGCGGCGTACGCGATCGCGCGGGCGGACTCGACCTGCACGTACATCTCGGCCATCCGGTGCTTGAGCGCCTGGAAGGCGCCGATCGGCTGGCCGAACTGCTCGCGGGTCTTGGCGTACGCCACGGTCAGGTCGAGTGCCCGCGCGGCGGCCCCGGCCTGCTCGGCGGCGAGCGCGGCGCAGCCGATGTCGCGTACCAGCGCCAGGTCCGTCCGGCCCAACGGCCGGGCCGGGGCGGCTTCCAGGGTGACGCGGGCGAGTCGCCGGGTGAGGTCCATCGCGGGTGTGGGCTCACGGCGTGCCGCGTCCGGGTCCACCTCGAACAGGCCGTCGCCGGTGGCGACCAGCAGGACGTCGGCGATGTCTCCGTCGAGTACGAAGTGCGCGTCGCCGTCCAGGCGCCAGCCGTCCGGGCCCTCGGCGGCGGTGGCGGCGGGCCGGTCCGGGTGCCAGTGGCCGGACGCGTCGCTCCAGGCGAGTGCGGCGATCCGGGTGCCGTCCGCGATCGCGGGGAGCAGCCGGGCGCAGGCGTCGGCGTCGCCGGTGGCGAGCACCGCCTGACCGGCGAGCACCGCGGACCCGAGCAGCGGCGCCGGCGCCAGCACCCGGCCCAGCTCCTCGAGCACCAGCGCGGTCTCCACCAGGGACGCGCCGGCGCCACCGTACGCCTCGGGAATCCCGAGCCCGGCGACCCCGATCTGGTCGCACAGCAGGTGCCACAGCTTCTCGTCGAAGCCCCGTGGCTGGTCGACGGCGGCACGTACCGCGGCGCTGCCGGCGTGCCGCTCCAGCAGGCTGCGCACGGCCTCCTGCAGTGCCCGCTGTTCTTCGGTCAGCACAGTGCCTCCCAGTTCGGCTTTTGGCTCGCTCCGCCCCTCGCTCGCTGCGCTCGCTGCGATGCTCACTCGCGTCGCCTCACAGTGCCTCCCAGTTCGGCTTTTGGCTCGCTCCGCTCCTCGCTCGCTGCGCTCGCTGCGATGCTCACTCGCGTCGCCTCACAGGTCCTCCAGGATGCGGGTGCGGTGCCAGCGCGGGGTGCCCCAGGCGGTGAGCAGCGCGCGGGTACGGGTCAGCCACAGGTGGAGGGGGTGCTCAGCGGTGTAGCCGATCGCGCCGTGCACCTGCAACGCGGTACGGGCCGCCCGGTACGCCGCGTCGCCCGCCGCCACCTTCGCCGCCGAGACGTCCCGCGGCGCCATCGTCACGGCGGCGCCGTAGACCAGCGGCCGCGCCAGGTCCAGCCCCACCCGTACGTCCGCGAGCTGGTGTTTCACCGCCTGGAACGACCCGATCGGACGGCCGAACTGGTGACGTTGCTGGGCGTACCGGACGGTGGTGTCGAGCATCGCCTGCCCGGCGCCGAGCAGCTGCGCCGCGCACGCCAGCGCGCCGGCGGCCAGCGCGGCGGCGGCGTCGAC
>JBOGDF010000050.1:0-20872 GCA_050701635.1 Micromonosporaceae bacterium | reverse complement strand
TGCCGGAGCTGCCGGCCGGCGCCGCCCGGCGGCGGGCCCGCGCCCAGGACCACGGGCTGGCCAGCGCGCTGGACAACGAGCTGCTGACCCTCGCCGCCCCCGCACTTGAGGACGGCTCCCGGGTACGCGCCGCGCTCCCGATCCGCAACGTGCACCGTACGGTCGGCACCATGCTGGGCAGCGAAGTCACCCGGCGGTACGGCGGCAAGGGGCTCGCCGAGGACACCATCGACCTGACGTTCCACGGCACCGCGGGGCAGTCCTTCGGGGCGTTCGTACCGCGCGGCATCACGCTGCGGCTGTACGGCGACGCCAACGACTACCTCGGCAAGGGCCTGTCCGGCGGCCGGATCCTGGTACGCCCCGACGAGCGGGCGCCGTTCCCGGCCGAGCGCAACATCATCGCCGGCAACACCCTGCTGTACGGCGCCACCGCCGGCGAGCTGCTGTGCCGGGGCCAGGTGGGGGAGCGGTTCGCGGTACGCAACTCCGGCGCCACCGCGGTGGTGGAGGGCGTCGGTGACCACGGCTGCGAGTACATGACCGGAGGCACGGTGGTGGTGCTGGGCCCGACCGGCCGCAACTTCGCCGCCGGCATGTCCGGCGGGGTGGCGTACCTGTACCGGGCGGACAGGAAGCGGGTCAACCACGAGCTGGTCGACCTGGAGCCGCTGTCGGTGGCCGACCGGGCCAACCTCAAGGAGTTGATCGAGCGGCACCGCGCCGAGACGGGGTCCGTGGTCGCCACCGCGCTGCTCGGCGACTGGAAGCGCGAGGTGGAGCACTTCACCAAGGTGATGCCGCGCGACTACCGCCGGGTTCTCGACGCCATGGAGGCGGCGGAGGCCAGCGGGCGCGACGTGGACGAGGTGGTCATGGAGGTGGCGAATGCCTGACCCCAGTGGCTTCCTGCGGCATCCCCGCCAGAACACTCCGAAGCGCCCCGTACCGATCCGGCTGCGCGACTGGCACGAGGTGTACGAGCCGCTCGGCGAGCCGACGATCAACGAGCAGGCCGGGCGTTGCATGGACTGCGGTATCCCGTTCTGCCACGACGCCTGCCCGCTCGGGAACCGGATCCCGGAGTGGAACGACCTGGTGCGTACCGGCGGCTGGCGGCACGCCATCGAACAGCTGCACGCCACCAACAACTTCCCGGAGTTCACCGGCCGGCTGTGCCCCGCGCCGTGCGAGGCGGCGTGCGTGCTGTCGATCCCGTCCGGCGGCCCCGGTGCGGTGACCATCAAGCAGGTCGAGGTCGAGATCATCGACCGTGCGTTCGACGAGGGCTGGGTCAGCCCGCGCCCGGCGCCGGCACCGACCGGCAGGAGCGTCGCGGTGGTCGGCTCCGGCCCCGCCGGGCTGGCCGCCGCGCAGCAGCTCGCCCGGGCCGGTCACGCCGTCACCGTGTACGAGCGCGACGACGAGATCGGCGGCCTGCTCCGGTACGGCATCCCCGACTTCAAGCTCGAGAAGCGCCACATCGACCTCCGCATGGAGCAGCTGCGCGCCGAGGGCGTCGAGTTCGTCACCAGCTGCGATGTCGGGACCGACGTCACCGCGGCGGAGCTGCGGGAACGGCATGACGCGATCCTGCTCGCCACCGGGGCGTTGCTGGGCCGGGACACCGACGTCCCCGGGCGGCAGCTCGGCGGTGTACACCTGGCGATGGAGCACCTGGTGCAGTCCAACCGGCACGTCGCCGGCAAGATCGACGCACCGGGGATCACCGCCGAGGGCAGGCACGTACTGATCATCGGTGGCGGCGACACCGCGGCCGACTGCCTCGGTGTGGCGCACCGGCAGGGCGCCGCCAGCGTCACCCAGCTCGACATCTACCCGCAGCCGCCGGAGGTACGGGACGCCGAGCGGGACCCATGGCCCACCTGGCCGTGGATCCTGCGCAGCTACCCGGCGCACGACGAGGGCGGCGAGCGTACGTTCGCGGTGGCCGTACAGGAGTTCGTGGGCAACGCCTCGGGCCGGGTGAAGGGTGCCCGGATCTCTGAGGTCAACGTCGACAAGTCCACCGGCCGCCGGGTAGTGACCCCGGTGCCGGGCTCCGAGCGGGAGCTGCCGGTCGACCTGGTCCTGCTGGCGATCGGCTTCGACGGCACCGAGCCGGCCCCGCTGCTCTCGCAGCTCGGGGTCGCCCGCAACCCGCGCGGCGCGCTGGACTGCGGCGAGGACTGGCAGACCGGTACCGACGGCGTGTTCGTCGCCGGGGACGCACACCGGGGCGCCTCGCTGATCGTGTGGGCGATCGCGGAGGGGCGGGCCGCCGCGGCGGCGATCCACTCGTACCTGGGGGAGTCGGGCGCGCTGCCGTCCCCGGTCAGCCCTGCCGACCAGCCGCTCGTGATCCCCGCCCGATAGGTTGGGGTACGTGAATCGTCGCGCGAAGATCGTATGCACCCTGGGTCCCGCCACCGCCACCCCGGAACGGGTACGCGGCCTGGTCGAAGCCGGCATGGACGTGGCCCGGCTCAACTTCAGCCACGGCACGCACGAGGACCATCGGCGGGTCTACCAGATGGTGCGGGACGCCGCCGACGCCACCGGACGGGCGGTCGGCGTACTGGCCGACCTGCAGGGGCCGAAGATCCGGCTCGGCACGTTCGCCGACGGGCCGGTGCAGTGGCGTACCGGCGACCACGTGGTGCTCACCAGCGAACTGGTCGAGGGCACCGCGGAGCGGGTGTCGGTGACGTACCGGCCGCTGCCGGACGAGGTGAAGCCGGGCGACCGGCTGCTGGTCGACGACGGCCGGCTGGCGCTGGATGTCAGCGAGGTCGCCGGCAACGACATCCGGTGCCTGGTGGTCGAGGGCGGGACGGTCTCCAACAACAAGGGGCTGTCGCTGCCGAACGTCGACATCAGCGCGCCGGCGCTGTCGGACAAGGACGAGGAGGATCTCCGGTTCGCGCTCGCGCTGCGGGTCGACCTGGTGGCGCTGTCGTTCGTACGGTCCCCGGACGACGTCAAGCCGGTGCACGCCATCATGGCCGAAGAGGGCGGCCGGCTTCCGGTGCTGGCGAAGATCGAGAAGCCGGAGGCGGTGGCCCGGCTGGCCGAGATCTCCGACGCCTTCGACGGCATGATGATCGCCCGCGGCGACCTGGGCGTGGAGCTGCCGCTGGAGCAGGTGCCGCTGGTGCAGAAGCGAGCGGTGCAGCTGTGCCGGGAGAACGCCAAACCGGTGATCGTGGCCACCCAGATGCTGGACTCGATGATCGAGAACTCCCGCCCCACCCGCGCCGAGGCGTCCGACGTGGCGAACGCGGTGCTGGACGGCGCGGACGCGGTGATGCTGTCCGGGGAAACCTCCGTGGGCCGGTATCCGGTGCTGACCGTACGCACCATGGCGCGGATCGTGGAGTCCACCGAGGCGGGCGACTTCGCGGTGCCGCCGCTGCAGCACGATCCGCGTACCACCGGGGGAGCGATCACCTGGGCGGCGGCCCGGGTGGCGTCGGCGATCGGGGCCAAGGCGCTGGTCGCGTTCAGCCAGACCGGTGACACGGTACGCCGGCTCTCCCGGATCCACTGCACGCTTCCGCTGCTGGCGTTCACGCCGACTCCGGCGTCCCGCAGCCAGCTGGCGCTGTCCTGGGGAGTGGAAACCTTCCTGGTGCCGTTCGTGCACCACACCGACGAGATGTTCCAACAGGTGGATTCGGCGCTGCTGGAGCACGGCCGCGGCGAGGTGGGCGATCTGGTGGTCATCGTGGCGGGCAGCCCGCCGGGCACGCCGGGCTCCAGCAACACGATCCGGGTGCACCGGCTCGGGTCATTGGCCGAGTCCGTCCGATGACCGAGGCCGACACCGGCCAGACCGAGGCCGACACCGGCCAGACCGCGGCGGTCACCGGGCAGGCCGCGGTCGACCAACTGCTGAAGGTGCTGGATCTGGAGCCGGTGGAGGTCAACATCTTCCGCGGTATCAGCCCGCCGGTGGGCCAGCAGCGGGTGTTCGGCGGGCAGGTCGCCAGCCAGGCGCTGGTGGCCGCCGGCCGTACGGTCGACCCGGAGCGTACGGTGCACTCGCTGCACGGCTACTTCGTACGCGCCGGCGACTCGGCGGTGCCGATCGTCTTCACCGTGGAGAACATCCGCGACGGCCACTCCTTCTCGGTACGCCGCACCGTGGCGGTCCAGCACGGCCAGCCGATCTTCTTCATGTCGGCGTCGTTCCACCGCGCCGAGACCGGGCTGGACCACGCCGCGGGAGCTCCCGAGGGGGTGCCCGAGCCGGAGTCCCTGCGCACCATGGAGGACCGGCTGGCGGCGTACCCGGAGCGGCTGGGCATCTGGGCGATGATCCCGCGCCCGATCGACGTACGGTACGTCGGCGAGCCGGGCTGGGTACGCAGCGGCGACCGCCCGGCCGAGCCCCGGCAGCGGGTCTGGATGCGCTTCGACGGCACCTTGCCCGACGACCCGTTGCTGCACGCCTGCCTGCTGGCGTACGCGTCCGACCTGACCCTGCTGGATTCGGTGCTGTCGGTGCACGGCCAGGTGTGGGGACCGGGTGGCTTCGTCGGCGCCAGCCTGGACCACGCGCTGTGGTTCCACCGCCCGTTCCGCGCCGACGAATGGTTCCTGTACGACTGCTGGAGCCCGTCGGCGTCCGCCGGTCGCGGGCTGGCCACCGGACGGTTGCTGGACGCCACCGGGCGCCACATCGCGACCGCGGTGCAGGAGGGGCTGCTGCGCCCCGTACGCGGCACGAAAATCCGATCGTGAAGAATTGATCCCATGCGGCTGTCCGCCAGGGTCGACTACGCGCTGCGAGCAGCGTCCGAGCTGGCCGCCGCCTCCGGTCGTACGGTCACCTCGGAGAAGCTGGCGACCGCGCAGCAGATCCCGCCGAAGTTCCTGGAGAGCATCCTGTTGCAGTTGCGGCGGGCCGGCATCATCAACAGCCAGCGCGGTCCGGAGGGCGGCTACTGGCTGGCCCGGCCGGCCGAGGAGATCAGCCTCGCCGACATCATCCGGGCGATCGACGGGCCGCTGGCCAACGTACGGGGGCAACGCCCCGAGCAGCTGGGCTACCAGGGCGCGGCTCGGGCGCTGCAGGACGTGTGGGTGGCGCTGCGGGCCAGCGAGCGCGCGATCCTGGAGCAGGTGAGCCTGGCCGACGTCGCCACCGGCGAGCTGCCGGATCCGGTAAGACTGCTCACCGCCGATCCCGCCGCCTGGTCCTGACCCCGTCTCCGTGGTGCTTGTTCTCACATCGCGGGCGCCTTGTTGATTAAACCAACCAAGTCAGTAGACAATTGCCGGCATGCGAAAGCTCCTGGTGCTCGGACTGGTCGGGCTCGCCGCCCAGCTGGTCGACGGCAGCCTCGGCATGGCGTACGGGGTCACCTCGAGCACCCTGCTGCTCACCGTGGGGCTGGCGCCGGTCGTGGCGTCGGCCTCGGTGCACTTCTCCGAGCTCGGTACGTCGCTCGCCTCGGGTGTCGCGCACTGGCGGTTCGGCAACGTGGACTGGCGGGTGGTGGGCCGGATCGCGGTGCCGGGAGCGATCGGCGCGTTCGCCGGCGCCACCTTCCTGAGCATGATCTCCACCGAGCTGGCCACGCCGTGGATGGCCGGGATCCTGGCGGTGCTGGGGGCGTACCTGCTGATCAGGTTCGCGTTCCGGGCGCCGAAGGTCGATCCCGCCAAGCCGCCGCTGCGGGCGAAGTTCCTGGCGCCGCTCGGCATCTTCGCCGGCTTCGTCGACGCCACCGGCGGTGGTGGCTGGGGCCCGGTGGCGACCCCGGCGCTGCTCACCTCGGGCCGGATGGAGCCGCGCCGGGTGGTCGGCTCGGTGGACACCAGCGAGTTCCTGGTCGCCTTCGGGGCGAGCGCCGGATTCCTGATCGCGCTCGGCACCAGCGGTGTGCAGTGGCCGGTGGTCGCCGCGCTGCTCGGCGGTGGCCTGCTCGCCGCGCCGATCGCCGCCTGGCTGGTACGCATGGTTCCCGGGGTCATGCTCGGCGCCGGCGTCGGCGGGATGATCCTGCTGACCAACGCGCGCACCGTGTTCGGTGCGCTCGGGGCTGGGTCCGACACGATCGTCGTGGGGTACGTGCTGATCGTCGCCGCCTGGATCGTGGCGCTGTCGTTCGCGGTCCGCACCGCGCTGCGGGACCGCCAGGCCGCGTCGGCCGACGGTATCCCGACCCGGGTGCCCCACGCCGAGCCGGCCACCGAAGTCGCGTAACCCGCATCCGAGGCGGCGTAGCGCCGGCTACACCTCGTCCGCGGCCTGCTGGATCTCCCGCCATGCATCCTCGACGTGCTGCCGCTGGGTGCTCGGAGCGCCGATCGCCAGGCGCAGCACGTACCGCTGACTGATCTTGGTGTGGGTGAGGTAGAGCCGACCCGAGGCGTTGAGCCGGCGTACCAGCTCCGCGTTCCGCGCGTCGGCCTCCGCCTCGGATTCGCCGGTACGGGTCCGCAGCCGGAAGCACACCAGCGAGAACGGGTGCGGCGCCACGATCTCGAAGCGCTCGTCGGCCGCCACCCACGCGGCGAACTGCTGCGCCAGGTCGACGCCGAGCCGGATGTGCGTACGCAGCCCTTCCACGCCGTACCACCGGAGGACGAACCACAGCTTGAGCGCGCGCATCCGGCGCCCCAGCGGCACCTGCCAGTCCCGGTAGTCGATCACCGCGCCGGACTCGGTGGCGGCGTTGCGCAGGTACTCCGGCAGCACCGAGAGCGCCTGGATCAGCTCGGCCCGGTCCGCCACCCAGAACGCGTCGCAGTCGAACCCGGTGAGCAGCCACTTGTGCGGGTCGAAGCAGTAGCTGTCGGCGTACTCGAGGCCGGCGTGGGTCCAGCGCAGCTCCGGGCAGACCGCGGCGCTCCCCGCGTACGCGGCGTCGATGTGCAGCCAGACGCCGAGCTCGCGGCACAGCACGCCGATCTCGGGCACCGGGTCGATCGCCGTGGTGGAGGTGGTGCCGATCGTCGCCACCACCAGCGCCGGTGTGGCGCCCGCCGCGCGATCCGCCTCGATCGCCTCCCGCAGTTTGTCGGTACGCATCGCCAACGTCTCCGGATCCACGTCGACCAGCCGTACCTGGGCGTCCCCGATCCCGGCGATCCGGGCCGCCTTCTCGATCGACGAGTGCCCCTGGTTAGAGGTGTAGACCGTGAACCGGCGATCCACGCCGGCCCGGCCCCACGTACCGCCGCTGGCCCGGTGCAACGCGACCAGCGTCGCCACCAGCGCCGCCGACGACGCGGAATCCTGGATCACGCCGCCGCCGGCGGTGTCCGACCGGAACCGCTTCGGCAGCTCCAGCGCCTCGGCCAGCCAGTCCAGCATCACGGTTTCCAGCTCAGTGCACGCCGGGCTGGTCGCCCACAGCATCCCCTGTACGCCGAGCCCCGCGGTGACCAGGTCGGCGAGCACCGACGGCCCAGAGGTGTTCGCCGGGAAGTAGCCGAAGTACGACGGGTGCTGCCAGTGCGTGAGCCCCGGCAGCACCACGGAATCCAGGTCGGCGAGCACCCGGTCGAACGGTTCGCCGGTGGCCGGCGGCGCCTGCGGCAGCCGGCCCGCGATCTCGCCGGGGGAGACCTGGCTCAGCACCGGGTGCCGCTGCACCTGGTCCCAGTAGTCGGCGACCCAGTCGACGGCGGCGTGCCCGTACCGGCGGAATTCTTCGGGGGTCATGTGCGCGGTCATCCGCCTAACCTATGCGGGCAGCCCGCCGATTTCGGTACGCGGCCCGTCCCGCGGACGTAGCATCAGCGGTGAGTCGCTCGGTCCGGACCGAACCCCGGTCGCCGGTCCGTGGAAACGGCCTCTCCCGCCGTGGCGCGTCGCCGCACGACGGCGAGGAGGGAGCAGTGGGCGCATGCGTACCTACCGTGCTGATCCGATCGATTCCGAGCCCTGGCCCGTGGTTGACGACCCGGTCGCCTGGCGCCGGTTCGTGGCCGAGGTGCTCGACCGCCATCACCGCGTGGTGCGGCCGGGCGCGGTGGACCAGTGCTGCTGCGGCAGACCGTTCATGCTCTGCCCGATCGCGTCACTGGCCGAGCCGCTGGTCGCACGCACGGCGGCGGTACGTCCGGCACGCAGCGGGGCCTTCAGGAGGTGACCCGGGATGCCAGTCACACCCGATTCGTACGACCTCGCCGAGCTGCGCAGGCGGGTCGATGAGCTGGTCGCGATCGCGGAGACCGTTGCCCGTGGCTCTCGCTCGCAGCCGCCCGGCATGGAACGGCTGTATGCCGAGGTGGCCCAACTCGCCGCGGTGATGCACCACGAGCCACCGCCGCCACCATCGCCCGCGCCCCGGCCCCGAAAGGCCATGGCCGGTACGCCGTCGCGATATCCGACCGACTACTGGTACGGCTGAAAGTGGGGTGCCGGGAGCGGGATTCGAACCCGCAAGCCCTCTCGGGCAGACGCTTTTGAGGCGTCCGTGTATGCCGTTCCACCATCCCGGCGAGCGTGTCCTAGCGTACCGACTACGCTTCGGTGGGGTCGGCCAGGTGGTGCCGGCGTGCCGGATTCGAGTCGGGGACCAGGTGCAGGAGGTGTCGGTGGCCGCCGAGGGACAGCCTCGTCGGGTTCTCATCGCTGAGGATGAGGCCCTGATCCGTCTCGATCTCGCCGAAATGTTGGGCGAGGAAGGGTACGTGGTGGTGGGCGAGGCGGGTGACGGCGAGACCGCCGTACGGCTCGCCGAGGAGACCAAGCCGGACCTGGTGATCCTGGACATCAAGATGCCGATCATGGATGGCATCGCGGCGGCGGAGCGGATCGCCGGCAGCCGGTTGGCGCCGGTGGTGATCCTGACCGCGTTCAGCCAGCGGGATCTCGTGGAGCGCGCTCGGGCCGCCGGGGCGATGGCGTACCTGGTCAAGCCGTTCCAGAAGAGCGATCTGGTGCCGGCGATCGAGATCGCGATGTCCCGGTTCGCGGAGTTGTCCGCCCTGGAGTCCGAAGTGGCCGATCTGACCGATCGGTTGGAGACCCGTAAGGCGGTTGAACGCGCCAAGGGCGTACTGATGAGCGATTATGGGATGTCGGAACCCGAGGCGTTCCGCTGGATCCAGCGAAACGCAATGGACCACCGTATGACAATGCGTGACGTGGCAGAACGGATTGTGGTGGAAGGCCCGCGCTCGGACCCTCAGAAATCCAATCCGGACGACACAGCTAAATAACAGTTCGATCTCACGCTGAGTATGGCCCTGGAGGTGGTTCCGGGACTGGTTCAGGGTCGGGTAGTGTCCCGCGCCACAGGCTGCGAAGTGTTGGGCCGGTCGTCTGGTGCTCGATCGCGTTCGTTCTGCCCGCAGCCGTAGGCGCGCCATGGTTCCATCGGGATGGAGGAGGCACAGAGCCTTGAAGAAACACACGATACGAGTGCTCGGCGGCGTGGTGCTGTCGCTGGCACTTGCCGCATCGACCGCTGCCTGTGGTACGGCAGATACTGGTGGTGGAGAGGCTGGCAAGTGCGAAGGCACCATCGGGTTCATGGGGGCGCTGAGCGGCGGCAACGCTAGCATCGTGCTTCCGTCGTTCAACGGCGCGAAGCTGGCGTTGAAGCAGTTCCTGGCGAAGAACAAGGACTGCAAGGTCACGTTGAAGGAGTTCGACAGCGAGGGCGACCCGGCCAAGGCCGCTCCGTTGGCCACCCAGATCGCGACCGACAAGAAGTTCATCGGCGTTATCGGTGGTGCGTTCTCGGGTGAGACCGAGGGCACCAAGAAGACCTTCGAAGAGGCTGGCGTCACCATGGTCAGCCAGTCCGCCACCGCCACGGCGCTCACCACTGAGAACCCGGTGTCGAACTTCCACCGCGTGGTCGGCCACGACGCCACTCAGGGCGCCGCGATCGCTATCTACGCGACCAACACGCTCGAGGCGAAGAAGCTGTTCGTCGTTGACGACGGCACCACCTACGGCAAGCCGCTTGCCGACACCGTGGTGGAGAAGGCCGGCAAGATAGTTGCCGGGCGCGACCAGGTGCAGGAGAAGCAGACCAACTTCTCCTCGACGGTCTCGAAGGTGAAGAGCTCCAAGGCGGACGCGGTGGTCTACCTCGGGTACGCCCGTGAGGCGGGTCCGTTCCTGAAGCAGCTGCGTGCGGCTGGCGTCACCATCCCGTTCCTCGGTGGCGACGGTCTGTACGGTGCCGACTTCCCGAAGGCCGCGGGTGCGCAGGCCGAGGGTGCCATCATCACCTGCCCGTGTCTGCCGGGTAGTGAGGCGGCTGGTTCGTTCAAGGACGACTACGAGGCCGAGTACGGCGAGGCTCCGGGCGCGTACGCGGCCGAGGGCTTCGACGCGATGAACATCTTCCTTGACGCCATCAAGGCGGGCAACACGACTCGTCCCAAGGTCGAGAAGTTCGTCGACGCGTACGACAAGGAGGGTGCGACCAAGCACCTGAAGTTCGACGACAAGGGCGACGTGGACGAGTCCAGCGTTGTCGTCTGGTCGTACGTCATCGAGGGCGGGAGCCTGGCTCCCGACGAGGAGATTGCTCTCAAGTAAGTTGACCAGACCTCAGTATCGGTGCGGCCGGGGCGCGTCCTCGGCCGCACCGCCTGCGATGGAGCCTCTGTGAACATCCAAAACCTCATTGAGCAGTTCGGCGAACACACCGTCAACGGGCTCGGCAAGGGTTCGATCTACGCGCTGGTGGCACTGGGCTACACCCTGGTGTACGGCGTGTTGAAGCTGATCAACTTCGCCCACTCCGAAGTATTCATGGTCGGCACCTGGACCGTCCTGGGCACCTACACGGTGTTGGGCGCGACCGATGCCGACGCCGGTACCTGGATGGTGCTGGTCTTCGTGCTCGTGGCGGTGATCGCCGCCGCGCTCGCCTCCGGGACCACCGCGCTGGTGATCGAACGGATCGCGTACCGGCCACTGCGCAGACGCAACGCACCCAGCCTGATCTTCCTGATCACCGCTATCGGGTTCTCACTCGCGCTGATGGAGATCTTCGGCTTCGTACTGGCCCGCATCTTCGGTCCGCCCTTCGGGCGCGCGACAGTGAACCTGCCGACCCTGGTGCCGCGCGAGGTGCTGATCCGGATCGGTGACACCGAGATCTCGAACCTCGACCTGATCATCGTTGGCGCCGCGCTGCTGATGATGTTGGTGCTGGACCAGTTCATCAACCGCACTCGGCTGGGCCGCGGCGTGCGTGCGGTGGCGCAGGATCCGGACACCTCGGCGCTGATGGGCGTCAACAAGAACCGGGTGATCATGTTGATCTTCACGATCGGCGGCGCGCTCGCCGGGGTCGCGGGGCTGCTGTTCACCATGAACTTCAACATCACCAGCTTCGACATCGGATTCATCATCGGGCTGAAGGCCTTCACCGCCGCGGTGCTCGGCGGCATCGGCAACATCCGGGGCGCGCTGCTCGGCGGCCTCGCCCTCGGGCTGGTCGAGGTGTACTCCTCCGCGCTGTTCCAGTCGAAGTGGGAGGACGTCACCGCGTTCATCGTGCTGGTGGTCGTGCTGATGTTCCGGCCTACCGGCATCCTCGGCGAGTCGCTCGGAAAGGCGCGTGCGTGATGGCGGGATTCCCGAGCGCGCTGCGCGGCCTCGACCGGGCTCGCGCCCACTACATGCACCTGATGCGTGAGCGCTGGTCGGCGCTGCCCGGCTGGACCCGCCTGCTCGCCGTGCTGGCGGTGGTCGCGGTGCTGTTCTCCCTGCCACTGATACAGCACTATCCGTTCGCGATCATCCGGACCGACGTCGGCGAGGGAGGTGGTTCGGACTGGTCCAGCGTGCTGTTCGCCTGCGCGGTCAGCGTGATCATCGCGATCGGGCTGAACATCGTGGTCGGGCTCGCGGGGCTGTTGGACCTCGGCTACGTCGGCTTCTTCGCGGTGGGCGCCTATTCGGTGGCGCTGTTCGGGTCGCCGAGCTCGTACGTCACCAAGTGGATCCAGCAGGAGTTCGGCCTCTCCCAGGGCTGGTCGGTGGCGTGGGCGGCGTGCATACCGCTCGCGATGATGTTAACGATGATCTCGGGGGTGATCCTGGGCTGGCCCACGCTGCGGCTGCGCGGCGACTACCTGGCGATCGTGACGCTGGGCTTCGGCGAGATCATCCGCATCATCGCCAGGAACTCGACGTTCACCGGCGGCCCGCACGGGGTCTCCAACATCCCGAAGCCGCCGGGGGCCTTCCCCGACGGCACCCGGATCTTCGGCGTGCTCGATATCAAATACTGGTACTGGCTGATCTTGGTGATCCTAATCATCCTGGTGGTCGGGGTACGCCGGCTGGAGCACAGCCGGGTGGGCCGTTCCTGGGTAGCGATCCGTGAGGACGAGGACGCCGCGGCCGTGATGGGCGTGCCGGCGTTCAAGTTCAAGCTGTGGGCGTTCGCGATGGGCGCCGCGCTCGGCGGCTTCGCCGGGATGATGCACGCCAGCCGGCTCGGCTTCATCGACCCGGGAAGCTTCAACGTGACGCTGTCGATCCTGTTCGTCGCGATGGTGGTGCTCGGCGGGTCCGGCAACATGCTCGGCGTCACCGTGGGAGCGATCTTGTTGACGTACCTGCCGGAGCGGTTCCGCGAGTTCGAGGGCTGGCGGCCGTTCGCGTTCGCGGTGGCGCTGATCGTGGTGATGATCCTGCGACCGCAGGGCCTGATCCCGAGCCGACGCCGGGTACGTGAGTTCGCCGACCGGAAGAAGGAAGCGCAGGAGGTGGGGGTCAGTGGCTGAGCAGAGCGAGCCGACAGGTTCTCCGGTGACCACCAACGGCCGGGCGGTGCTCGAGGTCCAGGACGTCACGCTGCGGTTCGGCGGTGTGGTGGCGCTGGACAAGGTCAACTTCACGCTGTACGAGGGCGAGATCCTCGGTCTGATCGGACCCAACGGAGCCGGGAAGACCACCTGCTTCAACGCGATGACCGGGGTGTACAAACCGACCTCGGGCACGATCAACTTCGACGGCGTCAAGGTGGCCGGTCGAAAGAAGCACCAGATCACCCGGATGGGGATCGCGCGTACCTTCCAGAACGTACGGCTGTTCCCGGAGATGACGGCGCTGGAGAACGTGCTGGTCGGCACCGACTCCCGGCACAAGACCAGCGTGGTCGGTACGTTGTTCCGCACGTACCGGGTACGCGCCAAGGAAGACGAGCTGACCGAGGTCACCGCAACAGCGGGTCCGCTGCGGCTCTGGCAGCAGCTCAAGCGCGGCAGCGCGAAGATCTTCGGGATCTCCCGCTACGCACTCGAGGAGCGGGCGGCGTACGACAAGGCGATGGACCTGCTCCGCTTCGTCGGCGTGGCGGACCGGGCTGGTGAGCTGGCCCGCAACCTGCCGTACGGCTACCAGCGGCGGCTGGAGATCGCCCGGGCGATGGCCACCGAGCCGAAGCTGCTCTGCCTGGACGAGCCGGCCGCGGGCTTCAACCCGATCGAGAAGGAGAATCTGCTCAAGCTGATCAAGCAGATTCGGGATCGCGGTCTGACCGTGCTGCTGATCGAGCACGACATGCGGCTCGTGATGGGCGTGACGGACCGGATCGTGGTGCTGGAGTTCGGCAAGAAGATCGCGGAGGGTGCGCCGGCCGACGTGGCGCGCGACCCCAAGGTGATCAACGCCTACCTGGGGGTGCCCGAAGATGCTGCTTGAGTTGGAGAACGTGCACCTCTCGTACGGCCGGATCGAAGCTCTGCACGGCATCAACCTGCAGGTCGACGAGGGCGAGATCGTGGCGCTGATCGGCGCCAACGGTGCGGGCAAGACCTCGACCATGCGCGCGATCTCCGGACTGCGCCGGTTGTCGGAGGGTCGCATCGTGTTCGCCGGTGAGGACATCACCCGGCTGCGCGCCGACCAGCGGGTACGCAAGGGGCTGTGCCTCTCGCCCGAGGGACGGCAGATCTTTCCCGGGATGACCGTGTTCGAGAACCTCGACATGGGGGCGTACACCCGTACGGACAAGGCCGCCACCGAGGAAGACCTGGAGCGGGTGTTCGGCCTGTTCCCGCGACTCGCCGAGCGGCGCAGGCAGGTGGCCGGGACGCTGTCCGGCGGTGAGCAGCAGATGCTGGCGATCGGACGCGCGTTGATGGCGCGGCCGAAGCTGCTGATGCTCGACGAGCCGTCGATGGGGCTCGCGCCGATGCTGATCCAGCAGATCTTCTCGATCATCGTGGAGATCGCCGAGCAGGGCACCCCGATCCTGGTGGTGGAGCAGAACGCGCAGCAGGCCCTCTCCCGGGCAAGCCGCGCGTACGTCATGGAGACCGGCAAGATCGTCAACACCGGGCCCGGTCCGGAGCTGCTGCACGACCCGAGCATTCGCGAGGCGTACCTCGGCGTCGCGTAGCGATATGTGGCAATCCGGCCCCCTGACAGGCGCGTCCCGTGCGCGGACTGTCAGGGGGCCGGACTAGGCTCGCGGCCGTGACGGAAACCTCGCCGACGACCGCGCCCCAGTCCACCGCCGATTCCTCCCAGCCGGTGCGGCTGCTGCTGCTCGACGGCCATTCGCTGGCCTATCGGGCCTTCTTCGCGCTGCCGGTCGAGAATTTCTCCACCACCACCGGCCAGCCCACCAACGCGGTGTACGGCTTCACCTCGATGCTGATCAACATGCTCCGCGACGAGCAGCCCACCCACCTCGCGGTGGCGTTCGACGTGTCCCGCCGTTCGTTCCGCAGCGAGCAGTACGCCGAGTACAAAGCCGGCCGCTCCGAGACTCCGACCGACTTCAAGGGCCAGGTCAGCCTCATCCAGGAGGTGCTCGCGGCGCTGCGGATCCCGTCGATAAGCCTCGAGGGGTACGAAGCCGACGACCTGATCGCGACCCTCACCACGCAGGCGCGCGCCGCCGGCGCCGACGTGCTGATCTCCACCGGCGACCGGGACGCGTTCCAGCTGGTCGACGAGCACGTCACGGTGCTGTATCCCAAGCGCGGCGTCTCCGAGATCAGCCGGATGACCCCGGCCGAGGTGATGGAGCGCTACGGCGTACCGCCGGAGCGGTACAGCGACCTGGCGGCGCTGGTCGGCGACAAGTCCGACAACCTGGAGGGCGTGCCGGGCGTCGGGGTGAAGACCGCGGCGAAGTGGATCACGCAGTACGGGTCGTTGGAAGGCGTGGTCGCGCACGTCGACGAGGTGAAGGGCAAAGCGGGAGAGAGCCTGCGGGCACACCTGGCCGACGTGCTGCGTAACTCCCAGCTCAACCAGCTGGTGCGGGATCTGGAGCTGCCGCTGGCGCCGGGCGACCTGCGCTGGCCGGGGTGGGACCGAGAGCAGGTGCACCAGGTCTTCGACGCGCTGGAGTTCCGGGTGCTGCGTGACCGGCTGTACGAGTACCTCGAGCCGGTCACGCCGGAGGCCGAGTCCGGCTTCGACGTCGACGGCACGGTGCTGAAGACCGGTGAGCTCGCCGCGTGGCTGGCGCGGCACGTGTCGGCCGGGCAACGCGTGGGCGTCGCGGTGAGCGGGAGCTTCGGGCGGGGCACCGGCAGCCTCACCGGTATCGGGATCGCCGCCGGGGCGGGTCCTGCGGCGTGGTTGGCGCCGGATCAGCTCGACCCCGCCGACGAGCAGGCGCTGGCGACCTTCCTCGCCGATCCGCAGCGGCAGAAGGTGATGCACGACGCGAAGCGCGCGATGCTGGCGTTCGCCGCGCACGGCTGGCAGCTCGACGGCCTGGTGTGCGAGACCGCGCTGGCGGCGTACCTGGTACGGCCGGACCAGCGTTCGTACGATCTCGCCGACCTGGCGCTGCGGCACCTGCACCGTGAGCTGCGCGTGGACGAGGCCGACAACGGACAGCTCACCCTCGACGGGCTCGGCAGCGAGCTGGCCGACGACGGGGTCGAGCACCAGCTGATGGTGCAGGCCCGGGCCACGCTCGATCTCGCCGAGGCGCTCGAGGCGGAGCTGGAGCAGCACGGTGCCACCCGGCTGCTGCGCGAAGTCGAGCTGCCGCTGGTCGAGGTGCTGGGCCGGATGGAGCAGATCGGCATCGCCGCCGACGTCGACTACCTCACCGAGCTGGAGGCGCACTTCGCCGGCGAGGTGAAGGCGGCGGCGCAGGCGGCGTACGGGGTGGTGGGCCGCGAGTTCAACCTGGGCTCCCCGAAACAGCTGCAGCAGGTGCTGTTCGAGGAGCTGGAGCTGCCGAAGACGCGCCGGATCAAGTCCGGCTACACCACCGATGCCGACGCACTGCAGGGGCTGTACGCCTCGACC
Organism: Micromonosporaceae bacterium; assembly: GCA_050701635.1. Lineage (GTDB taxonomy): Bacteria > Actinomycetota > Actinomycetes > Mycobacteriales > Micromonosporaceae > WHSM01. The sequence continues at coordinate 4,650 of JBOGDF010000050.1, read as the reverse complement.
GGCCATCCGGTGCTGGAGCACCTGCTGCGGCACCGCGACGTCGCCAAGCTGAAGTCCACTGTGGACGGCCTGCTGAAGTCGGTGAGCCCGGACGGCCGGATCCACACCACCTTCTTCCAGACCGTGGCGGCCACGGGGCGGCTCTCGTCCACCGACCCCAACCTGCAGAACGTACCGATCCGTACCGCGGAGGGGCGGCGGATCCGGCGCGCGTTCGTGGTGGGGGAGGGGTATGACTGCCTGCTCACCGCGGACTACAGCCAGATCGAGATGCGGATCATGGCGCACCTCTCCGAGGACACGGCGCTGATCGAGGCGTTCAACTCCGGATTCGACTTCCACGCCACCACCGCGGCGAGCGTGTTCGGCGTACCGGTAGCGGAGGCGACCCCACAGCAGCGGAGCCGGATCAAGGCGATGAACTACGGCTTGGCGTACGGGTTGTCGGCGTACGGGCTCTCGCAGCAGCTCGGCATCTCGCCGGACGAGGCCCGGGTGCTGATGGAGGAGTATTTCGGCCGGTTCGGCGGCGTACGCGACTACCTGCGGGCGATCGTGGCGCAGGCCCGGCAGCAGGGCTACACCGAGACCATCATGGGCCGCCGGCGGTACCTGCCGGATCTGGTCAGCGACAACCGGCAGCGCCGCGAGATGGCCGAGCGGATGGCGCTCAACGCGCCGATCCAGGGCTCCGCCGCCGACCTGATCAAGGTGGCGATGCTGCGGATCGACGGCGCGCTGCGCGCCGAGCGGCTGCGCTCCCGGATGCTGTTGCAGGTGCACGACGAGCTGGTGTTCGAGGTGGTCGACGCGGAACGGGAGACCGTCGAGGCGCTGGTACGCCGCGAGATGGGCAGCGCGTACCAGCTGTCGGTGCCGCTGGAGGTCTCCGTCGGTGTCGGACGGGACTGGGACAGCGCCGGCCACTGAGCCGGTGGCGGGGGACGGCTGGCGTGGTAGATGATCAGACGGTCGCCGACATACTGATGCCGGTCACCGTTCCACGTCGTACGGGAGGCGTACCGATGCTCTCCGATCTGCTCGGCCTGGCGGTACGCGCCGCCGACCTGGCCCGCCAGGTCCCGGGGGTACGCGAGGCGGAGCACGCCGTACGTGACATGGAGCGCCGCGCGATCCACGAGGTACGCGGCGTGCTCGACTGGCTGGAGACCGAGCCCACCCGCATCGTCGACGCGCGTGAGCACCCCCAGGCGCTGGGTGGCGGCGCCGGCCAGGCAGGGGAGCCCGACGCGCAGGGCCGTGCGGTGACGTACCCCCGCCGGGGTGAAGGTTTGGTCATGGCGGTCCGGATGCTCTCGCAGCTGCTGGACCGGTCGCTGGAGCAGACCCGCACCGAGGCCCGGCACATGCTGTACGTGCGCATCCTGGCCGAGCTGGTGCCCGACGAGGCAAGGATTCTGGCGGCGCTCGCCGACGGCACCAGCTACCCGGTGATCGACGTGGTGGCGCGCAACGCGGTGGGCCAGACCAAGGGACACCTGATCCGTGACGTGTCCAGCGTGGGGCGCGCCGCGGGAGTCGCGTTGCCCGGCGAGGCCCACGTGTACGTCGCCCACCTGCGCCGGCTCGGGCTGGTGGAGCGGCACGGCGAGGACGCCGCCTTCAGCGACCGGTACGACCTGCTGATGACCGAGGAGTCGGTACGCCTGGCCCAGGCGGACGGGCGCCTGGCCCGGGGACTGAGCGCCAAACCGGTACGCGGCACGTTACGGATCTCGCCGCTGGGCGCCGACCTGTGGCGCGACTGCAACCCTCCGGAGCCGCCGCCCGTACCCGAAGCCGGCCGGACCGTGCTGGAGGCACCACCCACCCCACGAGGGACCGGCACGCAGCCGGCCACACCGCACTCCGCACGCGCCGCCTCGCGGCCCGAGCAGCCCACGATCACCGACACGGGCGAGATCATTGCGCCTGGCCCGGACGGCAGGGTAAACACAGGTACCCAGATCGGGCGATAGCTGGCACAGGCGCGGTCGGAGGCGGAGGTGAGCCAAGATCGACATCGACGCGCTCCTCGCTGACCTGCGGGAACACTGGCTCATCTACCTGTCGATGCCGATCGTCGCGGCGCTGATCGGGTACGTCACCAAGCTGGTCGCGATCCGCATGATGTTCGAGCCGCTGACCTTCGTGGGGATCAAGCCGTACCTCGGCTGGCAGGGGATCATCCCGCGCCGGGCGGCTCGGATGGCGGCGACCGCGACCGACCTGCTGACTACGCGCCTGATCTCCCCGCAGGAGATCATGAACCGGATCGATCCGCACCGGGTCGCCGACGAGCTCGGGGAGCCGTTGCGACGGGCGATCGACGACGTCGCACGTGAGGTGGCGGCGCGTTACCAGCCGGGGCTGTGGGAGTCGTTGCCGGAGGCGGCCCGGCGCGGCCTGATCAGCCGGGTGCAGAGGGATGCCCCGGACGTGATCGAGTCGATCATGGACGACATCCGTACCAACGTGGAGGAGGTCCTCGACCTCAAAGCCATGATCGTCACCAGCCTGGTACGTGACCGGGCACTGCTGAACCGGATCTTCCGGGAGGCGGGCGAGGAGGAGTTCAAGTTCATCGCCCGGTCCGGCATCTACTTCGGCTTCGCGATCGGGCTGGTGCAGATGACGGTGTGGGCGCTGACCCACTCGCCGCTGGTGCTGCCGCTGTTCGGCCTGTTCGTCGGCTGGTTCACCGACTGGCTGGCGCTCAAGATGATCTTCAATCCGAAGCAGCCGACCCGCTACCTGTTCGGGATGCTGGAGTGGCAGGGGCTGTTCCTGAAGCGGCGCAAGGAGGTCGCTGCCCGCTACGGCGAGCTGATCGCCAAGGAGATCCTGACCCCGCACAACCTGTTCGAGGCGGTGCTCACCGGGCCGCTGTCGGACCGGGTGTTCGCCATGGCGCTGAGGCACGTACAGCGGATGGTGGACGCGCAGTCCGGGCTGGCCAAACCGCTGGTGGTGCTCGCCGTCGGTGGCACCACGTACCAGGAGATGAAGCGGGAGACCGCGCGCCTGGTGATGGAGCGGCTGCCCGACACCATGGGCTACGTGGAGTCGTACGCCGCCGACGCGATGGATATCCGCAACACGCTGACCAGCAAGATGCAGCAGCTCAGCGAAGAGGAGTTCGAAGGGCTGCTGCGCCCCGCGTTCCAGCAGGACGAGTGGATCCTGATCACGGTCGGCGCGGTGCTCGGCTTCCTGGTCGGTGAGCTTCAGGTGCTCACCATCACCCACCTGTAGCGCGCCCGCGCGCCGGCGGCGAGCCTGTGGCGCCCCGCGGGCTGGCGGCGAGCCGGCGGGTCATCCGGTGGCGGGCTTGTCGCAGAGGAAGATCGCCGTACCGGGGAACAGCCGGCCGCGCAGCGGGCTCCACTGGCCCCAGATCTGCTCGTGGTCGTCGGGCCACTCCGGCTCCACCAGGTCGCGCAGCACGAACCCCGCGGCCAGCAGCTCCCGGAGCCGGTCGCCGAGCGTACGGTGGTGCTCCACATAGGACGGTACGCCGGCGGCGTCCAGCTCCACGTACGGCCGGCGGTCGAAGTACGAGTGGGTGGCCACCAGCCCGGCCTCGCCGGGATCGTCGAGGAAGATCCAGCGCATCGGGTGCGTGATCGCGAACACCCAGCGGCCACCGGGACGCAGCACCCGCGCCACCTCCCGCATCACGCCGGCGGAGTCGGCCACGAACGGCACCGCCCCGAACGCGCTGCACGCGATGTCGAAGCTGGCGTCGGCGAACGGCAGCGCCTCCGCGTCGGCCTGCACCAGCGGCACCGGTACGCCGCTGCGCTCGCCGGCCGCGGTGGCCTCGGCGAGCATCCCGGCGGACAGGTCGAAGCCGACGGCGTACGCCCCTTGGGCGGTCAGCCAGCGGGCGCAGGAGGCGGCGCCGCAGCCCACCTCGAGAACGCGCCGTCCGGCCACCTCACCGAGCAGGCCGGCGTCGGCCTCGCGCAGTGATTCCGGACACCAGACGAAGTCGGCGTCGCCCAGGAACTCGCCGTGCTCGGCCTGGTACGCGACGGCGTCGCGGTCCCACCAGAGCCGGTTGGCGCGGCTGCTCTCCGCGCTGGAAACGGGCTGCCGCAGCACCCGGGTGGCGCTCGAAGGATCTGACACAGGCCGACCGTACGCGGCGAACGGGTTTATGTGCGAAACGGCCCCGGAACACGCAGCAACCCGCATGCTCCGCCGCGACACGGGGTGGCGGTGGACCATGTGGTATTACGCACGGTACGCTAGTCGACGCGCTTGGGGCCTGCGTACCACGGCAGGGAGTGTGCGCATCGTCGCGTCAGCGATCTCGTTCACGATCAGCAGATTTGATCCGGGTGGGTGTTGTGCGGCGGAGGGACCCAAGAGCAGGACCGACCGACATACCACCAACCGGAGCAACTGCCCACATGACGAGCAGCATCGAGGCCACCTCGAGCGTAGCCGCGGCCATCAACACCAAGGACAGCAGCGGCAGCACGGTCGCCGTCGACGATATCGGCTCTGAGGAAGCGTTCCTCGCCGCGATCGACGAGACCATCAAGTACTTCAATGACGGCGACATTGTCGAAGGCACCGTCGTCAAGGTCGACCGGGACGAGGTCCTGCTCGACATCGGTTACAAGACCGAGGGCGTGATCC
>JBOGDF010000049.1:0-21227 GCA_050701635.1 Micromonosporaceae bacterium | reverse complement strand
GCGGCGGACTCGTCGCGGGCGCCGGGGCGGCCGGCCTCGCGGACGGCGTCGGCGAGCGCCAGGATGTCGTCGCTGCTCGGGCCGGGGTCGGCGAGGTCGCCTTCGGCGCGTACCAGGTCCCAGCCGAGTGGCGCGGTCAGCCGCAGCGCGTGCTCCTCACACAGGTCGTACGAGTGGGGCTCGGCGAACGCGGCGAGCGGGCCCACCACGGCGGTGGAGTCGGCGTACACGTACGTGAGTGTCGCGACCGCACCCAGCGGACAACCGTTGCGCGAGCACTGCCTCTGTGGCCTCACGGGCGACACGGTACTTGGCCGCGCGTACCCGCCGCAGGTTGTCCGACTCGACACGCCGTGCCGGGTCTGTCGCGATGCCCGCGGGGGCCGGCGGGCGGCCGGGATACGCTCATCTCGTGGAGGCCGACCGCACTCGCCGGGCACCTCGCAGCCGGCGCGACCGACGTGGCCGTGGGCTGCGTGGGCGGTTGGTGCCGGCGGCGGTGCCGCTGTCGCGTACCCGTTCCGAGCTCTTCGACGATCTGGTGCTGGACGCGGTCGAGCAGCTCGAGGGTCGCTGGTCCAAGGAGCTGGCGAGCATCGAGTTCGCGGTGGAAGAAGTGCCGCCGGAGCTGAACGTGTACGACTCCGACGTCCTGGAAGACGGCGAGGTGCCGCTCGCCCGGCTGCTGCCCGGCCGCCCCCGCGACACCGAGGGCCCGCTTCCCCGGATCGTGGTCTACCGGCGTCCCCTGGAGTTCCGCGCCGGCAACCGGGAGGATCTCGCCGACCTGGTGCACGACGTGATTGTCGAGCAGCTGGCCAACCTGCTGGGCCTCAACCCCGACGACGTCGAACGCCCCTAAGCGCTGGCTGCTTTCTTCAAGCGGCGGCGCTCCCGCTCGGACAGGCCGCCCCAGATTCCGAAGCGCTCGTCGTGTGCCAGCGAATACTCCAGGCACTCGGTCTTGACTTCGCACCGGGAACAGATCCGCTTCGCCTCTCGGGTGGAGCCGCCCTTCTCCGGGAAGAACGCCTCCGGGTCGGTCTGGGCGCACAGCGCGCGCTCCTGCCACTCCGGCGCATCCCCCAGGAGGTCGGTCATCGTGTGCTCGGTGTCCATCACCGCGCCCCCTTCTATATTCACCGGCCCGCCGCCGGTCCCCCTTGAGGCCTGTCCGTTTCGCCCGATTGACGCTGCTTCATAGCCGCCCCTCACAGTGACCTCATTGAAATTACACGCGTGTAATACGTGCGCCGTCAAGCGGAACCTGATAAATGGCCTGATTAGTTGGCGTTGATCACGCCAACGTCCCGCTCCGTGACACGATCACCGCATCGCGCCGCTACCAAACGGCCGATGCCCTAACAACGCGGCTAGCCCGCCGCGGGTACGGCCGGCCCGTATACGGTGCTGCGCTGGCGTACCGGTCGTCCGGCGGCGGTGGCGATCGCGATCAGCTGCTCCGCCGAGCGCGACGAGCCGTGGGCGGAACCCGCCATCCGGCTGATCGTCTCCTCCATCAGCGTGCCGCCGAGATCGTTGGCGCCGCCGCGCAGCATCGCCACCGTGCCCTCGTCGCCGAGCTTCACCCACGAGCACTGGATGTTGTCGATCCGGCGGTGCAGCAACAGCCGCGCCATCGCGTGCACCACCCGGTTGTCCCGTAGCGTCGGCCCCGGCCGCGCGATGCCCGCGAGATAGATCGGGGCATTGGCGTGTACGAACGGCAGCGGCACGAACTCGGTGAACCCGCCGGTACGGTCCTGGATCCGGGCCAGCACCCGCAGGTGCGTCAGCCAGTGACCGGGGTGGTCGACGTGGCCGTACATCATGGTCGACGAGCTGCGGATGCCGAGCTGGTGGGCGGTCTCGATCACCTCGACCCACTGCGCCGCCGGCAGCTTGCCCTTGGTGAGCACCCAGCGCACGTCGTCGTCCAGGATCTCCGCCGCGGTGCCCGGCATGCTGTCCAGCCCGGCCGCTTGGACGCCGGTCAGCCACTCGCGGATCGAGACACCGGCCTTCGCCGCCGCGGTCACCACCTCCATCGGGCTGTACGCGTGCACGTGCATCCCCGGCACCCGGGCTTTCACGGCGCGCACGATGTCGGCGTACCCGGTGACCGGCAGCTGGGGGTCGATGCCGCCCTGCATACAGACCTCGGTGGCGCCGGCGTGCCACGCCTGCTCGGCCCGGTCCGCCACCTCGTCCACCGAGAGCCGGTACGCGTCGGCGTCCCGCTCTCGCTGGGCGAACGCGCAGAACCGGCAGCCGACGTAGCAGACGTTCGTGAAGTTGATATTGCGGTTGACCACGTACGTGACGTCCTCGCCCACGGTGTCGGCGCGCACCTGGTCGGCCAGCGTGGTGAGCGCGTCGAGGGCGGCGCCGTCGGCGTGGAACAGCGCGAGCGCGTGCCGCTCCCGCTCCGGCTCCAACAGCGCGGCGGGGTCGTCGGCCGCGATCCGCAGCCCCTCGGCGACGTCGCCATCGAACCGGACCGGGCCGGTTCGAGCCGACCGGGCGGCGGCCTGCTTCACCGCGGACCAGTCGCCGTACACCGTGTCGAAGTCGCCGCGCCGGTCCCCGGTACGGCCGGTGCCGTCGATCTCGGTATGCAGGTCGACCCGCCCGGCGGAGGCGAAGCCGCCGTCCGGCTCCTGCCAGGGTTGCCCGACCGGCAGCGCAGCGTCGCGCGCCATGCCCGTCGCCGGGTCGGCCAACGCCGCGACGTGCCCCGCCACCCGGGCGTCGATCCAGGCGCCGCCGGCGGTCACGTACTCCGGGTAGACGGTCAGCCGCTCGGCCAGCCGGAAGCCGGCGGCCTGGCTGCGCGCCGCGAGCTGGTCGATCGCCGGCCAGGGCCGCTCCGGGTTGACGTGGTCGGCGGTCACCGGGGACACCCCGCCCCAGTCGTCGATCCCGGCGCGCAGCATCAGGGCGTACTGGTCGTCGACCAGGTTGGGCGGGGCCTGCAGCCGCGCCTTCGGGCCGAGCACGAGGCGGGCCACCGCGATGGTGGCGGCCAGGTCGTCCAGCTCGGCGTCCGGGGTGTCGCGCATCGCGGTGTCCGGCTTGGCGCGGAAATTCTGCACGATGGTTTCCTGGATGTGGCCGTACTCCCGGGCCACCTGCCGGATCGCGAACAGCGACTCCGCCCGCTCGGTACGGGTTTCCCCGATCCCGATCAGGATCCCGGTGGTGAACGGCACCCCGACCCGGCCGGCGTCGGCGAGCACGCGCAGGCGTACCGCCGGATCCTTGTCGGGTGAGCCGTAGTGCGGACCGCCCGGCTCGGACCACAGCCGCGCGGCGGTGGTCTCCAGCATCATGCCCATGCTCGGGGCGACCGGCTTGAGCCGCTGCAGCTCTTCCCAGCTCATCACCCCGGGGTTGAGGTGCGGCAGCAGCCCGGTCTCCTCCAGCACGGCGATCGCGCACGCCCGTACGTAGTCCAGCGTCGACGCGTAGCCGCGCTCGTCCAGCCAGGCGCGGGCGGCGTCCCAGCGCTCCTCCGGCCGGTCGCCGAGCGTGAACAGCGCCTCCTTGCACCCCTGCGCCGCCCCCGCCCGCGCGATCGCGAGCACCTCGTCGCGCTCCAGGAACGCCGCCGGCAACCGCCCCGGCACGGTGGCGAAAGTGCAGTAGTGGCACCGGTCGCGACACAGCCGCGAGAGCGGGATGAAGACCTTCCGGGAGTACGTCACCACGCCCGGCCGACCCACGGCGACCAGCCCGGCGTCGCGTACCCGGGAAGCGGCGGAGAGCAGCTCGTCGAGCGCGTCCCCCCGGGCGGCGAGCAGCACCGCGGCCTCGGTCACGTCGAGCGACCGGCCGTCCGCCACCCGCCGCAGCGCGCGTCGCACCGCGCTGGGGGTCGGCTCCGGCTCGGCGCCGCGCGGGGGTGTCCCAGGGTCGGGCATGCGGTGAAGCCTACGTAACTACCCCGACGAAACCGCCGGTCCGGCGCTGTGATCAGGCCAACCCTGCCGGGTCAGCCGCCGGCGTTGCCGCCGCGGAAGGTGTCGGGCTTGAGCACCTGGGTGTGCTGTACGTCCTCGCCGCTGGCCTGCGCGGCGGGTTTCGCCGCCGGGGTGGGCGGCCACTGCGAGGTGCTCATCGGGGACGGCGGCCACGCGGTCTGTGCCGGGGCCTGCGCGGGCTGCCCGGAGGTCGGCTGCACCATCTCGGTCGCCTGGCCCTGGGCGTACGAGGAGGCCGGCGGCGAGGAGGTCTGCCCAGCCGGCGGCGACGAGGCCGGAGCGGCCGAGGTCGGGGCAGCCGCCTGGTAGTTCTGGTACGCCGCCTGCTGCTGGGCGGCCTGCTGCTGCGCCGCCTGCTGCGCGGCCTGATGTTGTGCGGCCTCGTGGGCGGCTTGCTGCTGGGCGGCCTGCTGGTAGCCGTACTGTGCGGCCTGGGCCGGCTGCTGCTGGTACGCCTGCTGCGTCGCGCCGTAGCCGTGCTGGGCGTACCCGGCCTGGCTGGCGGTCGCGGTGGCGGCGGCGGTCGCCCCGGTGGCGTGCATCGCCGGCGCGGTCGCGGTCTGCGCGCCGTACGGCTGCTGCGTCGGGTACTGCTGGCCGGAGAACTGCTGCTGCCCGTACCCGGCGAAAGCGGGTGTGGCGGCACGCTGCATGAACGCGCCCAGGAACACCTTGAGTACGAAGAAGATCGCGATCCCGAACAGCGTGAACCCGACCAGCTGGGACAGCACGAAGGAGACGAACGACGCCGCACTGAAGTGCTCGAAGTGCCGCATCAGGCCGGTCACCAGGCCCAGCAGCTGGAACACCACCGCCAGCCCGTACAGCGCCAGCGCCGTGATCGTGACGGCTTTGGCCTGCGGGATGACCGGCGCGACATGCGTGGCGATCAGCACCGCCAGCAACGGCAGACCGATCATCAGGAGGTAGTCGAAGCGTAAGCCGGCGGCCTGGTCGACGAATTCGAGATCGGTCAGCGCCAACCCCAACACCACGTCGAGCAGCACCAGAGCAGCCACACCGAGCAGCGCGAACGCGATGATCGGCCGGATGGTTTTGGTGTGCTGACCGGCGGTCGCCTCGTCAGTGTTCTGGGTCGTCACAGCTCCCCCTCGCCAGGGTGCTTGCAGCCGTTCGGGAATCGGCCCCAGCCTAGTAGCTGGTGTCATGGCGTGTCCGACCGGTGGCAGGGTGGCGTCGGCGTTGGGTAAGGATGGGCAGATGCAGATCGTGGTTCTCACCGGCGGCATCGGTGGTGCGAGGTTCCTTCTGGGGGTACGTGCCTGGGCCGCCGCGCACGCCGCCGAGGTCACCGCCGTGGTCAACACCGGCGACGACGCGACCCTGCACGGGCTGCGGATCTGCCCGGATCTGGACAGCGTGATGTACACCCTGGGCGGCGGCGCCGACCCGTCCCGCGGCTGGGGGCGGGCGGACGAGACCTGGACGGTGAAGGAGGAGCTGGCGGCGTACGGGGCGGAGCCGACCTGGTTCGGGCTGGGCGACCGGGACGTCGCCACCCACCTGGTACGCACCCGGATGCTGGGCGCCGGCTACCCGCTCTCGGCGGTCACCGAGGCGCTGTGCGCCCGCTGGCAACCGGGGGTACGGCTGCTCCCCGCGACCGACGACCGGGTCGAGACCCACGTGGTCTGCGACGGCAAGGCGCTGCACTTCCAGGAGTGGTGGGTACGCCATCGCGGCGCCCTGCCGGCACAGCGGTTCGTCTTCGTCGGGGCCGAGGACGCGAAGCCGGCGCCGGGAGTGCTGGACGCGATCGGGGGCGCCGATCTGGTGCTGCTGGCGCCGAGCAACCCGGTGGTGAGCATCGCGCCGATCCTCGCCGTACCGGGGATCCGGGACGCGCTGGCCGGCGGCCCGGCGAAGGTGGTCGGGCTGTCCCCGATCGTCGGTGGCGCCCCGGTACGCGGGATGGCCGACAAGTGCCTGCCGGCGTACGGGGTGGAGGTCTCCGCCGCCGGTGTCGGCGCCCTGTACGGCGCCCGTACCGGCGAGGGGTTGCTGGACGGCTGGCTGGTCGACACCGCCGACGCCGGCACCGAGGTGGCCGGCGTCGAGGTGCGCGCCCGGCCGTTGCTGATGACCTCGCAGGACGAGACGGCCGCGATGGTCGCCGACGCGCTCACCCTCGCTGGGCTCACCCCGTGACCGCGGCCACCGGCCCGGCCGGCTCCGCACGCCCCACCGGCCCGGCCGGCCCCGGCCCTACCGCCGGGCTCAGCATCTGGCCGGTGCACGGGATCGGCGAGGTCCGACCCGGCGACGACCTGGCCGGGCTGATCGCCGGCGCCGCGCCATGGCTGGCGGCCGGCGATGTCCTGGTGGTGACCAGCAAGATCGTGAGCAAGGCGGAGGGGCGGCTGGTCGACGTACCCCCGGATCCGGAGGAAGCGGAACGGGCCCGGCAGGCCGCGATCGACGCCGAGTCGGCACGTGAGGTGGCGCGGCGCGGACCGACCCGGATCGTGCAGACCCGGCACGGCCTGGTGCTGGCCAGCGCCGGCATCGACGCGTCCAATGTGGAGAGTGGCCGGCTGGTGCTGTTGCCGGTCGACCCGGACGCGTCGGCTCGGCGACTCCGCGCTGAGCTGCGGAAACGGCTCGGGATCGACGTCGCGGTGGTGGTCACCGACACCATGGGGCGGCCGTGGCGGCTCGGCCTGGTCGACCTGGCGATCGGGGTGTCCGGGCTGCAGCCGCTGCGCGACCACCGCGGCGAGATCGACCGGTACGGCAACCCGCTGCAGCTCACCCAGCACGCGATCGCCGACGAGCTGGCCGCCGCGGGCGAGCTGGTGAAGGGGAAGCTGGACGGCGTACCGGTGGCGGTGGTGCGGGGGGTGGACCCGAAGCTGCTGGCAGACGACGCCCCGGGCGCGAGCGCCCTGGTACGCCCCGCCGAGGAGGACATGTTCTCGCTCGGCACCGCCGAGGCGGTGGCGGCCGGCCGGAGCGATGCGCGGCTGCACGCGGACGCGGTGCGTACCCTCACCGCCTGGATCCCACCGGATGAACACCAGGCGGGGGTACGCGACGAGCTGCTCGACTACCTCGCCGCCGAGCCGGGGGCGATGCGCCGGGAGACGGTCGCCGGGCACCTCACCGCGAGCGTGCTGGTGGTCGACGCCACCGCCACCCGGGTGCTGCTCGCGCTGCACGGCCGGATCCGCCGGTGGGTGCAGCTGGGCGGGCACTGCGAGCCGGGCGACGACACGCTGGCCGCGGCGGCGCTGCGGGAGGCGTCGGAGGAGAGCGGCATCGCCGGGCTGCGGCTGGATCCGGAGCCGATCGACGTGGACATCCACCCGGTGACCTGCTCGCTCGGCGTACCGACCCGGCACCTGGACGTACGGTTCGTGGCGGTGGCGCCCGACGGCGCCGCCGAGCAGCTCAGCGACGAATCCCTTGACCTCGGCTGGTACGCCCCCGGCGCGCTGCCGTCGCCGCTCGCGTCAGGCGTCGAGCGGCTGATCGCACCGGCGCTCGCCCGAGCCCGTGGATGACGGCCTCGTCTAACTCGGAGCGGTCACCGTGACGCCGGCGGCCGCTGCGTGCTCGGCGAGTCGCTTGTCGTACGTGATCAGTTCGGTCAGCGGACCGGCGAGCTCGCGAGCCGTAGCCAGGTGGAGCGCATCCAGGCTGCGCAGGTGCCGACCTGGCAGCCGGGCGGCCGAAGACACCGCCGGGCCGAGCGGGAGCCTCAGCAGATCGCCGAGTACGGCGTCCGCGGCGTCGTGCAGCTCGTCGCCGGCCTCCAGTCGAGTGAGCGCCCGATGCAGCTCCACAGTGGACAGCTCAGAGGTGACCAGGGGCTCCGGAACGACCGCGAGGTAATCGGCGAGCGCGACCGACTCCGGCTCCGGGATCAGCAGCTTGATCAAAGCACAGGCGTCGAGGTAGATCACCGCTCGCCCGTCTCCTCGCGATCGGCCAGGACCGCCTCCGAACCGACCGGCGGCCCCGCCGGCATCGAGCGGACCGGAAGGTCGAGCAGCCGACGCCGCAACGCGGCCTGCCGTGCCCGCCAGTCCGGCGGCGCGTGACCCGCCGCCACCAGCTCGTCGACCGCCGTCTCGTCCGGGTCCGGCGGCACGATCAACGCAATGACCTTGCCACGTCGGGTGACCTCTACCCGATGACCCGACTCGACGAGGCCCAGCACGGTGCGGCTGTCGTGAATCAATCGGTGCACCGGGACCCGTTCGGGCTCGGCATGCGCAGCCGTCATGTCTCTCACCTCCGTGACCATCTGCCGCACTTAGTCACTAGCCTAGTCCGATAGTCACTAATGCGCGACGACTGTCACCAACGCCCTGAGCAGTTCTGCGTAATCGCTGACGCGGAGCCGGCCTGGCCGCCACGATGTGGGCATGGCGATGGACGTACGGGTGGAACGGGTGATCGGGCTGCCGCCCGAGAAGGTCGCGGCGTACGCCATGGACTGTCGGCACGACCACGAGTGGACACAGGGGATCCGCGAGGCGTCGCTGTCGAAACCCGCGGAGTCCGGCGACGAGTTCGGGGTGGGCGCCGAGGTGACCCGTACCGCGTACTTCCTCGGCAAGCGGATCGACTACGTGCTGCGGGTGGAGGAGTACGACCCGCCGACCGTGCTGGACATGCGCTCGGTGTCGGGGCCGATGCCGATGCACGTGACGTACCGGTTCGAGCCGCACCCGGACGGCACCCTGGCGAGCATCCGGGTACGCGGCGACGCGAGCGCGTACTACCACGTGACGGGGCCGTTGATGGGCATGATGGTGCGCCGCAACCTGACCAAGGACCTGCACGATCTCGACGCGCACCTGACCGCCGCCTGACCCGAGCCGTCAGGACTTGTCAGGGGGTGGTGGCACCATGCCGGGCATGGCGAGTTTCGACGAGCTCCGGCAGTTCGCCCGGGGGCTGCCCGAGGTGACGGAGGAGCTGTCCGACGACGGGCGGCCGGCGTACCGGGTGCGGAAGAAATTGATCCTGGTGCACCGCAGCCAGCGGCCCGACGCGGTCGACCCGGAGACCGGCGAGCGGCTGGATGACGTGCTGATGTTCCGGGTGGCCGACGAGGGCGTCAAGGAGGCGCTGCTCGCCGACCCGTCGGGGGCGTACTTCACCACCCCGCACTTCAACGGCTACCCCGCGATCCTGGTACGCATCTCCCACCTGGACCGGCTCACCAGCGACGAGGCGCGCGAGCTGGTCACCGAGGCGTGGCTGTGCCAGGCACCCAAGCGCCTGGTGAAGCAGTGGCAGGCCAACCATGTCTAGGTGTGGTTGGTGTCGCCGCGGTTGCGTAGCTCGTTGACCAGCTGTTTTACGTCCTGCGCCCGCTCCCGGTGGCAGACCAGTACGGCGTCGCCGGTGTCCACCACCACCAGGTCGCTCACCCCGAGCATCGCCAGCAGCCGGCCCGGCGCCGGGACCGCCACGTTGTGCTCGGCGTCGACCAGCAGCAGGTCACCGTCGCCGATCACCACGTTGCCGGCGGCGTCGGCGGGCAGTACGTCGCCCAGGGTGCGGAAGTCGCCGACGTCGTTCCACCCGAAGTCCCCGGGCACGGTGGCCACCCGGCCGGCGGCCGCCGCGCCTTCCATCACCGCGTAGTCGACGGAGATCTTCTCCAGCCGGGGCCACTCCTCGGTGAGCACCGTCTCGCGGGACGGGTTGTCCCAGCCGGCGGCGATCCGGGTGACGCCGGCGTGCAGCTCGGGGCGTTGCCGCGCCAGCTCGTCGAGGAACGCCGACACCTGCCACAGGAACATCCCGGCGTTCCACAGGTAGTCGCCGGACTTCAGATACCGCTCGGCGACGTCGTACGACGGCTTCTCCTTGAACTCCGCGACCCGTACCGCGCCGGCGACACCGGGCAGCGGCTCGCCGCAGCGCAGGTAGCCATACCCCACCTCGGGGCGGGTCGGGGTGACACCGATGGTGGCGAGGTAGCCGCCGGCGGCCGCCGTCACGGCGGTACGCACCGCGGCGGTGAACGCCGGTACGTCGGCCACCAGGTGGTCGGCCGGGAACGCACCCATCATCGCGTCGGGCTCGCGTACCGCGATCAGGGCGGCGGCCAGTGCGATCGCGGCGCAGGAGTCTCGCGGCGACGGCTCCACCAGCAGGTTCGCCTCCGGTACGGAGGGCAGCTGGCGCGCCACCGCGGCGGCGTGGGTGACCCCGGTGACGACGTGCACCCGCTCCGGCGGCACCAGGTCGCCGAGCCGGTCCACGGTGGCCTGCAGCAGGCTGCGCCCGGTGCCGGTCAGGCCCTGCAGGAACTTCGGATTGCTGGCGCGGGACAGCGGCCAGAGTCGGGTGCCACTGCCGCCGGCGGGGATGACCACGTGCAGGTGGGGCTGCTGAGCCATCAACCCTCGCCTGTAGCGGCCGCCCGTGCCCACGAGTGCAGGTGGGCCTCCGCGCTGGACTGCCAGGTGAACTCCTTGGCCCGCTCCACCGCACGCCGCGACAGCTCGGCGCGCCGCTCGGTGTCGGCCAGCAGCGTCCCCAGGTCGCGCGCGATCTCGTCGGCGTCCTCTCCGGTGTACGCCACCGCGTCGCCGCCCACCTCGGGCAACGACAGCCGCGGCGTGGTGAGCACCGGGGCGCCGCACGCCATCGCCTCCAGGATCGGCAACCCGAACCCCTCACCATGCGACGGGTACGCCGCGACCAGCGCACCGCCGAGGTATCCGGGCAGGTCGGCGTACCGGAGGTAGCCGGGGCGCAGCAGCCGCAGGTGCACCGGCAGCTCGGCGACCGCCTTGTCGATGTCGTCGTCGTGGCCGGCGCCGCCGGCGATCACCAGCGCGGGCGGTTCGGGGAGGTCGGCGACCGCCTTCGCCCAGCCCCGGATCAGGTTGGGGACGTTCTTGCGCGGCTCCTTGGCGCCGAGGAACGCCACGTAGTCGCAGTCGGCGAGCCCGAGCCGGGCGCGTACCCGCGCCTTCTCGGCCTCGGACGGCACGTGGAAGGCGTCCGGATCCACCCCGTGGTACGCCACGTCGATCTTGGTCGGGTCGGCGTCGAGCAGCCGGATCAGCTCGTCGCGGGTCGCCTTGCTGGGCACGATCACCCGGGCGGCGCGGCGCAGCGAGGTCTTGATCGCGGAGCGGAAGAACGTACCGCGGGCCTTGTCGTAGTGCTCCGGCTCGGTGAAGAAGGTGGCGTCGTGCACCGTTACCGTCACCGGCAGCCCGGCCCGTAGCGGGCAGGTATAGAACGGCGAGTGGATCACCTGGGCGCCGACCGTCGTCGCGAACATCGGCAGCCCGGTCTGCTCCCACGCCAGCCGCGCCGGCCGGTGGGAACACGCGCTGGGTGCCGCCTCGACGCGGGCCTGCGGCAGGATACGGCTGTAGCGCTCCGCGTCGGTACGTTGGCAGACGACCACCAAATCGGTGTCGGCACGCGCGAGCGCACCGAGCAGGCCGTCTACATATCGTCCGACGCCGCCACGGTCAGCCGGGACGCTCGTCGCGTCGACGAGCACTCGGGGCAGGCTGCCGCCGGTCACGATCCAACTCCTCGCTGAGTATCTGGCAGCGGGTACGCTCCGCGGCTGGGCCGGGTCGCACGTCGCCTATTTCACACGTTGCAGCAAGCCTACGCCGCAGCGAGCCGGCACCGTTGACCGGCGCACGGCTGGTTCCGGCGATACGTTGCCGGAACGTCACCATCGTCCGCTGCGGTCACTCACCGTATCGGTACGCCGCCTCACGGATCCGGCCCAGCACCGCCATGCCCTGTTCGCCTGGGCACTCCGTCCTGCTGGTCTCCCGGTGCGGGAACACACGGGGGACGGTGACGGTGACGCGGCTGTCGTACTTGGTGTTCGGGCCGCCGGTGAGCCGGGTCGAGCCGCGCGGGTCGATACCGTACGGCGCGAACCGCCACGCTATGTAACGTGCCGCCGCGTCCACCACCTCGTCGGGCACCTCCGTCTCGGTATACGTTCCGATCATCGATATGCCCGCCGTACGGTCGTTGAAACCACCCGCGTGGGCGCCGATCACGGGCTTGTCCAGCCCGCCGGTACGCCCTTCCCAGAGCCGGCCAAAGCGGTCCACCAGCACGTGGTAGCCGATGTCGCCCCACTCCAGGCTCACCGCGTGGTACTGGTAGATCGACCGCATGATCTTGGGTACGTCCTCCGCCCGGTAGTCGCTGCTGGTGGCGGTGTGGTGCAGCGTGATCGCGGACAGCGTGTCGGCGTACTCCGGCTGCCAGGTCATCTTGCTCTCGTCGGCGCCCCACCCGGCACGCCGCACGATCTCGGGCTGCTGCGGCGCGCGTGAGGTCCCGCCTGCCGTCGACGCGCGATCGCCAACCGGGACCGCGCGGCGGTCGCTGGCCGTGGCCGCGCGGCGGTCGCTCGTCGTCGCCGGGCGGTGGTCGGCGGGGAGGTCGCGCGGGTCGATCAGGTCGAGGCGAAGCCGCGGCGGGTCGGCGCCGGCGGCGCGTACCGCGATCTCGATGCCATGGCTGGGACCGGTCCACACCAGGCCGCTGCCGGCTCGCGTGGCCCCGGGTCTCGGGCTGGCGTCGACGTCGAGCGGCTGCCACGGCGTCCAGCTGCCGGCGCGGCGTACCCGGCCGGTGACGGACACGTCGAGGCCGTCCCGGTGCGCCCAGCTCACGCCGTACGCGCTGAAGCCGCGTACCCGGTCGCGGCGGAACACCAGTGCTTCGCCGGTGCGCCGCGCGCCGCTCTCGGGTGCGTGCCGCGTACCAAGCTGAATGTGTTGTACGTGGGGCCGCACCGCCCCGTCCGTCGTGGCCAGCGCCGGTGCCGGCGCCGTAACCAGGGAACCCGCCGTGACCAGCGCCAACCCGGCTGCCCGTACCCCCGAAAGCATCTGTTCACTATCGCGGAGGCCGTGGGGTTTCATACCGGATTGCCAGTATTTCGCCAGAAATCGCTACCAGGTGGGACGGAGCCGTCCGCCCGGCGCGATCCGGGCCAGGTCGTCGCGCAGCGCCTTCACCCGGCTGGCCCCCAGCGTGGCGACCCAGGGCTGGATCGCCTCGGCCGCCGCCGCGTCCGCGGCCCGGGTGCAGGCGACTCCGCGGTCGGTGAGCACCACCAGCCGGGCGCGGGCGTCGGCGGGGTGCGGCTGGCGGCGTACGTAGCCCTTCGCCACCAGCTCCTCGACCAGCTGGCTGGCGGCCTGCCGGGTGACGCCGAGGTGGCCGGCCAGCTCGCTGACCGTCGCGCCGGCGCCCGAGAGCCGCGCGAACGCGAAACCGTGCGCCGGCCGTACGTCGTCGAAGCCGCGCGCCACGACGCCCGAGTGGATCGCGTCGACCAGCGCGCCGGAGAGCCCGAGCACCAGCGCGGGCAGGCTGGCGGCGACGTCGTCGGTCATGGTCCGAGTTTGACACAAGCGCAAGCTGCTTGCGTATATTGTCAAGCAGCTTGCCTATCTTGGATGGAGATCGACATGCCCCTGGTACGCCCCTCCGACGCCGTACGGCACGAGCTCCACGGCGCCACGTTCACCTCGTACGCCGCCCCCAGCCTGGGCAGCCAGCAGCTGTGCGCCTGGCGGCTCGACGTACCGGCCGGGGTGACCGGCGTAGCCCACCGAATCGGCCGCGAGGAGGTCTTCCTGGTGCTCGACGGCCACCCCGTGATCACCCTCGACGCCGAGCCGCACCAGCTGGCCCCCGGCGACGTCCTGGTCGCCCCGCCCAATTCCACCCTCCAACTCGACACCCCCGAGCCCACACCCGCCGCCATCTGGGTCACCACCACCGTCGGCTTCCACGCCGTACTCCCCGACAACTCCCGCATCTCACCGCCCTGGGTCCGCTGACACTTGGGAGGTTGAGGGCAGCTCGACACGCCGATCGCGACGGCGTGTCGACCGGCCGTCACCCTCCCAAGTGCGGCCGGGGTCACGCGGAGAGGAGGGTGCGGGGGGTGGGGTTGGTGAGGGAGGTGGTGAGGCGGACGCCTTCGGCTACCGCGTGGTCTTCGGGGTCGGTGAGGGTGGCTAGGCCGGCGGCGACGGCGAGCATGCGGTGTTCGCGGCGGGTGGCGCGCCAGATGGCGGGGTCGCCGGCGTGCTGGTCGAGGAGGCGGCGCAGCGCCGGCAGCTCAGCCGCTACTTCGCGCCACGCCTGCACCACGCTGGTCAGCTGCTCATGGTGGTCGCACTCCAGCGCGTTCTCCACCCGGGCCGCCAGGCGGGTCGACCACACCCGGTGCAGCTCCCGGAGCAGGTCGTCGCGGTCGCCGAACACCTCTGCGTACTCCTGCCACGGCGCCGTACCGCCGGTGGCCTCGAGGCGGGCCAGCACCTGACGGACGATCGCGGCGCGGCGGTGGTAGCGCTCCCAAGCGGTGCTCATGTCGACCTCCTTGACGACGTACCGGGCTGTCCCTCCGGACGCTACGGACGCCGCGACTCCGGGTCTGCGTACGCGGGGCGGGTCTTCCCGGTACGACCCCGGGCGGGTGATCATCCGCCCAGGGTCGGATGCGCCGGGGCCGGCCACCTCCTTAGGCTGGGGTACGTGAGCGTGCGCGTGATCGCGGATTTCCTGCGCGGCCGACCTCCGTCCAATCTCAAGGGGCTGGAGTGGCCGTGGTGGATCCCCGCGTGCATGACCGCGCTGGCGCTCGGCGCCACCGTACTGGCGGTGCTGCAGCGCGATCCCCTCGTACCGCCCGGTCTGGACGACCTGTTCGGGCTGCTCGCGATCAGCCCGTGGCTGGTGGAGCACCTGTCCGGGTGGATGCCGCCGCGCTGGCTGTTCGCGCTGGTGGTGAGCGTCGGTACGGCCGGACTGATGATCATCGAGCCGGTCCCGAACGACATGGCGCCGCTGATGTTCTGCCTGCTCGCCGGCGAGCTGGCGGCCACCTCGTCGGTACGGCTCAGCGCCCCGTACACCCTGGGGATCGGAGCGGTGTTGATCGGCATCGACGCACTGCAGCCGATCGACGGCAACGTGCTGATCTGGATCGCCGTGATCCTGGCCGGCTGGAACATCGGCTTCGTGATGCAGTGGCAGATGAAGGAGCTGCAGCGGGAACGCGCGATGACCGTGACCCGCGCGGCGCGGGCCGCCACCGAGGAGCGGCAGCGGATCGCCCGTGAGGTGCACGACGTGATCGCGCACTCGCTGAGCATCACGCTGCTGCACCTGACCGCCGCCCGGCGGGACCTCGAGGACGGCGACGGCGACGTGGACGAGGCGGTCGACGCACTGCGGGACGCGGAGCGGCTGGGCCGGCAGGCGATGACCGACATCCGCCGTACGGTGGGCTTGCTGGAGGGCGGCCGCGAGGATGCCGCGCTGCCGGGGGTACGCGAGATCGACGCGCTGGTGGCCGACTTCCGGGCGGCCGGGATGGACCTCGCGTACCAGTCCAAGGGCGAGCTCGACACGGTGCCGGAGGCGGCCGGGCTCGGGCTCTACCGGATCGCCCAGGAGTCACTGTCCAATGTGGCCAAACACGCGCCCCGCGCCCGGGTCCGCGCCACCCTGGACCTGACCTCGGACCCGGCCCGGTTCGCGGTGTGGAACAGCCTGAACGGCGTGTCCGTCCGCGCCGAGGGCGGCTCCGGGCTGCGCGGCATGCGGGAGCGCTGCGACCTGATGGGCGGCGCCTTCCGGGCCGGGCCCGAGTCCGACGGCTGGCTGGTCGAGGTGAAGCTGCCCCGTCCCGCACCCGAGCCCGAGGCCTGCGACAAGCTCAGCATGTTCAAGTGGCGTACGGCGACGGCGGCCGAGCAGTGATCGAGCCGCTGGTACGCGTGATGCTCGTCGACGACCAGGAGCTGGTGCGCTCCGGGCTGCGCCGGATCCTGCGCCGCAAGGACGGCTTCGAGATCGTCGCCGAGTGCGCCGACGGCAGCGAGGTGGAGCGGGCGGTCGAGGAGGCCAAGCCCGACGTGGTGGTGATGGACCTGCGGATGAAGCACATCGGCGGGATCGAGGCCACCCAACGGCTGCGCCGGCACGCCGCGCCGCCGCCCGTACTGGTTCTCACCACGTTCGACGACGACGAGCTGCTCTCCGGTGCGCTGCGCGCCGGCGCCGCCGGCTTCCTGCTGAAGGACTCCCCCGCCGAGGAGCTGGTACGCGCGGTGCGTACGGTCGCGGCCGGCGAGGCGCTGCTGGACCCGGCGGTCACCGGGCGGGTGCTGGCGGCGTACCGGTCGGTGCCGGTGGGCTCCGCGGCGCCGGCCGACACCCCGGAGCAGCTCACTCCGCGGGAGCTGGACGTGCTGGCGCTGATCGGGCGGGGCCGGTCCAACACCGAGATCGCCGACGAGCTCTTCATCTCCGAGGTCACGGTGAAGAGCCACATCGGGCGGATCTTCGCCAAGCTCGACCTGCGGGATCGCGCCGCCGCCATCGTGTACGCCTTCGACCACCGCATCGTCACCCCGGGCTG
Organism: Micromonosporaceae bacterium; assembly: GCA_050701635.1. Lineage (GTDB taxonomy): Bacteria > Actinomycetota > Actinomycetes > Mycobacteriales > Micromonosporaceae > WHSM01. Next base: position 4,817 of record JBOGDF010000049.1, on the reverse strand, counting down.
AGGGTCCCGCCGCCCTCCCGAGAGACTGGATCCCATGTCACAGACACCCGCGGGGCTGCTCGCCGCCGCTGTCGCCGATGACCCGGCACGGCCGTTCCTGACGTACTACGACGACGCCACCGGCGAGCGTACCGAGCTGTCGCTGGCCACCCTGGACAACTGGGTGGCGAAGACCGCGAACCTGCTGGTCGACGGCTGTGGGCTGAGCCCGGGCGACACCGCGGTGGCGTTGCTGCCGGCGCACTGGCAGACCGCCGGGGTGCTGCTCGGCTGCTGGGCGGCCGGTCTCGGCACCGCGCACGGCGCACGCTCGGATTCCGCGTCCCCGGTGGACGTGGTGTTCGCCGCCGCGGACCGGGCCGACGAGGCGCGCGGCTGGCCCGCCGACGAGCGCTACCTGCTCTCGCTCGCCCCGTTCGGCGCCCCGCTGCGGGACGTACCGCCCGGCTTCGCCGACTACGCCGTGGAGGTACGCCAGTACGGCGACCGCTTCGTACCGGCCGAGCCGGTGGAGCCGGACGCGCCCGCGCTGGTCGGGTTGCCGCGCGGGCCGCTCAGCCACGCGGCACTGGCCGGCGCCGGGCGGGAGCGGGCCGAGGCGCTCGGGCTCGCCGCCGGCGGCCGGCTGCTGATCACCGACTCCCCCGACCGCCCGGCCCGGCCACTGGACTGGCTGCTCGCACCGCTGGCGGCCGGCGCGTCGGTGGTGCTGTGTCGCAATACCGACGAGGCGAAGCTGGCCACCCGTACGGATCAGGAGCGGATCACCGCCACGGCGTGACCCGGGATCGCTTCGGCGACGGGCCCCAATGGGCGGCGTCGCCGAAGCGACGCCGCCCACCCTGGGGAGGACCGGCCAGCCTCGGAACCGGCGCGGTCGCGAATCAAGTCGACAGTGCCCGGCGGAGTCGCGACGGCCCCCCACACCGTCGCGACCAGCGCTGCGGAGCAGACGCATCCACCGAACCTCCGTACGTGTCTTGCTTGCCGTTGTCCGACGGAACGAAAGTAGACAGGCCCGATGGCCTACGAAACAAGTCTCGACGCCCGGGCTGATACGGCACTTATTCACTCGGAGTGACGCTCGACCCGAATTACGGCTTATAGCCGGTATTGCCAGGTTGCCGGCGATGGCGCGGCTGCTGATCGTTTTCCCGCACGGCCCGCCGGCCACGGCTCCACACCGGTCTCGGCGCCCCGACCTGGACAGACTCCGGCGCGATGCCGCCCACGCCGTCAACGCGGTCGGGACAGGGAAGTATCAGGTTGAAATCACAACGACACGAAGAGTAGTCATGTGGCGTCGGTCACTTAACCGGTCCAGGGTCCGCCAGCCCCGGTCGGTCAGGCCGAGCGGACAGACGCGAGGCGTTCGAAGTCGGTCAGCGACTCGGGGTTGGCGAGCGCGCCTTTGGCGGCGGCGGTGTCGGCGGGCGTACCGGTGAGGATCTTCTTGACCGGGACTTCGAGTTTCTTGCCGGACAGGGTGCGTGGCACGGAGGCGACCTGGTGGATCTCGTCGGGTACGTGGCGGGGCGAGAGGCTGCTGCGCAGCGCGCCCGCGATCCGCTTGCGCAGCGGCTCGTCGAGGCTCACGCCGTCGGCCAACGCGACGAACAGCAGCAGCTCGCCGGCGCCGCCTTCGGTGTCTTCGAGGTGTACGACCAGCGAGTCGACCACCTCGTCGAGGCCTTCCACGACGGAGTAGAACTCGGCGGTGCCGAGCCGTACCCCGCCCCGGTTGAGGGTGGCGTCGGAGCGGCCGGTGATCACGCACGAGCCGCGTTCGGTGATGGTGATCCAGTCGCCGTGCCGCCACACGCCGGGGAACACGTCGAAGTACGCCTCCCGGTAGCGCGTGCCGTCGGTGTCGCCCCAGAACCCGATCGGCATCGACGGCATCGGGGCGCTGATCACCAGCTCCCCCAGCTCACCGACCAGCGGTTTGCCTTCCGGGGAGTACGCCTCGACCTTCGCGCCCAGACAGCGTCCCGAGATCTCGCCCTCGTACACCGGGAGCAGGGGGGCGCCGCCGACGAAGCCCGTACACAGGTCGGTGCCGCCGGAAAAGGACATCAGCTGCAGGTCGGCGCCGACGTTGTCGTACACCCAGCGGAATCCCTCGCCGGGCAACGGCGCGCCGGTCGACCCGAGGCCGCGCACCGCTCCCAGCTCCGCGATCTGCCGCGGCACCAGGCCGGCCTTGCGGCAGGCGAGCAGGTACGGCGCCGAGGTCCCGAAATACGTCACGCCCGAGTCCGCCGCCAACCGCCACATCTCGCCCAGATCCGGCTTGGCGGGGTCGCCGTCGAACATCACGATCGCGCTGCCCACCGCGAGCCCAGAGACCAGGTAGTTCCACATCATCCAGCCGGTGGTGGTGAACCAGAAGAACCGGTCCCGGGGACCCAGGTCCATCTGCAGTGCCAGCGCCTTGAGATGTTCGAGCAGGATCCCGCCGTGGCCGTGCACGATCGGCTTCGGCAGCCCCGTGGTGCCCGAGGAGTACAGCACGTACAGCGGGTGATCGAACGGCACCGCCTCGAACGCCAGCACCGCCGGCTGCGCCACCAGCGCCGACCACGGCAGCGCGTCGGGCAGCCCGTTCTCCAGGTACGCCAGCGACACCACGTGCGTCAGGCTCGGCAGCGCCTCCCGGATCGCCGCCACCTCGGCCAGCCGGGAGATCGGCTTCTCGCCGTACCGGTAGCCGTCGACCGCGACCAGCACCTTCGGCGCGATCTGCCGCCACCGGTCGACCACGCTGCGGGTGCCGAACTCCGGCGCGCACGAGGAGAAGATCGCCCCCAGGCTGGCGGTGGCCAGCATCAACACCAGTGTCTCCGGGATATTCGGCAGGTACGCCGCCACCCGGTCACCCCGGCCCACGCCCAGCCGGCGCAGCCCCGCACGGGCCCGCGCCACCTGATCCCGCAGCTCCCAGGCGGTCAACGCGCACGCGCCCTGGGTCTGGGAATGGCTGATCACCGCCACCGCGTCACCGGCCAGCCCCGGCATCCGCAGCAGATTCTCCGCGTAGTTCAACGTCGCCCCGTCGAACCAACGCGCGCCCGGCATCTGTCCACTGACCACCCGGGTGTACGGGGAATGCCCGACCACCCCGAAGTAGTCCCAGATCGACGACCAGAACCCCGCGAGGTCCTCGGTCGACCAGCGCCACAGCGTGTCGTAGTCACTCGCCTGCACACCCCGGTGCGTGGCGAGCCACCGCAGATAGTCGCCGATCCGGGACGTCGCGAGCACGTCAGCCGGCGGCCGCCACAGCACGTCACCAAAGGTCATGAGGGCTCCTCCACCGCGGTCGTCGGGGACTCCGCTCATCTTGCCCGGCCGGGTGCCGCCCCGCGCAGCGGGCTCTGGCACCACAGTGTGGCGGGCCGTTCTGCCGTCTCCCCACATCGCGGGCGCGGGTCGACCGGGCTACCCCGAGCCGCGCGAGGCGAGGATCGCGGCGCGGCGGGCGAGCCGGTGTTCGCGGCGGATCTCGGCTTCGCGGAAGCGGCGTACGTCGGTGTCGGTCTCCGGGAGCACGGCGGGGATCCGCCTCGGCTCGCCGTCCGGGTCCACGCCGACGAAGACCAGGTACGCCGTGGCGACCCGTACCGGGGCGGTGCCGGCCTGGTCCCACCGCTCGGCCAGCACCTGTACGCCGACCTCCATCGAACTGGTGCCACTCCAGTTCACCTGGGCGTGCGCGTACGCGAGGTCCCCGACGCGTACCGGCTCCAGGAATGCGATCTCGTCGATGGCGGCGGTGACCGCGTTGCCGCCGCTGTGACGGGCCGCCGCGGCCCCTGCCGCGTCGTCCATCAACTTCATGATCACACCGCCGTGGACGGTGCCGTACAGGTTCACATCGATGGCCGACATGATGCGGCTCAGCGTGACGCGGGATGCCGATGTCGGTTTTTTGGCATCCGGGCTGGGGTTCTCGCTCATAACCAGAGAAGGTACGGTGCCAGACGGACCGTCCCCCAGGGAAGGCATTCCCCGTGCGACATTTCTTGAGTCTCCTCGCCGGCCTGGTGATCGCTCCTGCGGTCTGGATCGCGACCGGGCTCGGCCAAGTCAAACTTTCGCAGGCGATGGCGGACGGCGGTGGCTCCGGCGCCGCGCTGACCGCCGTGGCGATCCTGGCCGCGGCCGGGCTGATCGTGGGGCTGATCGCCAGCACCCGGATCTCCCCGCTTGGTCCGCTGGTCGCCGGCCTGCTGCTGCTCGGCGGGCAGCTGCTGTACGTCTACCGGCCCACCGCGTTCCCGAAGCTCGGCTCCACCGAGCTGCTCAGCGCCCCGGGTGGCATGATCATCATCGCCCCCGCCACGACGGGGCTGGCCGCCGTGCTCGGCACCTCCCTGGTGGTGGCGCTGCTCAGCATCGGCCGGTGGCGGAAGTGGCCGAAGTATGAGCAGCCCGACGACACCTTCCTGTCCGACAGCGCTGCCCCGATCGGCGCCCCGACGCCGGCCGGCGCCCGGCAGAGCTTCGGCGCGGACGACCCGATCATGGCGGGCCGGCCGCTGGGCCGCGAGGAGCCGACCCGTGCGTTCGCTGGCACCCCTCCGGCCGGCGCGGACCAGAGCCGGTACGAAGCCTTCGGGTACGTCTCCGACGAGCCGACCCGCCCCGCTCCGCCGTGGCCCGAGTCGCACGAGCCGGCGTGGCGCCCCGGTGCCGACCTCGACGAGGGCGAGCGCACCACCCGCCTACCCGGCGCCGCGGACTCAGGCGGTCCCTGGACCGAGCCACCCCGCCGCTGACGCCGCTGACGCCGCACCACCCAACAAGATCGCCGT
>JBOGDF010000048.1:0-21228 GCA_050701635.1 Micromonosporaceae bacterium | reverse complement strand
CTCGAGGCGGTCGATGGGGAAGGTGTCGCAGTCGGTCGGGGACGGGCCTCGCCACCAGGGCTGCAAGCGGATACGAGCACGGCGAGCACCAAACCGGTCACCAACAACCCCGTGGCCGGACACCCCATTCGAACACATCGCAAGCCCACCATGGGAAGTCCCCGCCGCCCTCAGCTGATCAACACCGCGACCAGAGGCAGACCACTCATTGCTACACCATGAACGCGCACCGTAGGAAGCCCTTTGTCGGAGAAATCCTCCGTCGGACTGAGCACAGCCAGCTACATAGCGCCCACACGCCACGAAGGAAGGACAGATTGCCCAGGTCCATCCCGTCAGGTCGCGGCTTGCAGGAACGCGAGCCGGCTGGTCAGCGCCACCCCAACCACGACTCCGCGCGGGTTGCGCGGAGAACCAGCCGCCAAGCGGGCCGCATGTGAGGCCACCGTGAGATCACCGGTCGTTATCCATGTCCCCAGTGCGATCGAGCACCCACAGTGCCGTCCGCGTCCCGAGCAGCCGGAGGGAATCCTTGCTGCGGAGCCTGACGCTTGTGGGGAAGGCACTGCTGGGAATTTTCGGCGCGAGCAGGACCAGGCGTCCACCCGGCCGGGTGACCCGCGCCATCTCGGCAAGCGCGTCGGTCAGCCACTTCGACATCGACCCTTGGACCTCGAACTGCTGGCCAAACGGGAGGTTGGCGACGACAGCACCAACTGAGGAGTCGGGCAGGTTGAGCTGCCGCGCGTCCCACTGATCTACTCGGGCACCGGGAACGTTCCGTCTCGCGATCTCCACCGCTTCGGGGTCGATGTCGCCTCCCCGGACGTTTCGCCACCCGAGTGCGAGGGCCTCGCCAAGGATCGTGCCGGAGCCGCAGCACGGGTCGAGCAGGGCGCCGTCCGGCTGGCCGGCGAGGGTCACCATCATCGCCGCGACTGTGGGCCGCAACGCACCGGCGCGCTCCACCTCACGCCCTCGGTGCTGCCGCATCGAGGCGTCGGACAGCCGAAGTCCACCGATGATCCGGCCGGCCTGGTATTCGCTGACCCAGACTTCGACCTGCGCGGGGTCGGACAATCGCCACTTCGGCTTGTCGGTGGAGATCGCCTGGGTGAACGCCTTGCGTAGCTCCGTCCGGAGGAAGGACCGCTCCTGTAGCACGCGGGCGATGACGCGGTACGTCATCGTTCCAGCGAGGGGGCGGACCTCGGAGGACCACACCGACAGAGCCTTTTCGACGCGTTGCGGGCGCCAAACTCGTCCGGCGATCCAGTGCGGTCTGTCACCGCTTGACCGCATGGTCCGGCCGACCTCCACGAACAGGTCTTCGATGGTGCGCAGCGACCAGAGCACCTTGCGGTGACCTCGATCAACGTCGAAGAGCACCAGGTCCGAGCGGCCGTCGAAACCTGCGTCGGTGACGAGGATCCCAGGAAGCTGGTCGAGTTGCCGGGTGACCAATGCCGCCATGCCGGGCACGACGCTGGCGAACATCCGAGTCGTACCCGGACGGACGGTCTCCTCTGAGCCTGCTTCTGGCTGTCCGGTGCGGCCGCCATCCAGGCCCGGGGCGGGCGGTACCGGCCGTCTTGCTTTCCTCGAGCGCACCTGGCCGCCGGATGGCTTCCGACCTGCCGTCGATCGGTTGTCCGATCGCCGAGTGCCGCTACGGTCGCCTCGCGAACGGGCGTCGCGTCGGACGTTCTTAGCGGGCTCAGGCGTATCGGCGTGCACCGTCGAAGGATAAGACACGGGGCCGGGACCGGCAGACGAAGCGCTGGCCGGACCCGCGACCAGCGCGGTTCCGTGCCCGTAGAGCGCTGATCAGATACACGTCTGGCCTGCCCAAGGGCGCCCAGGCATCAGCGCCTCCCGGATAGTCCGTCGAGAAGCTGTGAGTACAGCATGTCGTGGGCCTCGGTGATCGTCGCGACGTCGAACTGCTGAGCTGCCGCGGCCGCCTCGCGAGCGAGACGGCGGCAACGTCGCGAGTCACGCAAGAGATCGATCAAGGCTGTGGCAAGCGCGGCGTGATCGTCCTGCGCGACGACAACGCCGGTGATGCCGTCGTCGACAAACTCCGGGATGGCACCATGGTCCGTAGTTAGCACCACGCGACCGGCCGCCTGGGCCTCCAGGTTCCCAATGTGCTGGGACTCGGAATCCCCGTCGGGACCAGTCTTGCTTGGCGACACGTATACCCGACACCAGCGGATAAGGTCGTCGACCTGGCAACGTGGGTCAACCGGTTCCGGCGTCTCGACGCGGATCCCCATTGCCGGGTCAGAAGCGGGCACCGCGTCTCCGTAACCGAGAAGGGTCAGTTCGGCGTTCGGGACGACCCGTCGTACGAGCATCCAGGCCTTAAGCAACGTGTCGGTGCCCTTCTTCGGCACGAACCGGCCAATGAAGGCCACCCGCGGTTCAGCGGGTAACGGCGTTGACCGAAAAAATCGGCCGTCCACTGAGCCCGGCACGATCCGGATCCGTTCTGGCTCAACCCCGAGCGACAGCACCTTGCCGGCCAGGAACCGCGAGGGCACAACGACGACGTCCGGCGCGCCGAGATGTGGGTAGAGCCGTCGCGGATCTTTGCCGGGCAGCGCGGTCACGTCGTAGCCCCAGAAGGACACCACGAGCGGCACATGGAAGGCGTCCGCGACGGCTGCCGCGTCGGGGAGGCTGTAGCCGTGATGGACGTGGACCAGGTCGGGCCGAATCTGGCCCAGCCGTTCGATGACGACCGCGGCGGTGTGAGGCCCCTCTGCGGGAGCGTCGCTCCCGAGACTCAGCAGATCAGGCGGCGGTGGATACACGTGCTCGTTGATGACCGCCATCCGGCTGACGACGACCGTGCGGTGCCGGCTCGCCGCGATTGGGCCGAACACAAAGCTGTCGCTCAGCCACATCCACTGCGTGACATAGTGCAAGACCGTCGCGCGCCTCATGCCGGCTCCCCGCCGTGTACGGCGTACCAGGCACCGGCCTGCGCCGGACGCCCAGGGCTGCCACGAACGAGACGCTCCAGGGCGGCGTTGACGGCACCATCGCCCATGACTGCGTCCGACGGGTCCGACACCCAGCCGACACCGGTGACTGTCAGCGCACGGACGTGCAGATCCTGATACGTGGCGAGATCAATGTCAGCTGTGCGCGGAGGCGCCGCCAGGACGAGGTGACCGAGCCGGGCCAATGTGGCGACCGCCCGCCTGATGCAGTCCGGAGACCCGGTTGTGTCGATCACCACGTCCCGCTCACCGGGCGACAGGTCCGGAAGCAGGCCTCTGATGAGGTGAGCCAGCAGCCCCTCACCGAGCACGGCCACCGCTGCGCCCGGTGCAGGGTCGGCGGCAGAGACGCTCGCGTACGCCGTCGCGAGGAACTCAGTAGCCGCGGACCGCTCGGCATCGGGTCCGGCCCGGTAAGTCCGACCCCACAACTCGGCTTCCGTACCACCGTTGAGGAAGGCCACGTAGCCGTCTGAGATGGCACCGGCGGGGACGACCAGCCCGGAGCGGTCGGCAGTGGCCCACAACCAGGACATCAGACCTCCTCCAACAGCGTCACCGGGCGGACGGGCAGCCCCGTGCGGGCTGACTCGTAGGCGGCAGCCACGATCGCCTGCACGCCCAGTGCGTCCTGGACTGTCACGTCGGGATCGCGTCCGGCCCGCGCCGCATCGACGAAACTGTCGATGGCCGCAGCTTGCGGATCATCGGGCTCCGGCCTCCCGCACACATCGATGTCCCGGCGGGCAGCCGAGGCGAACCGCCACCGTGGGTACACAACGCAGTGGCCGGCCGTGCCCCAGAAGCGGAACTGCTCGCCCGGCGATCCCGGAACGCTGGCCGCACCCACAAACGTCGCGACCGTCTTACCGAATTTGACCATCACCGAGGCGAAGTCTTCGATCTCCGCTGAATGCGGCGAGGCGGCAGTCTGCGCGAACACCCACTCGGCGTCCGCCCTCAACAGTGACTGCGCGGCGTCGAGGTGATGCAACAGGTTCATGATGAGGATCCCGCCACCGGATCGGGCCTTCGATAAGCGCCATGTGGATGCCGACCGCATGCTGTAACCCCCGCGGTAGTACGACGGCGGCTTGTCCACCAGGTACGTCGCGATGAGGCCCGAGGGCTCACCAATCAGCCGTTGATCGTGCGCGCGGCGCGCGTTTCTGTACGCCGCCTCGTACCGACCTGGAAAGAGCACGCTCGTTGTGGACGATGCCCGGCCGGCGGCCCTCGTGATCCTTTTGGCGGCGGCGAGGTCTGCGGCTAAGGGCTTCTGCAGCAGCAGGTGTTTGCCGGCATCCAGGGTGGCAAGGGCGATCCGCTCGTGGGTGTCGTGGGGAGTGGCGACAAGCACGGCGTCGACGCCCGGATCGCTGAGAAGGTCGGCGAGGCCGGCGCCGCGGTGCGCTCTCGTGTGGTCGGCCAAAGCAGCGGACAGCGTCGGGTCGGTGTCGAAGCATGAGACGAGCGTGGCTCGGGTCGACCGGCCAAGCGCCTCCGCGTTCTGAAAGCCGATGTCTCCGCACCCCACCAGCGCGAACCGCATCGGGGGCTCCGGCTCGCGGACAACCATGTGGCCACCGCGCGTCGGCGCGAATCGACCGAGCGATGCGCGGCGCCATGTCACGGCGGCACAGACGAGGGACCGATCATCGATGAGCTGGCGGTAGAGCAACTCGGCTTGGCCCGGCGTGAACACCGTCACGAGGTCGGCGGCTGAGAGCCTGCCAGTGCCGATCAAGGAGAAGTACTCGTCCGTGTACTTGGCGAGCAGGTCTTCGCCTTTAACGGCACCTGCGTCCCGGAGGGTATCGATGTGAGCCCCTACCAGACGCAGGCCACGCTCGTGGAGGTCACGTACCGGAACGGGTGCCGTGGGAATTCGTGGTGATCCGAGCAACACCACCCGGCCACCGTCCGCAACCGCGGCCATTGCAGTCGCCAGGCCAGCCGCCGTTCCGGTCGCGTCTATGACCAGCGGATGTTGGCCATGCGCGGCGCCGGCCGCGTCAGCCGTGACGAACCTGGTGGCGGGCTCGTGCGCGACGCTCCACTGCTTCGCTGTCGACATGGCGACGGCGGTGCACTCTGTGGCGCCGCGGGCGATGGCGACGCGGCGCGCCATCGCTCCGACGAGGCCGGTACCCACTATGGCCACCGGCTCGCCCGCCACGTACTGGCCCATGCCGAGCCCGTGCATTGCGATGAGGCCCATCTGCCACAGCGCGGCGTCCACGTAGTGGGCGCCTTCAGGTACTGCATGCAGCCGCTCAACCGGAACCACCATCAGGCTCGCGTGGGTCCCCGCGCGGACCGCCACAAGCTCACCGGCGCGCAATCCGGTGCCGGCATCGACGACGCACCCGACGGCCCCCGATCCCGGCACATGCGGAAATCCGATGGAGGCGTTGGGCAGTTGTAAATACCGGGCGCGTTCCGTGCCCGGGTTCGACATGCTTAGCCACACCTCCACAACCGCCTGGCCGGGCTCCACCGACTCCGCCGTAGTTTCAACGATTTCGGTAGTGCCTGGGCTGGGCCACGAAATTACTCTTCCTCTGCGCACCATCCCGTTATGCCCCGTCCGCTGAGACCACAGGCGCCCGGCCACCGGCGTACGGTCCGCTCATAACACGACGTTCGAGGGGGGTCCAGCTGTGCCCGTCGGACACGAACGGCGAGTCCTTCTCCCACTGGAGGGCGCCTTGGCAGTATTTGAACAACAACGCCATCCGGTCACCGCTGCCACGCCACCCAAGGGCCCCGTGGGTGACCGCTTCGGTGAATATGAGCACGTCTCCCTGCTTCATCGGCACTCGGCGGACGTGGACGCTCCATTCGTCGTCCAGCTCGTCCAGCGGTGGCATGTCGGCAGGCAATGGGAAATTTGACTTGTGGCTACCGGGAATGCAACAGAATCCGCCGTCCTCCGGACCTACCTCGGTGAGGGCGTACTGCACTACCACCATTGAGTTGTGCATTCTGCCCTCTCGGTATAGGTACATTTGCGTCGGGTCAAACGGGGTTGCGCCGTTGTGGAGGGCATGGGACAGAGTGCGGCGGCGGGAGAAGACCCCATACGCGTGGTCGAGCCTGAAATCGGATCCGACCAGCGCGCACAAGTAGCTCAGCAGGCGTGGGTGCGCCACGAGCGACCTGGTCGACGGTCCCCAGTCGAGGATGAACGAGTCGGACGAGTACCGGTATCCACCCTCTCCAGTCCATTCACCGTCGTCATAGTAGTCACGAGGAAAACCGACGTGCAGGTACTTCTGCCTATTCAGCGCTGCCTCTACTCCGGCATCGCGCACTTCGGCCCGCAGCGCGTCCAACTCCGCGGCGCTCAGGACGGAACGCAGCACGATGTAGCCATTGAGGTCGAACAGGTAGCGCTCTTTGTCGAGCATGTCGTGTCCACCAACTTCCTACGGTCGTGGCCAGGATGTTCTCGATGTCGACAAATGTGGTGGGGATGGTGTATACCGTTTCAATGGACCTCCAACGACGTGCATCGGGAAACGGCTCGGATGAAGAATCCGGCCCTTCTCGACATGTCCTTCTCGTCAACTACTTCTTTCCGCCCATGGCCGGAGGCGGTGTACCTCGCCCGGTCAAGATGGCGAAGTACTTGCGACGCCTCGGCTGGACGGTCACAGTACTGACCGTGAAAGTGCCGGGCCATATTGACGATCGGCTTTCCGCTAAGGGCGACGCAAAGGTGCTCCGAGTCCGAGAATGGCGCCTGGGATGGTTGCTGAAGATGGTCGGGGGCTCCGTTCGACTCATGCGGCGTGGTTGGGAACGTCTCACGCGCCGCCGCTCGGCGGACCCGACGCTGCTCGACCGTGGTTTCGCATACGAGGAGCAGGAGATCGAGTCCTCGAAGATCGGCTGGGTCGTCCCAGCGGTACGGGCCGCGCTGTGGGCACACCGAAGGCGGCGGATCGACGTGGCCATCGTGTCGCTGCCGCCCGCCGCTTCGGGCACCGTCGGGTGGCTGCTGCGCCGCCTGCGCGGTGTCCCTTACGTGGTGGAATACCGCGATCCGTGGACGGTCGGGGCCTTCTGGATGGGGGATGCGGACGGCAGGCCCAGAAACGACCTGGTGACTCGGGCGCGATTCGGACTGACAAGGCGCCTGGAGGCGGCGCTGCTGCGCGGATCTTCCGGCTCGATCATCGTCAACGGAGAAGCTCACATCGGGCGGCTGGCGGCAACGTTCGCCGAACAGACGGCCGGCAAGCCCATCGTGCACATTCGCAATGGTGTAGATCTCGAAGACGTCGAGCAGATGCCGCCCAGTGGAACCGACTCCACCCTGCGTCTGCTGCACACGGGGTTCTTCTATCACTTCTACACCCCACACCACCTCATCGCGGCCCTGCGGCTGGTGCAGGATGATCATCCTGAAGCCCTCGTCGGGATCGAGCTGGAGTTCATGGGCGATGGGTTTCCCGAGCAACTGGTCCATGAGCTGGAACGTTGGGGCCTCGGCGACCTCATCCGCCGTACCCCCGCCGGGTCGTACTCCGAAGCGCTCACCGCTATGCACCGGGCCGACGGGCTGATGGCCGTCCTTCCGCCTCTCGACAGTGACCGCGACCGTCTTCCGACCAAGGTGTACGAGTATCTGGGCACTGACCGGCCCATCCTCACTGTGGCCCACGCGGACGGCGCAGCGGCGCATCTGCTGGACGGCGTGCCCGACGTGCTGGTCGTGGATAACGGCGACCAGGCTGCCATCGCGGCTGCGTTCGTCGCCTTCGTGGCGTTGGCACGCCGACGCCGCGCCGAAGGGTGTCCGCCTGAGAACGGTCGGCGCGGTGAGGCCCACCATTACCGTGGGCGGGCGGTGCAGATGGATGCCTTCCTGCATCAGGTTCTCGCCTCCAGGGATGTCTCGGTCAATGCGGCACCGGTCGCGGTCCGGACGGGCCGTTGAACAGCCGCTGTACTGTCCCGTTCGCGGAGCGCGGCCGGAGTGGCTGGGCGTACCTGCCGTCCACTCCGGCGCTGTTACGTGTGTGCGGGCAGTGCCGCGTGGTACGGGGAGCCGTCGAATCCCGGATAGCGACGGCTGACCGCGTCAACGGTTGCGGGGGTCCAGTAGGGGTCTCCGACTGGGGGAAAGCCCAGCAGCACCCGCTCGTCCGGTGACAGGGTGGCGATGAGGTCCCTGACAGTGGGCTCGTCGGCGCGGTTCGGCCAGGAGTAGAACCCGTGCCAGGGTGCCGCGACGCCGTAGGCGAAGCTCAGCGTCAGCCGGTTAACCGCCGATCCGTGCAGTGTGCTGCCGCGGTGCAGCGTCCGGTAGTCGTAGACCAGCATCGAGCCCGCCTTGCACAGCAGTGGCTCCTCATGCATGTAGATCTCCGGCCACTCGTCGCGCTCAAGATGAGTGTCCGTGATACGCAGGTGGCCGGAGTGAGTGCGGGGCACCGCCATGGTGGGACCCGTGTCTGCGGTGACGTCGGTGAAGTAGGCGAAGAAGCCAACCATCGTCGACGTCGGTTCGTCCGGCAGCACAACCAGGGTGTGATTGGTGTAATCCAGATGGAGGATCTGCTCGAAGTCGGCGGCGCCGCTGAACTTCGACTGGTACCCGCCGCGCATGAGACGCAGGTTGGTCGACTGCGTGACCTGCTCGGCGATGTCCCGGACATGCCGGTCGAAGGGGAGCCGGTCCAGGTGCGGTACGCCGGTGGGGATCGTCCGGACCGAGTCGAACTGGCCTCCCTGCAGGTCGGGAAACTGGCTCGGGTCGGCCCAGTAGTCCTCCGGGGAGGGGAAGATCTGCAGGAGGTCGTCCAGGATCGTGTCGAGGTCTGCGGCGAGGAAGTCCGGCAGGATTACCCAGCCTCGACGTCGAAACAGGTCGAGTTCGTCGGCAGTGAGCATAAAACCTCCAATAGACGTGGACGCTGACGTCCGGGATCGGCATCAGAGCGTGGTTCTCGGTGCTGCGTCGGCACCGCGGTCGGGGCGTTCTCGAGATCGCGGCGCGAAGTCGTTGAAGCGGCCCGGCCCTTCGAAGATCTGCCGGCCAAAGCTGCGGTTCAAGGCAGCGTGCCGGGCCTTCGCGACCTGTCCATCGGGACGACGACAGATCCGGGCCAAGCGCCGGGCAGCTGGGTTCTGGTCAAGCTCCACCAGGCAGTCGTCGATGAGCAGTAGGTCCAGCTGCGCCGCCAGGAACGCGGCGATGGCGTCGGCAGCGCTTGAGACCATGGGTTCGTCATGGATGTTGAAGCTCGTGTTGACCAGCAGCGGCAGGCCGGTGCGCCGCTCGTATTCGACGAGCAATGAGTGGAGGAACGGATCGTCGCGCTGTCGGACCACCTGCGGTCGTGCGGTGCCGTCGACATGCACCACCACCGGGCACGCCTTGGCGACCCACTGCTGCACCGGCAGGCAGATCGTCATGAACCGAACACAGTTCGCAACGTCAGTCGGCACCGTACTCACGTCGAAGACGTCCGCGAAGCGTTCTTCGCGCAGCAGCGGGGCGAACGGCATGAACTCCGTGCGCCTGAGCTGGTCGTTCAGCCGCTTGTTGAGCGAGGCGTCGTCAGCTCCGGCGAGAACGGACCGCAGGCCGAGCGCCCGCGGACCGAACTCCTGCGGACCTCGTGCGACGGCGACGAACTTTCCGGAGTCCAGCGCGTCTGCCAGCCGCCGACATGCCTCCCCCTGTGTCAGACGCTCGTGTACCAGCCCGGCCGCATCGAGGACCGACGCGGCGTCGTCACAGGGCGTCGGGCCGAGCGCCAGGGTGTCCCTCGTCGGCATTCGGCGGAGCAGGTCAGTGGTGAGGACGCGATGATTTCTACCGTGCAAGTCGAACGCGGCCATGGCGGCGCCGACCGCCAGTCCTTCGTCGCCCATAGGCGGGCAGACGAACAGCGCCGGAAAGCCCAGACGGGCGATCTCCAGGTTGAGCTTGACGTTGGCGAAGACGCCCCCGGACAGCAGAAGCGGCAGTTCGCCGCCGCATTCCTGCCGCACCCAGCGAGCGATGGCGACGAGCTTCTCCTCGAGAAGGTCCTGCGCCGCCCTGGCGATGTCGGCGTCGGAATAGGGCAGGTCGCTGCGGTACTGGGCGATCTGGTAGAGGTTCGGCTCGTAGAACGGCGCGACATCCTCGTCAAGGAAGCCGATCCAGCCATATGGGCGGGGAAGCTGAGTCCGCATACGACGGTGCAACTCCCAAAGGTCCCGGCGGCAGTCCGGGCGGGATGCGCCGTATGCCGCCAGACCGGTGACCTTGCCTTCGTGCTTGCACGGCGTGAACCCGAGCAGGGCGGTCACGTCCGCGTAGAGCGCTCCGAGCGTGTCCAACTCGCCGTACGCGGCGGCTGCGATGCGCTTGACCTCGCCGTTCCGGACGTGGAACACGGCGGTGGTCACCGGGCAGGTGTATGCGCCGTTGTCGCATGTGAGGACGAGCGCTTCGGAGTATCCCGACAGCACGAACGCCGAGTAGGCGTGCATGTCGTGGTGGTCGAAGAACAACAACGGTCGTCCCAGAGCATCGAGGCGCTCACGCCACACGAGCGGGAAGGACCCGACGCCGTAACCCGGTAGGGGATGAAACAGCGCTCGGAAGATATCGTCGCTGGGGACTGGGTCACCTGCCTCTGCGAGGTATGGCACGCCGACGGCAGATACCTGGCCGAGGTCGACACCGGCCAGGGCGCGGTGCGGAAACCGGCCGTCTTGCTTCACCCGCGTGAAACGCTCCTCGCTGACGGCGTAGACGACGTCGCCGTCTGCGGCGACCAGACAGACGGAGCTGTCATGCATGCCGCTGTAGTTGATTCCAAGGAACATGTCGGCCTTCTCTAGTCGATGCGGGCAACCGGACCGGCGGTGTCACAGCCGCAGGGGCACGCTGTTGTCGACGCATCCGTTGTCGGCCCACGGATCGGCGCGAACCCGTTCCACGTGGTCCCAGTCGATCTGCGACGTGGACAATGGCAGCCAGGTCTTGCGGTTGGCCTGGCGGTGCGGTGTGCGTTGTCCAACCGTCCCGAGGCAGGAACGGCACTCGGGCAACGGGGCCGTCGAATTGAGGAAGGAGCTCAGGCGCTCCGGCAACGTGGCGAGTGGCTCGATGCCGCACCGGCTCACCTGCGTATTGTCACGGCCCGGTGCCGGAACGGTCATCGGACACAGATACACGTAGCCTTCCTGGACCGTGTGACAGCTCCAGGAGTGCGCGACCTGACAGGCCTCGAAGACCGCTGCGGTCTCCTCCACGGTCAGCCGGGTCCGGGGCACGACGGGGCGGAAATGCGTGAACCGGTTGACCGCGACGCGGGTCCCAGTCTGCTCGCCGCGTCGGCGGAGTTGGTCCAGTGCATCAGCGCGTACCGCCGCACCCGGGTAGACGGAGACATAGACCTCGTCGGCGTGCTCAACCCAGGCGAACCCTGCGCGATGGAGCCGTGTGCCGTTGGTGATCACCCGTACCGTTCCATCGATACCCGACGCCGAGATCGCTTGCAGCAGCTCGGTGAACTGCGGGTGCAGCAGGGGCTCTCCGCCGACCACCCGCACCTCGTCGACGTCCGTGACGGAATGCAGCGCCGTCAGATCCCGGTGCACTGTTCGGGGGTCGGCGCTCCACGTGGTCGACACCGGACTGGCGTGGCTGCACCCGGCGCATGCAAGGTTGCAGTGCATGACGGCGTTGATCTCGATCCCGAATATCCGCACCCTCTGCATAGCGCGCATCCTCCTTTGCCAGGGCCAGGGGCACTAATGACACGTACGTTGCTGGAGTCGTCCGACAGCGGCAGGCGGGCGAGGTAGCCCGCGTTGGGCATCGTCCGCAGCAGGGCGCCATGCAAGGAGGCTCGTGCAGGAGATGCCTCATCGACGAAGCCCGGCGATGTCGCCCGGTCAGCGAGCGCAGGTGCGGACGTGCGCCGAACGGAATCCAGCGACTTGGTGGAGGTGGACGAGTTGCGTGATGGAGGTGCCCCGCGCCCGTTCAACTCAGCCCCTCAGCGTGGTCGTTTCTTCGGACCGTGGTCTCGAATGTGAGAGCGCCAGTCGAGGCGTCCAGGGCAACGTGATGATCTGCGCGCGATTCTGGGCGAGCGACCCGCCAGAGTCGATAAGACCGGCCGCAACGGTTGTCCCAGTGGCCGTGCACCCTGGCGATCGCCTCCAGGGCGACCAGGAGCAGTACGTGTGACAATCGGCTCCACGGGACCGTCCGCAACGCGGGGACGATTAGCCGGAACTCCGCCGTCGAGGGGCTGTATCCGCGCAGTCGCTTCAACGCTTTGTGCTGGGCCGCTATCCGGCGCCTCTGCCGGTAGAGCTCGCCCACACTGGCGGGCGGGAAGTTGTACACCAGCGCGTCCGGGACGTACCCGAGCCTGCCACCCAGATTGACAACTATCGACTCGATAAGCGCTTCGTCGCAGTGGATGCCAGCCGGGAGCCGGTGCTGCAGAACATCGCGCCGAATCGCGACTAGCTCACCGAGCTTGGGACGACGCATCGATACCGCATGGTGCAGCGACCAGAGCATGTCGTGAAGGTGGTCGACCGCCCGACGACGGCTCAACTTCGCCGCCCCGAGCACCCGCGGCCCGGTCATCATGCAAAGGTCGTCCGCCACGAACGGCGATACCAGCAGCTCGACGGCGTTGTTTGCTGGCACGACATCCCCGCTGCACAGCACGAGCAGGTCTGTCTCGGCGAGCCCGAGGAACTCGTTGATCGCCGCTACCTTGCCCTCACGACGCGACCGCACGAGGAGCCGTACCCGCGGATCCTGCGCAGCGATTTCCTGGACAATTGGAACGGTCTCGTCCGTGCAGCCGCAGCAGATTACGACGACCTCGCAAAGCACGGCGGAGGACACCTTCTGGGCGAGAAAGCCCTCCACCACCTGCCGGATAGTCGCCTGCTCGTTGTGCGCGAAGATGCCCACGGTCGCACGGAATCCCGTTGAGGTCGCCGGGCCGCCCACTTTCACCCCGCAGCCTCCGTCCGCACCGTTTCCTGGAACCGGTGCATGATCGGCGCGAACCACTCCAGCGCGGCAAGCCGGTAGGCCGGATCCACCCCGTAGTCACACACGATGACCTCGTCCACCCCCACCGCCGCGTAGTGGGCCAGCTGCCCAGCGACGGCCGCCTCATCGCCGCGTAACTCCGCCGGCCAACAGCCCGGAGTCGACCGCTCCGGGATGTGTTCGGGCAGGACCATCACAATCGCCCCGCGTCGGATCTCCTCGGGCCCTCGTCCGGCATCACGGGCGAACTCGGAGAGCTCCGCACCTTTGCTCGCCAGCCGCTCGGGTGTGCCCCAGACAGTCCACCGGTCGGCGTAGCGGCCGGCCAGGCGCAAGAGGCCCGGCCCTCCGCCGCCAAGGACGAGCGGGATCGGGGGGCGACCACCCTGCGGCACGGCGTGCGGGTCAGGCCACGGTGAGTCGGTGGTCGTGGTCCGACGAATCAGTTCGCAAGCTTCTCGTAGCGCGGCGACCCGGCGCTCGATTCGCTCGAACGCGACGCCGGCGCGGCGGTGCTCGGTGCGCGAGCCTCCGGCACCCAGACCCAGAAGGAATCGGCCTGGTGCGATGTCGGCTAGCGTCCTGGCCATGTGCGCGGTCAGCAGCGGGGGGCGGAGGCTGTTGGACGCCACCAGCGTCCCTGCCTCGATCCGCGGAACCCGTCCGAGGATGGCACCGAGTGTTGTCCAGGGATCCAGCAGCCAGGCGTCCTCCTCGTCAGCAAGGTGATCCGATAGCCAGACGCTGTCGAAGTTGAGCTGCTCCACTCGCGTCGTCATCTCAAGCAACTCGGTCCACCTGAGCCGTTGCTCGCCAAGCCAACCGAAAGTCATCCGACGTGACGGCCCGGTCATGCTCGCCTCCGATCATCATCAGGCAAGACCGCTGCGCCGGGGTCGTCCGTCGTGCCCCAGGCAAGAACCAAGGCGCGGTCGGACTGGTACGCCTCGGCCACCCGGTCCGCCATGTCCTCGACCGAGAACGAAGTCAGCGCCAACGCGCGGGCGTGGTCACCGATTGCCCGCGCCCAGGTCTCGTCGCGGAGCAACCTGTTGACCGCAGCGGCCAGTGCGGAGGGCGAGCCGGGCTCGACGAGGACTCCCGTCTGCCCGTCGGCGATGAGATCTGGCACACCGCCCACACGGGTGGCGACAACAGGGACGCCGGCCAACATCGCTTCGATTACTGCTCTTGGCGTCCCCTCGGTGTCAGATGGACAGACGAGCACGTCGATTGCCTCCATCAGTGAAGCGACGTTGGAAACGAGACCGGCGAATACCACGTGGCTGCCGGTCATTGCGGCGGCACGTTGCTGCATCTCGCTCAGCAGCGACCCGCTGCCGATTACGACGAAGTCTGTGGCCGGCTGATCGCGCGCCACGATGCCCGCCATGTCGACGAACAGGTCCGGACGCTTCTCTGGTGACAAGCGTCCGAGGAACGCCACGACGCGGCGAGAGGGCTCGCTACCGAGTTTCGCCATGGCGCGCGCCCGGGGCACCGAGTCCTGCCCGGCCACTCCGTTGGGGATGAAACACACTGGTCGCCGCAAGAGTTTCGCCAACCGCTGCGCCTCGGCCGAGCTGACCGCGATGACCACGTCGGCCTGCCGGAGCACGGACTCGTTGAGTCGGCTCAACACCCGCAGCCCTGGCGACGTTCGGATGAAGCCATGAACTGTCACCACCGACCTCCACCGAGGCACGCCCCGCAGGAGCGGGCGTATGACCGCAGCGATGATGTCGGCGCGGTATCCGTGTGTGTGCAGGACGTCAGTTGGATCCGCACGTAGCGCCAAGCGGAGGGCCCGCACCCAATCCACCATGGACATCGAGTCGATCTGCAGGGAGGGGATGCCGCGCTCGCGTAGGGACCCACTGATCTCGGCAGGGCCGAGAAGGATCACGCGGACATCGTGGCCTTGTCTCACCTGCGCGGCGGCGAGGTCGAGGACATGCAGGTCGGCACCCCCTAGCTCGCCGGGCGGCTTGGCCCGGATGACGTGGGTGATGCGCATCCGTTCACCTGTCATGGCGGCTCCAGAACCGCTCCGCCTGCCGCCCGCCACCGCTGGCGCGGGCGTAGGAGTCCAGGTCCTCGCGCCAGGTGTCGGGGCTGTACCAGAGCACGGAGTGCTGCGACCGGTGGCACTCGATGCCGGAGACCTTGGCCGACCACCCTTCGGCGGTGCAGACATGCACGCGAGGCGCATGCCCGGCCATGCCGTCGCGCCAGTTCTTGCAGCGCTCGTAGAGCACGTACGGCACGTCCTCGTAATACAGCACGTCACGGTCCAGGCGTTGCGCCGCCACTGACACAAGCAGGTGGTCGACGTGCCCACCAATACCGAGCGGCGCCAGCACCAGATCCGGGTCCACGTCATCGACGCATTCCGCGATCCGGCACTCGACGGCACGCAACTCGTCATCCGACAGCCGCAGAGTCTCCATGAAGATCGCCAAGTCCGAGTCGTATAACGGCTTGCCGTCCTGGTCCTTGCGGTACAGCGCCTCGGGTAGATAGAGCCTTTCGGTCCTCGCTCCAACCACGCCGAGCGCGTGGGCGTCCTCGATCTCCCGTTCATCCATGGCGTTGTCGTCGGTGTGGCCGCAACGAGCGTGGAACCTGGACGCCGGGGCGGACACGGGCGGGACGGGCCGACCGTTGAAGACGGTGACCACGACGACGTCGACGCCGAGATGGTGCGCGTCCGCAATCAGCGCGCCGCAGGAGAGCACCGAGTCATCGAGATGGG
Source organism: Micromonosporaceae bacterium (assembly GCA_050701635.1). GTDB lineage: Bacteria > Actinomycetota > Actinomycetes > Mycobacteriales > Micromonosporaceae > WHSM01. The sequence continues at coordinate 5,423 of JBOGDF010000048.1, read as the reverse complement.
GCGACAGGACCATGATGGTCGCGAAGTCGGTCAGCGGAAGGACAGGCGTCATGTCGCTTAGAACCTCGGCAGTTCCTGCGGCGGACCGCCGGCCATGTTCAGGTATTCCCAGAACTCGAGGCCATAGAACTTGCGTCGCTCGGGGCTCATGCTGTCGCGCACGGCGTCGGAAAGGCTCAAGGCCATGTTCTCCTGCTGCCTGATGTAGGGCCTGCAGTAGTAGGCGAGGATCCCGACCCGCTGAACGTCCACAGTGACGTTCCGGCCGGTGCCATGCCAGGTCCTACCGTCGATGACGAGAGCGGTCCCAGCCGCTCCGGTGGCGGGCACCATGCAGTCTCCCTGCGGCGTTCCGTCCAGGCGGTGGCTGCCCGGACAGACCAACGTCGCCCCGTTGTCCTCGGTGAAGTCGTCGATCATCCAGATGACGTGGGCGACGAACGCGTGCGGCCACGGACGCTCTGCCCAGTCCTGGTCCCAGTGCGGCGCCATCGCCGCGCCGCCTGGTCTGGTCACGTTCGCGCTCAGGTTCGACACCAACGCGTCCTGACCAAGTACGGAACGGACAACGCGTAGCGCGGAGGGATCTTCCGCAAGGTCGAGGAAGCACTCACCGCGATTGAAAAGCGACCAAATGCGGTAATTCGTGCCGTGGCTGTACGTGTACGATCGGTCCGCGGTCGCGTCGGCAATCGCTGCCGCCTTGACCTCGCGGCGAAGCACATCGAGGCGGCTGGCCGGCAATGCTCCTTCAAGTCGACACACACCATGTTCGACAAGATGCGTGCTGGCTTCGTCGGGATCGTCGGTTATTGGTGGCAGTGACGAGGTATTCAGCAGCTCGGTCATGGTTCCTCCGTTGGGCGGGCGCGCGGTGAGACAGATACGAGGTCAATTCGGCTTGGAGAGGAAGGACGCTTGACTACGGCGACGCCGGCGCCGCTGGCTCTGGCAGCTCTCAACCTGCACTGTGGGCGTGACCACGCGGGCACGGTCTACGCGGTGTCGGCGGCTATCAGCGCTCTGGACGCAGATGTCGTCGTGGTGCAGGAGAACTGGCGACCGGCAGGGGCCGAGAGCATCGCGCGCGAGGCCGCGGCGGCGTGCGACTACCGGTACTGCGTCGAACTCGACGTGTGGGGCTCGACGAGCTTGTACGACCTTGGCGTGGTGACCGACCCCGCAATGGACGAACCCGGCGCGTGGGGTCTCGCGGTGCTGAGCCGGCTGCCGGTCGCTCGGCGCGAGCACGTCTGGCTCGGTTCGGCGCCCGGTGACATGGGGCCGAGGGCAGCGCAGGTCGTCGAGGTCACGGTCGACGATGAGTCGATTGCCCGGGTGGTCAACGTCCATTTGACGCACCGCCTCGCGCATGGACCTGGACAACTGCGCCGACTGGTCCGAGCACTCCGGCCCCCCGGACAGCCCACCGTGATAGCCGGCGATCTGAACATGTGCCGGCCGACCGTCTATCTCGGGCATCCCTACCGACCCTCGGTCCGGGGCCGTACATGGCCGGCGCGGCGTCCATTCGCGCAGGTCGACCACGTGTTGGTGGACGATCGCGTCACCGTTGCAGACGGAAGTGTGATCCCCGCAGTCGGCTCGGATCATCTGCCGATCCGGGTAACCCTGCACGTGGCGGACCGCCACGCCGCACCTGGCCGCTCGTCGAGTAGCAGCAGGCAGCGTGCCTAGTAGGGACAACCCTGGCATCACGCGAGCGACTCGAGCCGCGGGGGAACCACGATGTCAAACAGCGGCGTCTTCGGTGGGATGCTGAAGATGCGTGCCTTGTCCCGCTCGATGATGTGCGTGTTGACGTAACAGTCACTCAGAGGGTTGTTGCGGGTGTATAGATACAGCACGTCCGGCAGCATGAGATGCCGTCCGGAGGCCATCTCTAGCGCCGGAATCGTGATCGCCAGGTCGTAGCACGTCTTGAGCCATGATCCGTCCGCGTGCACGAAGTCGACCGCGGGATCAAGTCTGGCGAACAGGTCGTGCTTCAGCGTGCGCAGGTGGTTGAACCAGATCGGATCGTCATCGTCCTCACGAGCGGAGAAGGCGCGATAGGCGTTGCTCAGGATGACGTCGTCCGGCAGGTGTTTTGCGGGCATGACGCGCCAGTCGTCGGGGTCTGGCACATAGCTGCCGTAGGTCAACATTGGCTGATAGCCGTCGTAGTACGCCCGAACCGTGGTGAGCGCCTGCGGATGGCTGAGGCGGTCGTCTGCGTCCACGGAAGCGATGACGTCTTCCGGCTCCGGCGACATGGTGTTAACCGCCGCTACGTGGTTGTAGAGCGCGCCCCGGTGGGTTTCGTTGCGGAGGAAGTGCCAGCCCGCCTTCCGACAAAACGCCTCCATGAAGTCAGGTTGGCGAAGGTCGGAGGAGGCGTCGTCTATGACGCAGACGTCAAACGCCTCGTCTGTCTGAGCCGCGACGGATTCTAGGCTACGCGGCACGAACTGGAAGCAGTCTCGCCCAGCCATTACGATCTTGAATCGCACTAGCGCACTCCTCTGTTGCAACCGACCTGGGTGGCGTACGGGCCGACGCTTTGGGCGGCACCGTACCGGACCATTGCTGTCTGGCAAACCCCGTTTACACTGAGTAGTCGCCGAGCCGTCGCGGTGAAATCCGGTGAGGTCGTTAAAGCGTGGACGCTCTGCAAGCGTGTGTGGCTGTCCCGTTCGGGAACAGTGCCCCTCCTGCGAAAGACTGCGCCTGCCAGGCGGCCGTGCAGGGCACGCAACTGCCCACTCGTGAGTGCTCAGCGAGGATTCGCTAGCTTTGGCCACAAGTCCTACTCGTACATGTCGGTGCCAGGCTCGTACTGATCGGCGCGGGCAAGCATCGCGGCTTGCCGAGCGGGCGGATCGGGGGAGCGTTGTCCGCGTGAGGACTACACACCGGAGGCCTCCCGCTCCGTGATGGACGAGCAACTGAGGGGAGCTGCTCATCTGTTCCCCGCGACGATGTAGACGGCGAACAAGATGAGCCCGGCGGCGAGGGCGACGACTCCGGATGCCTTGCCGGTTAGTAGCCATGCGGCGGCCCTGAGCGCGGGGGTCATGGCCTTGTGCACCGTGTAGTCCTTCCAGGCGCGGTGCGCGGCCTGGAATGCGCGGCCGGCGAGAAACCCTAAGACGATCCCGATACCAAGTCCGGTCGACAGGTACACGACCACGAGCAGCCTTCCAGGGTGAGAGGAGCGGGCACGAATGGGGTGCTGCGGAGGGCGGGCAATGGGCCGTTGCGTCACGCATCCGCAGGCTCCGGTGATGGCACCGTCAGCGCGCTGTGGTCCCGGGGATCGGCTTTGGGGTGGCATGCGCCGCATGGCGCGCCGCATCGTGGGCATCCGGGGGCGGGCTGGGTGTAGCGGGCGGCGAGTACGGCCACTGTCACGGCGGCTGCGACGACGGTTGCGACCGGGATGATTCGTTTCACAGCGAGTTGCTCCTAACGGGTGGGTGCGGGCAACAGGTGAATTCGCAGGGGTGCTGTGTTGGCGCGCGGGACGGCTTGGTGCGCGGCGATCGCCGCGTGGGACTCAGGTTGCTTGTTCATCGACGGCAGGGGCGCCACGGTTGACCAGTCCCTCAGCTGGTCGAGCGGCTGGAAGTGCGCGAACTCCGGCACTGGTATGCCGCGGCGACGACGTTGGGAGAGGTATCGCGCCCACGCGATCGTTGCGTCCCACGGTGTGTTGAACACAGCCATGTGCTTGGGCACCGTGTCCGCTCCGGTGAACGGGTCGGTGTGCCGCAGCCACGTTGTTGACGAGTCCGGCGCGGCTGGGCCGCACCAGTACCGGTCCCGCTCTTGCGTGTCGACGGATCGCATCACGACCACGAACCCGCGCCGGTCGCGGGCGCGTAGCTGCCGCCACCGCGGTGGCGGCCAAACTGGTTGGCGCATGTCGTCTTCACCTCCGTCAGGCTTCCGCGATCGGTTAGTTGGGTGCTTCGACGTGTCTAGGTTGCTGAGCTCATCCAGGGCGAACGGCGGCTTTCGCCCCGGAGTCCACGTCTACGTGTGGTGAGGGAGCGGCAGGTCACGTCGACCTTCCTTGTGGGTCTCTCCACATCGGCCATACCGGGGGTCCCTTTGGCAGGGTGATCGGTGGTCCGTGGTCGCTGTAGCCGTGCCGCAGGTGGTACAGGTCCCTCGCTTCAGCTGACGCGGCTTGCAGGAAGGCGGGCTGGCCATGGTCGTCGAGGTGCTGGTGGCGGTGGCGTAGCAGCATGCTGCCGAGCCCGCTGCGTTGCAGTTTGGGATTCACCGCGAGGAAGGCGAGGTAGTCGAAGTGGGCGGGGCCGTCGGGGTGGGCGTTGTGCATCTTGGCGTCGAACATGACGAACCGCTCCAGCTCGTGCGGTGGGACGATCTGCGCGAGCCGGGTCGCGTAGTCGTGGGGGCCGGGGTCGTGGCCGTCCCACCACACCGCGACGGCGACGGGCCGGTCGGTGCGGGCGGAGGCGACCACGTCCACGTGGCCGGCCTTGAGTGCGTGTTCGACGAACATCCCGAAGTAGGGGCGGAACACCTCGGCTCGGGTGTCGGCGTCGCGGATGAGCCACACCGAGGGAGGGATCGGTGCGAACGCCTCGGCGATGATCTGCGCGAGGGCGTCGATTTCGTCGCCGCGGCCTGGTCGGACGGTGAGTCTGGGTGGCATGTCAGGCGGTCCCTTCCTGGGCGAGCGCGGCGGGGGTGGTGGTTTGGCCGGTGACGGCATGGGCGCCGAGCCCGATGGCGCGGAAGGTCCTCGGCCTGGCGGTCTTGAGGAACACAGCCCAGGCCACGCCGGCCAGCGCGACGGCGATGTATGTGGCGGGCAGCGTGAGGGCGGCGGGATGTCCGGCGGGGACGCCGATCATGACGTCGAAGTCGCGGACCGCGACCACGGTGATGACCGCGAGCGCTAGGAAGGCCAGGGCCGGGGCGGCGTATTTGACCCACGGCGACCTGTCGGAAGCGTGGGTGGCGAAGTAGGCAGGGATGGCGGCGGCGGCAAGGGTGTAGAGGATCAGGCAGCCGAGGCCGCCGAGCATGCCGCCCCAGAAGAACCCTTGTGTGAGGGGGTCGAGCCCCGCTATCGCGTACCAGGCGATGAACCCGGCGGCGAGCCCGGATTGGGCCAGTGAGGCGACCTTCGGGGAGGAGAAGTGGCGGGAGGTGGCGCCGAACACGCGTGGGAGGACGCCTTCGCGGCCGAGGGCGTAGCCGTAGCGGGCGACGGCGTTGTGGAACGACAGCGACGCCGCGAGCACGGAGGTGACCATCAGCCATGCGCCGACGGTGACGATCGTGGGGCCGAGGTGCGGCGCGGCGAGGTTGAACAGCAGTTGGTTGTTCTCGGCGGCGGCGCGGGCCGCTACCTGGTTGACGCCGGTTCCGATGCTGATCGCCCA
>JBOGDF010000047.1:0-21232 GCA_050701635.1 Micromonosporaceae bacterium | reverse complement strand
CCCCCGGTCGGCGACGCGCCGGCGGGAGGTGCCCCGGCCACCGGAGCCCCGCCGGACCTCGCGAACAGCAGCCCGTTCCGCCCCACCATGCCGTGGTACGTGTGGCTGCTGATCCCGGTCGCGCTGCTCGCCGGCTTCGTGATCCGTACCGCCCTGGCCGACGGGTCGGCGGTGGCCGGGGGGAGCGGCGTGATCGACCGGATCAAGAAGCTCAACGCGGCGCGCCGCGGCGGGCCGCTGCCGGATCCGAAGAGCTCCTGGCGGCGGCTGACCAGTCTGCGGGGTCGTTGATGAACGCGCGCAACCTCACCGGCCTGGTGCTGGCGACCGCGCTGGTGCTCGCCGGCTGCGGCCAGTATCCGGGCGTACACGACCAGGCGGCCGGCAGCGGCAACGGCCTGCAGCCCGGCGCCGACGGCGGCACCGGAGACGGCGGCACCGGCCCTGGCTCCGGTCCTGGCTCCGGCAGCGGATCGGGCTCCGGCAGTGGTTCCGGCAGCGGCAGCGGCCCCGGCAGTGGCTCGGGTGGTGGCGGTCCGGGCGACACCACCGGGGTCACCGGCAGCACGATCACGATCGGCATCCACGCGCCGCTGACCGGCGCCGCGCCGATCCGCGCCGAGTCGTTCAACGCCGGTAAGGACCTCTACTGGAACTACGGCGACAACGGCAAGCCGGTGACGGTCTACGGCCGCAAGGTCAAGGTGGTCTTCGCCGACGACCGGTACCGCCCCTCGCACGCTCGCCAGGTGTGCCAGCAGATGGCCGAGCAGAGCAAGTCGTTCCTGCTGGTAGGCGGCGGCGGCACCGACCAGATCCAGGCCTGCGCCCGGTACGCGGCCAGCCGCGGCATCCCGTACCTGTCGGCCGGAGTCACCGAGATCGGGCTGCGCGGGCTGAACAACTACTTCGCCGGCTCGCACTCGTACCCGGCCCAGGTGCCGCTGCTCGCCCAGTACGTCAAGGGCCAGCTGCGGGTCACCGACAACTCCCGGGTGGCGGCGGTGATCACCAACACCCCGAACTTCGACGACGCCGCGCAGGCGTTCCAGAAGGCGTTCCCCGGTGGCCGGCTGTTCCGGCCGGAGAAGAACGCCGACGGCGGCAGCATGGCCAACAACCTCTGCACCGGTACGGCGAAGAAGTACGACGTGGTGTTCCCGCTGACCGCGCCGACGTACTACCTGCAGATGGCCCCAGCGGCGGCGTGCCGCCCGCAGTACGTCGGCGTCGGGGTCAGCATGGGGCTCGACACCGTCGCCTCCACCGGCTGCCAGGCCGGCCGGGCCACCGAGAACGCCCGGTTCCTGTCGCCGACCCCGGCGTTCGAGGACGCCCGGCAGGGCAAGTGGGATCCGCAGTTCATGCGCTCGGCGAACGCCGCCGGGGTGAGCGCCGACGACATCGTGTGGCTGCTGTGGGGCCTGTCGAAGGTGCTGCACCAGCTGCTGGTACGCGCCGGCAAGGACCTGAACCGGCAGAAGTTCATCTCCAGCACCTCGACGGCACGGGTACGCACCAACGTGTTCCCGGAGCTGGCTTACTCGCCGTCCAACCACTTCGGCTCCCGACAGGTGAACATGTTGCGCAACGTGTGCCAGCCCCGCGGCAGCGCCGCCGGCTACTACGTCACCGAGCGGGCATTCACCAGCTCCTTCTAGGGCGGACAGAGAGGGCTGGCGCGATGGCAGAGTTCCTGCAGGGGACGCTGAGCTTCATCACCCTGGGCCTGTTCCAGGGGGCGGTGTACGGGCTGCTCGCCGTCGGGCTGGTGCTCGTCTACAAGGGCACACGGGTGTTCAACTTCGCGCAGGGCGAGTTCGGCACCGTGGCGGCGTTCGTGACCTGGGCGCTGCTGGTGCAGCTGGGCTGGCCGTACTGGCTGTCGGTGCTGGCGGCGCTGCTGGCCGCGGTGCTGCTCGGGCTGCTCACCGAGCAGCTGGTGGTACGGCCACTGCTGGAGCAGTCGCGGATCACGCTGCTGGTCGCCACCGTGGGTGTGGCGCTGTTCGTCATCTCCTTGACCGTGCTGGCGGCGCAGCCGGAGCCCAGGGTGCTGGAGCCGGCGGTGGCCGGTGGCAGCATGGAGCTGCTGGGCGCCGGGATCGTGCCGCAGCGGTTCCTGATCGTCGCGGTGCTGATCGTGGTCGCCGTGGTGCTGGCCTGGTTCTTCTCCCGTACGGATCTGGGGCTGGCGGTGCTGGCCACCTCGCAGGACACCTTCGCCACCAAGGTGATCGGGATCAGCACCCCGATGGTGTCCCGCCTGATCTGGGGGATGGCGGCGCTGCTGGGCGGGATCGCCGGCGTGATGCAGGCGCCGATCGACGTGTTCTATCCCGGCTTCATGACCGCGGTGACCCTGGTGCCGGCGTTCACCGCCGCGGTGCTGGGCGGCATGACCAGCCTGCCCGGCGCGTTCGTCGGCGGCGTACTGCTCGGCATGGCGCGCGGCGCCGGGGAGTACGTGCTGGGCCAGCAGCTCGGCGTACCGGGGGCGACGGAGTTGACGGTGTTCCTGATGCTGCTGATCGTGCTGCTGGTACGCCCGCGCGGCCTGCTCGGCAAGGAGGCCTGAGTTGACCGCGACCGAGATCATGCCGGTGATCCGGCGGCAGTTCGCGCCGTCCCGGGTCGGCCTGCTGCTGCGTACGGCGGTGGCGCTGGCGCTGCTGGCGGTCGTCGCGGTGCTGCCGCTGCTGGCGGACATCACCTGGAACCAGCGGATCGCGCTGGCGGCGATCTACGCGATCATCGGGCTGTCGGTGAACGTGATCACCGGCCACGCCGGCCAGGTCTCGCTGGGTCACCAGGCCTTCGTCGGGATCGGCGCGTTCGCCTCGGCGTTCGTGGTGTCCCGGCTGGGTGGCGACTTCGGGATCGCGGTGATCGTGGCCAGCCTCACCGGGGGCGCGCTGGCGGCCCTGCTCGGGCTGGTGGCGCTGCGGGTCAGCGGCCTCTACCTGGCGCTGGTCACGCTGGCGTTCGGGCTCACCGCGGAGACCACGCTGTTCAACTGGCGAGCGTTCACCGGCGGCGGGGCGGGGGCCGAGGCACCCCGGCCGGCGCTGCTGATGGAGGAGTCGGCGTACGCGTACCTCTGCCTCGGTACGTTGGCGCTCGTACTGCTGCTGGACTGGCGGCTGATGAAGACCAAGGCCGGACGGGCCATCGTGGCGGTACGCAACAACGAGCGGGTCGCCGCCACCCTGGGCATCAACGTCACCGGCTACAAGCTGCTGGCGTTCGTGGTCAGCGGATTCCTGGCGGGGCTGGCGGGAGCGCTGTTCGCGCACTGGAACACCGTGGTGCAGGCGCTCGACTTCGACTTCCAGGTGGCGCTGGTGTGGGTGCTGATGGCGGTGGTGGGCGGCCTCGGCTCCCGGGCCGGTGTGGTGATCGGCTCGGCGTTCTTCGCGCTGCTGCCGCACGTACTCCCGGAATGGTTGGAGCACATCCCGAACCGGCCCGACTTCCTGACCGAGGCGACGTTGCACGTGGTGGGGCCGTTCGTGGGTGCGCTGCTGTTGCTGCTCACGCTGACCCTGTACCCGGGCGGGATCGGCCAGCAGCTGATGCCGCTGCGCCGCTGGCTGTCCGGCGGCCCGCTGCTACCGCCTAAGCATCGACCGTCCGATGTGGAGGCGTCCTGATGGCCCGGCTGCTGACGGTACGCGGGATCAGCCTGCGGTTCGGTGGACTGCAGGTGCTCGACGACGTCGACCTCGACGTGTACGAGCGCCAGATCGTCGGGCTGATCGGGCCCAACGGCGCCGGCAAGACCTCGTTCTTCAACTGCCTGACCGGCATCTACGCCCCGCAGCACGGCACGGTCGAGTTCGCCGGCAACGAGATCTCGAAGCTGCCCACGCACCGCCGGGCCCAGCTCGGGCTGGCGCGTACCTGGCAGAACCTCGGCGTGGTGAGCACGCTGACGGTCTTCGACAACGTGATGCTGGCGCTGCACCAGCGCGCCGGCTACAACGTGTTCACCGGGATGTTCGGGCTGCCGTCCAGCCTGGAGCGGGAACGTACGCTGCGCCGCGACGCCGAGGAGATCCTGGACTACCTCGAGCTGCGCGGGTATGCCTCCGAGCGGGTCGGCGACCTGTCGTACGGCACCCAGAAGCAGTGCGATGTCGCGATGGCGCTGGCCACCGACCCGGTGGCGCTGCTGCTGGACGAGCCGTCGTCCGGGATGAGCCCCGAGGAGGCGCACCAGCTCGGCGACACGCTGCGCCGGCTGCGGGACACGCTGCAGCTGACCATCCTGATGATCGAGCACCACGTACCGCTGGTGGTGGGCACCTGCGACTACGTGTACGTGCTCAACTTCGGCAAGCTGCTCGCCACCGGCGAACCGGCGGAGATCCAACGGCACCCGGATGTGGTGTCGGCGTACCTGGGGGATGGTGTCGATGGCGCTGCTTGAGGTGGAGGCGCTGCACGCCGGGTACGGCGCCGTGCCGGTGCTGCACGGCGTACAGCTGGAGATCGAGGAAGGCTCCAACGCGGTCCTGATCGGGCTCAACGGTGCCGGCAAGACGACCACCCTGCTCAATCTCGCCGGGCTGCTGCCGACCCGGGGCGGCGTGGTCCGCTACGACGGCACCGAGCTGGGCAAGATGGACACCCGGGAACGGGTACGCCGCGGCATCGTCCTGGTGCCGGAGGGCCGCCGGGTGTTCCCGGCGCTGACGGTGGCGCAGAACCTACGGCTCGGTGCGTGGCCCCGCCGGCGCGACCGCCGCGCGGTCAACGTCAACCTGGGTCGGGTGCTGGAGCTGTTCCCGCGGCTGGACGAGCGGCGCGACCAGCTCGCCGGCACGCTGTCCGGCGGCGAGCAGCAGATGCTGGCGATCGGCCGCGGCCTGATGGCTTCGCCCCGGCTGCTGCTGATCGACGAGGCCTCGCTGGGGCTCTCGCCGAAGCTGGTGGCCCAGGTGTTCGCCGCGGTACGCCACATCAACACCGAGGGCGTCACCGTGCTGATGGTGGAGCAGAACGCCGGCGTGCTGGCCAGCGCGGACCGGGCGTTCCTGATGGAGAAGGGCCGGATCGTCTACACCGGCCCGGGCAGCGCGATGCTGCAGCACGAGGGGCTGCGCACCGCGTACCTGGGGGAGTAGGCGCACATCGAGCGTCCAAAGGACCGCGTTGACGCGAGGTCGCAGGGGTCATTACGCTCGATACGGACCGAAGCCGGAGGTCAGGAGGTCTGTCATGGCGCTACTCCACCGCATGGGTCCGGAAGCCCGCCGACTCCGCGAGCTCCCTGCATTCGGCACGTTCTCCGACTCGGACCTCGAGAAGCTCGTCAAGGGCTCGAGGCACGCTACGCTGCCGGCCAACTGGACGATGATCCACGCGAAGACGCCAGGCGACGCCTGCTACATCCTGCTTGCCGGCCGGGTCGCGGTCTACGTCGGCGATCAGGTGGCAGCCGAGCTTGGCCCCGGCGAAGTCATCGGCGAGGTCTCGCTTCGGGAGAAGAAGCTCCGTACCGCCACCGTGTCCACCCTCGAGCCTGTGGAGTTGCTGCGCATCGAGGGCGAGGACCTCGACCGGCTGCTCCGGGAGATCCCGGCACTGGGTTCGGCCATCGACGCTACGGTGAACCGGCACGTCGGCAGAGCCACCACCGCCGAGTGACCCGTCCCGCTTAGCCCTGTGCGAGCGCTCATGTCCCGACGGGACTCTGCATGGGCGGCTGTTCGTGCTCGGTCGCCGGCGCGTACAGGGTGGCCGCGTCTCGCTTGCCCTTCAGGACCAGGTTGGGCCGGACGACGAGCGGAATGTCTGAGTCGTGCAGGAGCTCCTTGGTACGTTGCGCGATCAGGATGGTGTCGCCGGTCTTCCGGGTGGCCGCCTCGACGCGGGCCGCGACGTTGACGGCGTCGCCGATCACGCTGAATTCGAGGCGTCCGGCGCCGCCGACGTTTCCTGCGACTACGGCGCCGGAGTTGAGGCCGACTCCAATGGAAAGCTCGCCGGCGAATTCGTCCTCGATGGCGCGCTCGATTTGCAGAGCCGCGGCCAGTGCCCGGTCGGCATGGTCGGCCTGGCGGCGGGGGGCTCCGAAGACGGCGAGCAGGCCGTCCCCGACGAACTTGTCCACGTGGCCGTGATGGGCGTGAATGATCGGGACAGCGCGTGCGAACATCCGGTTGATGGTCGCCACGACCTCGGGTGCGCTGACCCGCTCGGCAAAGCCGGTGAAGTTCCGGATGTCGATGAACATCATCGTGACCTCCACCTCCTCACCGGCGAGGTCTGTCCCTTCACGCAGAATGTGTTCAGCCACCTCCCTGTCGACGTAGGTGCCGAACGCTTCCCGGATCCGCTCCCGCTCGGCGAGTCCGGTCGCCATGCCGTTGAAGCCGGCCTGTAGCAGACCAACCTCGCTCCCGTCATCGACGGCGACTCGAGCGTCGAAATCGCCGGCCTCGACCTGAGCGAGGGCGCCTCGCATCGCCGCGATGGGATCGGCCACCGAGCGCGCGGCCACGAAGATCGCGCTCAACCCGACGGCGAGGGCCAGAACGGCCAGGAAGAGCATCGCTAGGAAAGCCCGCTGAGCATCGACGGAATTCCCCGCGAGGTAGCTCGCCGCGATGGCCAGCATCCCGAGCAGCGGCACGCCGGTAGCCAATATCCAGGCCATGACGAGACGGATCGAGACGCCCGGCGTGAGTGGCCTCTCTGGCGGGCCGGCGGCCAGAGCACGGGCCGTGATCGGTCGCATCGCCCGTTCGGAGAGCAGGTAACCAAACGCGCAGGTGGACATCCCACCCAGGATGATGGTCACTCCCGACCGGACTCCCACCGCGACCGATTCGGTGGCAACGACGAGACCGAACAGGACGGCGGCGAGCAACCAGAAGGGCGCTGAGTAGATCACGAAGTCCAGCGGCTGGCGCAGCACCGCGCGGCGCTCCGCCACAGAGGCAGCCCGCTCCTCCCGCAACCAGCGGGCAACCTGTTCGAAACTGCGCCTGCGCAGCCAGGTGCCCAATGGAAACGCGACGGCTAGGTAGCCGGCCCCCAACGCCGCGGTCCGCAGCAGCAGCCGCTGGCTCTGCTCCGGCTCGAGCGTGGTCGGAAAGACCAGGCCCAGGAATGCGAAGACCACCACCACGCCGAGCAGATTCGCGGGCGCACCAACCCCGACCTGGCGCGCGAATGTCCGCCGAGCAAGTTCGTCGCCTGGCTCGCGCGGACCCGAGCCGGACTTCTTTTCGCCCGGCGGCCCGGTGGTAGCGGCCGCAGCCTGGTGCACCACCGGCTGAGTATCATCCCAAACGCACGCACCTGTCCAGACACCCAAAGGCGATCTTCGGAGGCGGGACGGACCCACCCCCCGGTGTGATCGTCTGTCGCTAGTCGGTGCTCTTGCCGGTCGGGAGCTCGAAGTCCGGGTCGGATGCCGCGGCATCGGGGCCGGCGTGACGGCCGACCGGTATCGGCTCGGTGTCCCGTCGCTCGGTCGCGTCCGGCGTGTCGGTGTCCGGTGTCGCGTCTTCGCCGCTCGGCGCAGCCTCCTGCGGCGGCGTACCGCTGGCGGAGTCCTCCGGCTCCGGCGTCGGCTCGACCGCCGCGCTCAGTCGGTCGGCGATCTTGTCGCCCTCGGCACGAATCTGCGCGATCACCAGGAGACCGACGCCGATGACGATCAGCCCGAGGCCGGCGGCGCCACCGGAGAGCAGGTACGGCATCTGGCAGTCGACGCACGCCACGCGCGCCGTACCCATCCAGCCGAAGACGATCAGGGTGCCGCCGAGCAGGCAGAACATCAGCCCGAGCGTACGTAGCCGGCTGATCTGTGGGTTGGGCATCGGCGCGTCCGTCCTTACCGGAGGGGGGTGCAACCCCTGACAAAGTGCTCGCAGACTCTATCGCTCCGCACGGGCGCGCCGTTTCGCCCCACCTGGAAGTCAAGATCGCGATTTCGGGTACGAATGCGAAGCGGCACTGCGCGTTCGTACCCGAAACAGTGATCTTGGTGCTCGTTAGCCCGGACGGGCTAGAACTTGGGGGAGTCGGGGGCTTCGAGCAGGCCGAGTCGTAGCGCGGTCATCAGCGCCTGGGCGCGGTTGGCGGCGCCGAGCTTCTCGTACAACTTCGAGATGTGGGTCTTCGCCGTGGACTCGCTGACGTAGAGCTGCTTGGCGATCCCCGCGACGCTCATCCCGTCGGCGAGCAGCTTGAGCACCTGGCCCTCGCGCGGCGAGAGCTGCGGACCGGACGGTGCCAGCCGGCGCTTCATCGCCTCCGCCAGATCGGCGGCGGTGAACGCGTTGGGAGACGACGCGGCGTGCCGTGCGGCGGCCACCACGTCGTCGGCCGGGGCGCTCTTCGGTACGAACGCGCTGGCCCCCGCCTCCAGGGCGCCGAACAGCTGGTCGTCGCCGGCGTACATGGTGAGCACCACGATGCCCATCGCCGGGTGCGCCTTGCGCAACTGGCGGGTCGCCTCCAGGCCGCTGCCGTCGGGCAGCCGGAGATCCATGATCACCACGTGTGGCGAGAGCGCGGCGGCCTGGCGTACGGCGTTGGAGGCGGTGTCGGCCTCGCCCACCACCTCGAACTGCGCGTCGCGCTGGAACGCGTGCCGTAGCCCCTTGCGAATCAGGTCGTGGTCATCGACCAGTAGGACCTTGGTGCGCCCTGTCGGGATCGGACTTGTGGCCATCGTCCCTGATCACCCCCTCCGATGCCGTAACGCTACCGTGCCGGTCCCTAACTCCGAGTACTACAGCGACCGTGGTGCCGTGCGGGTCGCGGGACCGGATCTCCAGGTGCCCCCGGATCCGGTCGGCGCGTTCTGCCATGATCGACAGACCATACCGGCCGTCCGACGTACGTGGGCCGATGCCCTGTCCATCGTCGGAGACTTCGATCCGAGCGTACGGGGGATCGACCTCGCAGGTCACCCACAGGTTCTCCGCGTGCGCGTGTTTGCGGGCGTTGGTGATGGCCTCCTGGGCGATCCGCAGCAGCTCCGCCTCCACCGCCGCGGGCAGCCGCGCGGTGGATTCGTCGAGCGACAGGTGCACCCGGAGCCCCGCCGACGCGCCGACGGTACGCGCGTAGTCGGCGATCGCACTGGTCAGCCCGCCGTGCCGGTCCACTTCGGAGCGCAACTCGAACAGCGAGAGCCGCAGCTCGGTGATCACCCGGGTCACCTCCGCCCGCAGGCTGCGCAGCTCCTCGGACGCCTGGCCGCTGTCCTCGCCGTCGGGCAGCTGGGCGAGGGCGTTGTCGATGCCGTACCCGACCATCACCAGCTCCTGCGCCACGCCGTCGTGGATCTCGCGGGCCAGCCGCTGCCGCTCCTCGCTGGTGGCCAGCGACCGTACGTCGTCGAACAGCAGCGCCGCCTCCAGCCGCAGCGCCGCAGGGGTGCCCAGCTCGGTGACGGCGCCGACGGTCTGCCGGCTGTACGCGCTGGCCAGGTCGGTCTCCACGGCGACCAGCCCGACGGTACGTACCCCGGCGACCAGCGGCACCACCAGCACGGACACCTCGCGGCCGTTGGACAGCGAGCGGGACAGCGAACGGCCGGCCACCTGCGGCTGCTGGCTGGCCCAGGCGTCGGAAACCGGCGTGTCGGCGTCCAGCGAGGTCTCCCAGTCGACCCGCTCGGAGCCGTACTGCGCGAGCACCACGAGCCGGCCGCCGCCACTGGCCGACAGCACCGCGGCCCGGTCGGAGGGCACCGCCGCGCGTACCTCATCGAGCAGGTGCATCGCGATCCCGCCCGGGTCCAGCGTGCCGCCGGGCAGGTGCCGCGCCACCGTACGGAGCTGGGTGAGCAGCCGGGTGGCCTCCGCGTACGGGGCGGGGCGGGAGCCGGTGAGCAGGGCCCGCCGCAGCCAGTAGCTGAGTGCGGCGGCGGCCACCGCCACGCCGAGCCACTGCACCACCGGGACCAGATACGCCGCGTCGGTGAGCCGGTTCTCGTACCCGCCGGCGGCCAGCACCGCCACCACCGCGGCCGCGATCAGCCCGAACGCCTCCCGCGCGCTGTGGTAGATCCCGGCCACCAGCACCGGCACCAGCAGGTACGGCAGGGTGCCGCCCAGGCTCGCCGGCAGCGCGGCCGCGGCGACCACCGCCACCAGCACCTCGGCCACCCGACCCAGCCGCCCGATCACCGGGTCGCCGGAGGCCAGCAACCCCGGTACGGCGGCCAGCGCCAGCACCGCACACCAGGCCAGCGCCTCGGGTACGGCGGAGCCGGCCGCGCCGGCGGTGCCGTCCCGGGTGCCCCGCACGGTGAGCAGGGTGACCGCGACGGTCAGCCCGAGCAGCCCCAGCCGGAGCGCCACGGTGGCCGTGGTGGCGCCCAGCAGTCCGGCGGCTACCGGGCCGGTACGAGTCGATCGTGGCGATGCCGTCGGCGTACTCCTTCGTGAGGGTCTCCCCGAAACCTACCGCCGCGACGACCCGCGGTGCAGGAGACGTGGCAAGCTGTCGTGACGCGACGCCGGCTCCCGGAGCGGCCGGCGCCGAGCGGAGAGGCGTACCAGGAGGCCGGATGCCGCAGATCGACCTGGTGGAGGACACCTTCATCGCGGCGCCGCCGGCGCAGGTACGGGCCCGGGTCGCCACGCTCGGATTCGCCCGGCAACTCTGGCCCGACCTGGGGCTGCGGGTCACCCAGGACCGGGGCCGCAAGGGCCTGCGGTACGCGGTCTCCGGAGACTTCACCGGCACCGCCGAGGTGTGGCTGCAGGAGTGGGCGGACGGCGTCGTCGTGCACGTCTACCTCCGGGTGGATCCTGCCGGTACGCCGTGGCCGCCCCGGCGTGCCGCCGCCGAGCAACGCCGCCGGCAACGGGCCGCGAAACCGTTGCTGTGGACAGTGAAGGACGAGTTGGAGGGCGGTCGTCGCCCTGGCG
Source organism: Micromonosporaceae bacterium (assembly GCA_050701635.1). GTDB lineage: Bacteria > Actinomycetota > Actinomycetes > Mycobacteriales > Micromonosporaceae > WHSM01. The sequence continues at coordinate 10,328 of JBOGDF010000047.1, read as the reverse complement.
AGCCGGCGAGGCGGTAGCGTGAGCGTCCATGGCGGACTCCACAACCGAGTCGATCGTGATCGCGGCCGCGCCTGAGCAGATCGTCGCGGTGATCACCGATTTCGAGAACTACCCGGAATGGGCGTCGGCGATCAAGCACGCCGAGGTCATCGAGGAGTACGAGGACGGCTACGCCAGTCAGGTGACGTTCACCATCGACGCGGGCGTACTGAAGGACTCGTACACGTTGAAGTACTCGTACTCCGAGGACGTGACCCGCATCGAGTGGACCCTGGTGGAGCCCTCACAGGTGCAGAAGTCCCAGGACGGCACGTACGACATCGAGGCGAACGCCGACGGCACCAGCACGGTGACGTACACCCTGGCGGTGGAGCTGACCATCCCGATGCTGGGCATGTTCAAGCGCAAGGCCGAGAAGGTCATCATCGACACCGCGCTGAAAGAGCTCAAGCGACAGGTCGAGGCGCGCGCGTGACCGAAGAGGTAGGGCCGGTCCGTGAAGAGGCGGAGCGGCTGGTCGCGGTGCTGCTCGCGCGTTTCGGAGCCGTCGGCGGCGATGCGTACGCCGATCCCGACCGCGCCGGCCGGCTGGCACAGGCCGCCGGGGACGTGGCGGTGGCGGTCACCGGACTGCTGCGCGAGCTGTCCCGTCCGAGCGGTGACGGCGTACACCCCGCGGCGGGGCTGCGGGAGAGCTTCGCCGGGTTCGCCGGTGGCCTGATCGAGGCGGCGGGGGTCGACCTGCACGGCGACCCGCCGCCGGCCGACCCCCCGCCGTGGCGCGCCGGTACGGAGGCCGAGGACCCGTGGCGGGCCGCGACCCGCGACGCCGCCGCCCGCGACGCGGCTGCTCGTGACGCTGCCCACGACGCCGTGCTCCACGGAGAGGAGCCGACCTCGTGACGCTGACGATCGGAGTCGACGTCGGGGGTACGAAGGTGCTCGGCGGCGTGGTCGACGAGGCCGGCACCGTGCTGGCCGAGCTACGCCAGGACACGCCGGCCGAGGACGCGTCGGGCACCCTGGCCACCATCGTGGACGTGATCCGGCAGCTGTCCGCCGGCCGCGAGATCGAGGCGGTCGGGATCGGTGCCGCGGGGTGGATCGACGCGGCGCGCTCGACCGTGCTGTTCGCGCCCAACCTGGCGTGGCACGACGAGCCGCTGCGGGACGAGGTCGCCGCGCAGGTCGGGCTGCCCGTGGTGGTGGAGAACGACGCCAACGTGGCCGGCTGGGCGGAGTACCGGTTCGGGGTCGCGGAGCAGGCGCGGAACATGGTGATGTTCACCGTGGGTACGGGGATCGGCGGCGCCATCGTGCTGGACGGCGCGCTGGTGCGCGGCGCGTACGGGATCGCGGCCGAGATGGGGCACGTGCTCGCCGTACCGGACGGACACCAGTGCGGCTGTGGCCGGCTGGGCTGCCTGGAGCAGTACGCCAGCGGCCGCGCCCTGGTACGCGAGGCGCGCCGGATCGCCGCCGCCGACCCGGCCAACGCGCGGGACCTGCTGGCGCGCGCGGGCGGCGTACCGGAGCGGATCGACGGTCCGGCGGTGACCGCGGCGGCGCAGGCCGGTGACCCGGCGGCGCTCGCCGCGTTCGCCGAGATCGGCCGTTGGCTGGGCAGCGGCATCGCCGACCTGGTGCAGCTGCTGGATCCGGAGATGGTGGTGATCGGCGGCGGCGTGATCGAGGCGGGGGAGCTGCTGTTGGCGCCGGTACGGGAAGCCTGCGCCGCGTCCCTGCCGCAGCGCGGCAAACTCCCGTACGCCGAGATCCGTGCCGCCGAGATGGGTCAGCACGCCGGTGTGGTGGGCGCCAGCGACCTGGCGCGCCGCCGGTAGCCCGCGATGGCCGACCCGCCGCCCGGCCCGCCCGCCGCAGGCACGCTGCGGTTGTTGACGTACAACGTGCATGGGCTGCGGGACGACTCGGACGCCGTGGTACGGGTGATCCGCGCCGCGCGGCCGGACGCGGTGTACGTGCAGGAGGCGCCGCGGCGGTTCCGGTGGCGCTACCGGTGCGCCGAGCTGGCCCGCCGGTGCGGCCTGGTGGTGGCCGGCGGCGGCGGTACGGCGCTGGGCAACCTGCTGCTGGTCCACCCGCGGGTACGGGTGCACGAGAGCTGGGACCTGCGGTATCCGCTGACTCCCGGGCGGCACCTGCGGGGGGCCGCGTTCGCCCGGTGTGCCGCCGGCGGAGCGCGATTTCTGCTGGTCGGCTCGCACCTGTCGACCGACCCCGACGAGCGTCCGAAACAGGCCGCGCTGCTGCGGGCCGCGGTCTCGGCGTCGCCGGATCCGGTGCTGCTGGGCGCCGACCTCAACGACACCGCGACCAGCCTGAGCTGGCGCACCCTGGCCGACGGGCGTACCGACGCGGCCACTGTGGTTGACGGCGCCCCCGCCACGCCGACGTTCAGCGTGGCCTCGCCCCGCCGCCGGATCGACGCGGTGTTCGCCGACCCGCGCTGCACGGTGACGGGCTACCGGGTGCTCGACACCCCCGACGTACGCTGCGCCAGCGACCACTTCCCGGTGCTGGTGGAGGTGGCCGTACCGGTCTCGTGAGGCCGGCTCAGCTGAGGTGGTGTGACACGTCGGGGTCGGGGCGGCGTGTCACACCACGATCCGGGTCAACGCGCCGCGGGCCGTACGATCCGTACCGCGACCAGCCAACGCTCCAGCGGCAGCGAGCGTCCGCGGCGGGCGGCGCCGGCGGCGTCGCGCAGCACGGCGTCGGGGGCCTCGGCGAGCACCGGCACCTCGGGGCGGGCCGCGAAGGCGGCGAGATCGGCGGCGTCGAAGTCGGCCGGGTCGCCTCCGATCAGCTCGCACCAGAGTCCGAACAGCTCGCGGGTACGGTGCGGTGGCGTCCCCGCATCGGCCAGCGTGGCCCCGCGTACTCGGGTGACGGTGGCGGGCATCGCGACACCTCCGGTAGTCGACACCAACCACTCTCGGCGGTACGCGCAACCAGCCGTCGACAGCCAGGTGGCCGTACGGCGAAAACCAGCCAACCGTTCCCGGTCACGATCCGTAACGGCCGGACACGGCACCGCCCGGCCACGCCGTTGATCGGCATGACCGGGCGGGCGGCCGGGGGGTGCGGCTGAGGTTGCCCGGGAACCCGGCTAGTGCGGGGTGGCCTGCTCGGCGCCCGCGCCGGTGAGCGACCGGACCTCCAGTTCGTCGTACTTGCGGACCGCTTCACCGTCTCTGAACAACACGGTGCCGAGGTAGCCGAACAGGAAGCCGATCGGGATCGACACGATGCCCGGGTTGTTCAGCGGGAACCACGCGAAGTCCATGGTCGGCAGCAGCGACTTCTCGGTGCCGCTCACCACGGGGGAGAAGAACACCAGGACGACCGCGGAGATCAGGCCGCCGTAGATGCTCCACGTGGCGCCGTGGGTGTTGAACCGGCGCCAGAACAGGTTGTAGAGCAGCGCCGGCAGGTTCGCCGAGGCGGCCACCGCGAACGCCAGCGCCACCAGGAACGCGATGTTGAGCCGCTGCGCGAAGATCGACAGGATGATCGCCACCCCGCCGATGCCGATCGCCGCGATCCGGGCCACGTTGACCTCAGCGCGCTCGGTGACGTTGCCGCGCTTGATCACGTTGGCGTACACGTCGTGGGCGAACGAGGATGCCGAGGTCAGGGTGAGGCCCGCGACCACCGCGAGGATGGTGGCGAACGCGACCGCCGCGATCAGCGCCAGCAGGATCGAGCCGCCGAGCGAGCCCTCGCCGCCGCCGGTGGCCTCCGCGAGCAGCGGGGAGGCCAGGTTGCCGCCGGACTTGCCGATCTCGGAGTCCTCCGCGGTGGACAGCAGCGCCGCCGCACCGAACCCGAGCGCGATCGTCATCAGGTAGAAGCTGCCGATCAGCCCGATCGCCCACAGCACCGACTTCCGCGCCGCCTTCGCGGTGGGGACGGTGTAGAACCGGATCAGGATGTGCGGCAGCCCGGCGGTGCCCAGCACCAGGGCGAGCGCCAGCGACACGAAGTCGATCTGACCCAGGACGCCGCTGGCCCCGTACAACAGGCCGGGTTCCAGGAAAGCACCGCCCTTGCCGCTGTTCTGCGCGGCGGCGCCGAGCAGGCTCGAGAGGTTGAAGTTGAACTTCAGCAGCACCAGGAAGGTCACCAGTACGGTGCCGCTCATCAGCAGCACCGCCTTGACGATCTGCACCCAGGTGGTGCCCCGCATCCCGCCGATCGTGACGTAGATGATCATCAGGAAGCCCACCAGCACGATCACGCCGGCCTTGACAGCGGGGGAGTCCGCGCCGAGCAGGAAGCCGACGATCGTACCGGCGCCGACCATCTGGGCCAGCAGGTAGAAGATCGAGACCACCACGGTGGAGGTGGCGGCGGCGGTGCGTACCGGCCGCTGGCTCATCCGGTACGCCAGCTGGTCGGCCATCGTGAACCGGCCCGAGTTCCGCAGCAGCTCCGCGACCAGCAGCAACGCCACCAGCCACGCCACCAGGAAGCCGATCGAGTAGAGGAAGCCGTCGTAGCCGTACAGCGCGATCAGGCCGGAGATACCGAGGAACGACGCGGCGGACATGTAGTCGCCGGAGATCGCCAACCCGTTCTGTACGCCGGAGAACGACCGTCCCGCGGCGTAGTAGTCGGCGGCGGTCTTGTTCTGCCGGCTGGCCCACCACGTGATGTAGAGCGTGACCGCGACGACCACCAGGAACAGCGAGATCGTCAGGTTGCGGTTGCCCTGTTCAGACTGCGCGAGATCGAGAAGCGAATTCACTGGCCGACCTCCCTGCGGTACTCGTCGTTGAGCCGGTCCGCGATCGGGTCGAGCGCCTTGTCGGCGTGGCGGGCGTACAGCCACGCGATCAGGAAGGTCGAGACGAACTGCAGGATGCCGAACAGGAACGCCACGTTGATGTTGCCGATCACCGTGACGTTCATAAAGCCGGGCGCCCAGTTGGCGCTGAACACGAACAGCAGGTACCAGACCATGAAGGCGACGGTGGCGGGGAACGCGAACCCGCGGTAACGCTTGCGCAGCTCGGCGAACTCGCCCGTCGCGTGAATCCGCTCGTAAACCTCATGTTCTTTCGGCGTCGTCCTGTCGACCACAGCCGCCACCTCCAGGGGGAATCGGTGATGCAGGTCACCGTAAGAACCTTTCGGGGGTACGCGGGAGAGGTCCCGCCCAGGGCTGCGCCGAGCGGGGTCGGTGCCGCGGCGTACGGCGAATCCCGGTGCGGCGAGCGGTCGGTACGGCACGACGAGCGGTCGCCGGTGTTACGCGCGGTTTACCGCCGGCCCGAGCAGCTCACCGGCGGCGCAGCGGGCGGCTCACCGGCGGCCGGGTCGCTAGTCTCCGCGGTCGACGTCGAGCTGCTCCGGGGTGTGCAGCCGGACCATGGTGCGGGCCACGTGCGGGGCGGTACGCCGTGGCGTGGCCAGCGACACCGCCACCATCACGGCGAACGCCAGCGGCACCGTCCACGCCGCCGGCTGCGCCAGCAGCGCGCTGACCCAGCCGGTGCCGGCACCGTCCACAATGGTCAGCACCACCGCTGTACCGGAGGCCAGCCCGCCGGCGGCCATCCCGGCGACGGCGCCGGCGTCGGTGAGCCGCCGCCACCAGATGCCGAGCAGCAGCAGCGGGCAGAACGTCGACGCCGCCACCGCGAACGCCAGCCCCACCGTGTTCGCCACCGGCAGCCGCTGCCCGGCCACCGCCAGCCCGAACGGCACCGCCACCGCCAGCACCGTGGCCAGCCGGAACGCCGGTACGCCGCGCAGCCGCCGCGCCATGATGTCCTGGCTGAGCACGCCGGCCACGGACACCGACAGCCCCGACGAGGTGGACAGGAACGCCGCGAACGCGCCGGCGGTCACCAGCGCTCCGAGCAGCTCGCCGCCGAGCCCGCCGACCATCCGTCCCGGCAGCTCCAGCACCAACGCGTCGGTACGCCCGGTGACCAGCAGGTCCGGGGCGTACAGCCGGCCGAGCGCCCCGTACACGGCGGGGAACAGGTAGAAGGCACCCAGCAGCACCAGCACCGCCAGGGTGGTACGCCGGGCCGCCTTGCCGTCCGGGTTGGTGTAGAACCGCACCAGTACGTGCGGCAGCCCCATGGTGCCCAGGAACGTCGCCAGAATCAGCGAGTACGTGGCGTACAGCGGGTGTTCCTGGCCGCTGCCCAGCGGCTGCGCCCAGTCCGCGCTGGCCAGCGACGGCAGCCGGTCCACCACCGGGACCGCCGCGCCGGCCGGGAACCGTACGGTGCTGCCGTCGGTGACGGTGTGCTCGCCCGGCTGCCAGCGGACGGTGGCGTCCCGGTGCCGTACCCCGTCGACCACGCCGGTGACCCGCACCGTCACCGCACGCGGCACCCGCAGCGTGGCCGAGGTCGACATGGTGACCGTGGTCGGGGCGCGGAATTCGGTCAGCGCGGAGTCGGTGGGCCGCGGCGAACCGTCCCCCTGCCACACCAGCACCAGGAAGATCACCGGGATCGCCAGCGCGGTCAGCTTCAGCCAGTACTGGAAGGTCTGTACGAAGGTGATGCTGCGCATCCCGCCGGACAGCACGCTGACCAGCACCACCGAGGCCACCACCAGCCCGCCCACCCAGGCCGGCGCGCCGACCACCGTACGCAGCGTCAGCCCCGCCCCCTGGAACTGCGGCAGCAGGTAGAGCCAGCCGATCAGCACCACCAGCACGCTGGCCACCCGGCGTACCGTCGCCGACTCCAGGCGGGCTTCGGCGAAATCCGGCAGGGTGTACGCGCCGCTGCGCCGCAACGGAGCCGCCACCAGCACCAGCAGCACCAGGTAGCCGGCGGTCCACCCGACCGGGTACCACAGCATGTCGGCGCCGAAGGCCAGGATCAGCCCGGCGGCGCCCAGGAACGAGGCGGCGGAGAGGTATTCGCCGCCGATCGCCGAGGCGTTCCACCACGGGCTCACGGTCCGGGACGCCACGTAGAAGTCGCTGGTGGTACGGCTGATCCGCAGCCCGAACGCGCCGATCGCCACCGTCGCGACCGCGACCAGCGCGACCGCGGCGACGCCGTACGCCGGGTTCACCGGGTACCCGGGCGGGTCATGACCGCTCCACCAGCTCGGCGAAGTCGCGTTCGATCCGCTCCGCCTGCCGGCAGTAGAACCACGCCGCCGCCAGCAGCACCGGATGCACCAGTACGCCCAGCAGCAGCCACGGCACCGGCAGCCCGAACAGCGTCTCGTCCCGCAGCCCGGGCGCCACCACGAACAGCAGCGGCAGCCCACCCAGCAGTAGCCCGATCACCGCCAGTACGCCGAGCGCGAGCCGCAGCTGGGTACGCAGCAGCGAGCGCATGTACACCTCACCGACCTGCGTCTGCGCGTCGATCTCCGAGGTGATGGTGGTACGCCGGTGCCGCGCCGCCCCCGCGTGCGGGCTGGTCACCCGTACCCGCCGGGCCGGTTTCGGCGCGGTCACGGCCGCACCCCGCCGGTGCCGCGCCGGCTCCCGGCGGTCACGTGTCGGCTCCGGGGGTGCGCTGGCGTACCAGCAGGTCGCGCAGCGCGCGGGTGTGGCGCCGGCTGACCGTGAGCCGGGTCTCGCCCACCAGCACGGTGCACCGCCCGGCGTCGAAGTGCACCTCGGTGACGTGCCGGATCGCGACCAGCAGCCGCCGGTGGATCCGTACGAACCCGGCGTCCGCCCAGCGTTCCTCGAGGGTGGACAGCGGCACCCGGATCAGGTGGCTGCCGGTGTCGGTGTGCAGCCGGGCGTAGTCGCCGTGCGCCTCCACGAACCGTACGGCGTTGCGGTGGACGAACCGGGTGACGCCGGCCAGCTCCACCGGGATCGTCTCGTCGGCGGGTACGGCCTGCGGGGCGCGCGTGGTGCCGATCGCGTCGACAGCACGGCGTACCGCCTCGGCGAGCCGGTTGGCGCGTACCGGTTTGAGCAGGTAGTCCACGGCGTTCAGCTCGAACGCGGCCACCGCGTGGTCCTCGTACGCGGTCACGAACACCACCGGTGGCGGCTGCCGGAACCGGGCCAGCACCCGAGCCAGGTCGAGCCCGGTGAGCCCCGGCATCCGGATGTCGAGGAAGATCACGTCGACCGGCTCTCGCTCCAGGATCCGCAGCGCCTGCGCGCCGGACTGCGCGGTGAGCACGTCAGCGATCCGGTCGTCGTATTTCAGCAGGTAGGCGAGCTCTTCCAGGGCCGGACGCTCGTCGTCGACGACGAGTACGGTGAGCGCCGTGCCGGGCATGGATGCAGGCTAGCCGCCCGGGTCCGCCGTGGTAACTCCTGCCGCCCGCAGCCGGGCAGGCCACCTACCGAGCACTCCTCGCATCATGATGCGGTGATGTTACGATGAGCGTATGCGTACCACCATCGACCTGCCGGACGACCTGCATAAGCAGGCGCTGTCGATCGCCCGCGACACGTCGCGCACCTTGAGCGAGACGGTGGCCGATCTCATGCGACGCGGCCTGGTACAGGGATCGCCCACGCGAGTGTCTCGCAGTCGCCACACGGGGCTACCTGTGGTGAGCGTGGGCAGGGTCATCACCACGGAGGATGTCCGATCCCTGGAGGACGACGAGTGACGAGGTTGCTCGACGCGAACGTACTCATCGCTCTGGTTGTCGAAGAACATGTGCACCATGACGCCGCGGAGACCTGGCTGGGCGACTCCGGAGAGCGGTTCGCGACATGTCCTATCACCGAGGGCAGCCTCGTGCGGATGTTGATCCGCGAAGGGCAATCCGCGGATACGGCTCAGATGATCATCGCTGCGGTGGCCGCTGACGAGCGGCACGAATTCTGGCGCGACGATTTCTCGTATCAGGAGGTGCCGATGAAGGGAGTCATCGGCCATCGACAGGTGACGGACGCTTACCTCGCTCAGCTTGCTCGAGCACATGCGGGGCGACTCGCCACCTTTGACCAGGGGCTGGCACACCTCCACAGCGACATCGCCGAGCTGGTGCCGACCAAGACGCCGCCGCGATCGCGCTGAGCTCCCACTGCCCGCTCAGGCCCGTACCCCCGGATGGTATTTCGGGACCCGCATGCTGACCTTGGTGCCGGCGCCGGGGGCGGTCTCCACCACCAGGCCGTAGCCGTCCCCGAAGACGGTACGCAGCCGCTCGTCGACGTTGCCGAGCCCGATCGAGTCGGACATGTCCTCGCCGCTGAGCATGGCGCGGATCCGCTGCGGGTCTTCGCCGACCCCGTCGTCCTCCACCGAGATCAGGCACTCGTTGCCGAGGTCTTCGCCGACGATGGTGACCTTCCCGGTGCCGGGTTTGGACTCCAGGCCGTGTCGTACCGCGTTCTCTACCAGGGGCTGCAGGCACAGGAACGGCACCACCACCGGCAGCACCTCCGGGGCCACCCGCAGCGTCACCTGCAGCCGCTCGGCGAACCGCGCCTTCTCCAGCAGCAGGTAGCGGTTGATGGAACGCAGCTCCTCGGCCAGCGTCGTGAAGTCGCCGTGCCGGCGGAACGAGTAGCGGGTGAAGTCGGCGAATTCCAGCAGCAGCTCGCGGGCCCGCTCCGGGTCGGTCCGTACGAAGGACGCGATCGCGGTCAGCGAGTTGTAGACGAAGTGCGGCGATATCTGGGCGCGCAGCGCGCGTACCTCCGCCTCCATCATCCGGGTACGCGAGCGGTCCAGCTCCGCCAGCTCCAGCTGCCCGGAGACCCAGCGGGCGACCTCGTTGGTGGCGCGTACCAGCCCGGCGTTGGCGGCGGCGGTGTAGACCTGCAGCGTCCCGACCACGCGTTCCTCGACGGTCAGCGGTGCCACGATCGCCTGCCGCAGCGGGCAGTCCAGCTCGTCGCAGTCCACAGTCGACACGCCGGTGCCGCCGTCGGCGAGCGCGGGCTCCGCCAGCGCGCCCGCCCGCGTGCCGTGGTGCGAGCCGAGCCCGTCCCAGGCGAGCAGCCGGTCGCCTCCGGTGAGCGCGGTGGCCGGCGCGCCGAGCAGCGTACGCAGATACCGGATCGCTTTCTCGGCGCTGGCCTCGGTGAGTCCGTTGCGCAGCGGGGGAGAGGCCAGCGAGGCGGTGTGCAGGGTACGGAAGGTGGCCCGGTCGGCCGGCGTACCGAGGTCACGCCGGCTCAGCAGCCACCACACCAGCAGCCCGGCGCTCAGCACCGAGCCCACCAGCACTACCGGCCACAACTCCGCCACGCAAGCACCGTAGCGCTAGTGCCCTGCGCCAGAGATTCGCTTGCGAATTCCGGCGCCCAGCCGGCGCCTCGCGGCGTTGTCGTCGTCGCCAATACAACACCGGTATTGGCTCCTCCTCCGCCTTGCGACGCACCACCTGGA
>JBOGDF010000046.1:0-21368 GCA_050701635.1 Micromonosporaceae bacterium | reverse complement strand
TCCAGGTGGTGCGTCGCAAGGCGGAGGAGGAGCCAATACCGGTGTTGTATTGGCGACGACGACAACGCCGCGAGGCGCCGGCTGGGCGCCGGAATTCGCAAGCGAATCTCTGGCGCAGGGCACTAGCAAACCCTTGCCTTTTCGGAGAGATTGGAGAGCGTTGCGGGAGGGGCGAGGAGATGACGCGGACTGGTGTACCCCCGTCGCGGGCGTCGGTGGTGATCATCGGCGGCGGCGTGATCGGCGTCAGCATCGCCTATCACCTCGCCGCGGCCGGCGTCCCCGACGTCGTGCTGCTGGACCGGGGCGCCCTCGGGTCGGGTTCCACCTCCAAGGCCGCGGGTGGGGTACGCGCCCAGTTCTCCGACCGGATCAACATCCTGCTCGGCCTGCGCGGGATCGAGACGTTCACGCACTTCCGGGAGCGTTTCGACCAGGAGATCGACCTGCACCAGGTGGGGTACCTGTTCCTGCTCGATTCGCCCGAGAGCGTGAGCGCGTTCGAGCGCAACGTCGCCCTGCAGAACGAGCTCGGCGTACCCAGCAGGATGATCTCCGTCGCCGAGGCGAAGCGGATGTCGCCGCTGATCGAGACCGACGGGCTGCTCGCCGCGGCGTACTCGCCGGAGGATGGGCACTGCACGCCGGAGTCGGTCGTCCTCGGGTACGCCTCCGCCGCCCGCCGTACCGGCGCGCGGCTGATCGTCAACTGCGCCGCGACCGGCATCGAGACCGAGGGCGGCCGGATCGTCGCGGTCAACACCGAGCGCGGCCGCATCGAGACCGACACGGTGGTCTGCGCGGCCGGCGCCTGGTCGCGCCAGGTCGGCGAGTGGGCCGGTGTCGACCTGCCGGTCACGCCGCTGCGACGACAGGTCCTGGTCACCGCACCGATCCCGGAGCTGGCCCCCGACACTCCGTTCACGATCGACTTCGGCGCCAGCTTCTACTTCCACCGGGAAGGCCAGGGGCTGCTGCTGGGGATGTCGGACCCGGATGAGGTCCCGGGATTCGAGCTGGCGCGTACGGACAGCTGGCTGCCGGGGCTGGGGGAGGCTATCGCGCGGCGTACGCCCGGACTGCTGGACGTCGGCATCGCCTCCGGCTGGGCGGGGCTGTACGAGATGACCCCCGATCACAACGCCCTGATCGGGGAGGCGAGCGACGTCGCACGATTCCTCTACGCGACCGGTTTCTCCGGCCACGGCTTCATGATGGGTCCGGCCGTGGGTGAAGTGATGCGGGACCTCTACCTGGGCCGGCGACCCTTCGTCGACATCAGCGGACTGCACGCCGACCGGTTCAGCGACTCCGGGACCCGCCCCGAGCTGAACATCGTGTGAACTGCACGCCGACCGGTTCACCGACTCCGGGACCCGCCCCGAGCTGAACATCGTGTGACCTGCCCGGCGTCACTCTCGGGGAGGACCGGCTCCAACGGACGATCCGTGGCGCTCGGCAAGCGCCTGGACGTGTCCGGCGGAGCACCGGCGACGGCACCCACTGCAACTCTGGCGCTGCCACGGCGGCGCCAACCAGAAATGGACCCTGCCCTGACCGGCGGTGAGGGCGATCGCGGCCGCCCTTAGTGCGTCAGTAGTGGCCTCGCGCACTATTCGCGCTGGGGTATTCGGAAATGGTTGCGGATTGGTCTTCGCGTCGGGTCAATATATTCCGGTGGTACGAATTCCGGCCGCTTATCCCCAGCCATCCGCACCCGCCACGCACCTTTGTGGATAACCCGATGGTGATACCCACACAACAACACGCCATTGTCGATGTCCGTAGCGCCGCCGTCTACCCAGTGCACAACATGGTGCGCCTCGGTCCACTGCGGCGGCCGGTCACAGCCCGGGAACGCGCACCCACCATCACGCAGGATCAACGCCCGCCGCTGCGCCGGGCTGAACAACCGTTGGGTGCGGCCCAGCGCCAGCGGCACGCCACCCCGGTCCACCACCGCCGGGGTGGCCGCCGCGTCGCAGCCGATCCGCCGCACCACACCCGGTGAAACCCGCTCCCCGTTATCCAGCCGCCCCACCCCGACCCCGACACCGGCCGCGCCGGCAGGAGCAGGTAGGCCGTGAGCAGCCGCCGGCAGCCGGTCCGCGGTCACCGTGATCACCAACTGGGGTAGCTGACCGCGCTGCACCGGCAACCCACCAGAAGCCAGGGCCCGCCGGCACACCTCCACCAACGCATCCGCGGTCCGCGCACCTGGGCTGCGCATGTCCGCAGAATCCGGGTCGGTGGGGCGGGGCTTGGCAAGCGGGTCGAGGGCACGTTGCACCACCGCCGCGGACTCCGTGTCGAGCCGGCCCCGCACCTGCACGGTGCCGTGCCCGTCCGGGGTGAACCGCAACTCCCGCCGCCGCCACGCACGTTTCTCCAGCTCAGCGAGCCGGTCAGCCTCCCGCCCGTCGGCGATTTCGGGCGCGACGCGCTCCTCGATCCGCCGCCCCAACCGCGCCAACTGCACCGGGTCGAACTGCTCCGCCCACTCCACCAACCGCGCCTGCGCCAACCCCCGCACCCGACCAGCCACGCCCGCGCCAGACATCTCAGCACCAGCCGCGCCGCCCGGCACCCCGCCACCCGGCAGATCAGTGCCAGGAAGCTCCGCGATCACCCGGGCGATCACCTGCGCGTGCGCCACACTGATCCGACCCGCCGACAACGCCTCCCGGGTCGGCTCCAGCTCACCGGACGCCAACCCGGCGGCCAGGACCACCTGACCCTTCGCCACCGCCGGCGAGACCCGGGTCCGGGCCCGCAACCAGCTCTGCGTCGAACACGCCGCCTCCCGACCCGCCACACCCCGGCCATGCGCCTCAGCCACCAGCCGCAGCCGAAGCTCACCGGCCTGCGCCTCCAACGCGGACGCGGCCGCCACCAACTCACCCACCTGGGCATCGGACATTGACCACAACGGGCGACCCGAAGCACCAGACAACAAATCACGGGCAGCCGTGATCGCACCCATCACCGGATGCGAACCGGTCAACTCCCCCGCGAGCGTCATACCGACACCGTAGAGCCCGGGTACGACAATTCCCGAGCCTCTAGCCACAGGCGCCGGCCCCAATTGTCCGGCGAATTTCGCGTTACTCGCTGAGCGGCAAGTGGGCGACGTCAGATGGTGCCTTGTTCACGTGCTACCGGCGTTCACGTGCTACCGGCGCTGTCCGCGTACCCCTCAACAGGGTGTGTGCGGACCTGGTCAGAGGGCCCGTGTGGCTACCCCGAGGTGCGCGCGGGCTGTCAGAACGCGCGTGGCCGGGTCGTTGACCGGTGTGCCCATGGGGCTCCGTCGTGGGTCGGCGGCCTGTCCTATGGCGCCGACACGCGTTCCCGTCGGCGATCTGGCCCTTGACGGGGCACTCCGATCGCCCTACGGTTCCGGTTAGAAAGATAGCCTTCCTAACTAACGTGCTGGAGGTGAGTGGTGTCGGAGCCGGAGACCGGACGCGGTACGGGGTCCGAGTCCGCGCGGGGTGCGGCGGCCGATGGCCCACACCTGGCGGGGTCGTCGCGGTTGCTGCGGGCGATCAACGAGACCGCCGCGCTCGGGCACCTGCTGGAGCGGGGGCCGCTGACCCGAGGGGACCTGCGTACCCTCACCGGGCTGGCGAAGCCGACCACGTCCGAGGTGCTGCGGCGGCTGCAGGAAGCGGGGCTGGCGAAGGTGGTCGGGCGTACCAGCGGCGGGCCGGGGCGCAACGCCGACGTGTACGCCGTCAACCCGGACGCGGCGTACGCCGCCGCCATCTCGGTACGCGAGCACGACCACACGCTCGCCGTGGCGATCTGCGACCTGACCGGGCAGCGCCGCGCCCAGATCGAGGTCGCGCTCGGCGCCCACCCCAACGCGCGCCCCGACGCCGAGCCCAACGCCCGCCCCGGCGCGCATCCCATGACCGACACCCAGCCCGGCACACACCCCGTACAGGCAGTCGCCGACGCGGTGAAGGCGGCCTGTGAGCAGGCCCGAGTCCCGCGCCGGCGGCTGCATCACGTACAGCTGGCGGTCCCGGGGTCGTACGACGAGCGGACCGGCGTGATCCGGTACGTCGACGTACCGGGATGGTCCCGACCGGGGCTGACCGACGAGATCCGCGCGAAGCTGCGTACCCCCGTCAGCGTGGACAATGACGTCAACCTTGCCGCCACCGCCGAACGGCGACACGGCACCGCCGCGGGACACGACAGTTTCGCGCTGCTCTGGCTGGGCGAGGAAGGTCTCGGGTTGGCGATCGACCTGGGCGGTGTGCTGCTGCGCGGCGCTCGCGGCGGCGCCGGCGAGATCGGCTACATGCCGGTCGGGCTGCCGGGCCACGGCGGCAAGCCATCGGCCGGCGGCAAGCCACCAGGCAGCAAGCCACCAGCTGGCGGGGAGCCGCCAGCCGGAAACTTGCCACAAGCCGACGGTGCGCCGCAGGGGGTGCACGACTTCCAGGACCTGGTCGGCGGCGAGGCGGTCCGCGATCTGGCCCGCCAGTACGGCTTCCTCGCCGACACCGGCCAGGACGCCACCAGAGCCGCCGTCAGCGCGCTGACCAGCGACGATCCCGCCAAGGCGCAGGCGTTCCTGGACGCCCTGGCGGTACGGATCGCGGTCGGGCTGGCCGCCGTGGTCGCCGTGCTCGACCCGTCCCTGGTGGTGCTGGCCGGCGAGGTCGGTCAGGCCGGCGGCGAGCCGCTGCAGCAGGCGGTACGCGCCGCGCTGGAAGACATGTCGGTGCTGGAGACGTCGGTGGCGACCACCGGCGTGACCCAGGACGCCGTACTCACCGGCGCGCTCGACGCGTCACTCACCGAGGTCCGCAACGCCCTTCTCGGGCGTCGCTCTGACAGCTGAGAGGCAACTATGAACCTCCGGATCCGTACCACCGTGATGGTGGCCGCGGCGCTGCTGCTGGCGGCCTGTACGCCCGGCGGCGCCGATGACGCCGGCGTCGCACCGGCCGGGCAACAGGCCGAAGGCAAAGTCGAGTTCTGGCACTTCTTCACCGCCCGGGAAGCGAAGGCGATCGAGGCGGTGGTGGCCGACTTCGAGGCCAAGCACCCGAAGATCGACGTGACGCTGAAGGCCGGCCAGGACGACACCAAGATGCTGCAGGCGATCGCCGCCGGCAAGGGCCCGGACGTCGGGCTGTCCTACTCCACCGACATCGTCGGCAAGTTCTGCTCCAGCGGCGCCTGGCGCGACCTCAAGGAGTACATCAAGCGCGACAAGGTCGACCTGTCGCAGCTGCCGGAGACGGTCCGGTCGTACACCGAGTACGGCGGTAAGCGCTGCGCGATGCCGTTCCTGGCGGACACGTACGGGCTGTACTACAACAAGAAGCTGCTCAAAGAGGCCGGCTACGACGCACCGCCGAAGACGATGTCTGAGCTGGCGGCGATGGCGAAGAAGCTCACCAAGCGCAAGGCCGACGGCACCATCGAGACGGCGGGCTTCGTACCGCTGCTGAATTTCTACGAGCACAGCCCGCAGCACATCGCGCCGGCCTGGGACGCCAAGTGGATCGACGGCGAGAAGTCCGCGATCGGCGCCGACCCGAACTGGCCGAAGATGCTGAGCTGGCACAAGGAGCTCGTCGACTGGTACGGCTACCCGCAGCTGCAGAAGTTCACCGCCGGCCTGGGTGACGAGTGGAGCGGCGACAACGCGTTCCACAAGGGCAAGGTCGCGATGATGGTCGACGGCGAATACCGGATCGCGTTCCTGCGGGACCAGGCGCCCGGCCTGACCTTCGGTACTGCCCCGATGCCGGTGCCCGACGACGCCACCGACCGGTACGGCGCCGGCTTCGTCACCGGCAACATCATGGGGATCTCCAAGAACGCCAAGAACCCCGAGGCGGCCTGGGAGCTGATCCGCTACCTCACCACCGACACCGACGCGATCGTGAAGCTGGCGAACGCGATCAAGAACGTACCCACCACGAAAGCCGCTCTAAAGAGCCCCAAGTTGGAGACCGACCCGGAGTTCCAGACCTTCATCGACATCTTCAACCACCCGCAGACCGCCACCTCGCCGCCCAGCGCCGCCGGCCCCAAGTACGTCGAGCTGGCGCAGGAGTTCATCGACGGCTACCAGTCCGGCAAGGTGAAAGACCTACCCAAGGGCCTCGCCGAGCTGGACCGGCGCATCAACAGCGCGCTGGACCTGGGGCGCTGACCGGTGGCCACCGTCGCAGCGGTAACCGCCTCCCCGGCCCGGGCGGCGACCCCGCCCGGGTCGGCCGGGCGGCGGTGGCGCCGGCGGCTGACCGTACTGAGTTTCATGGCGCCGGCGCTGGTCGGGCTGGCGGTGTTCCTGGTCTACCCGCTCGGCGCCGCGCTCTACTTCTCGTTCACCAGGTTTGACCTGCTCAGCGCGCCCGCCTGGGTCGGCACCCGCAACTACGAATACCTGTTCACCGAGGACACCAAGGCCTGGAAGTCGGCGGCGAACACCCTCTGGCTGGTTGCCGTGCTGGTGCCCGCGAGGATGCTCGCGGCGCTTGCCACCGCTCAATTATTGACGGTGGTACGCCGTGGCGCCGGCTTCTTCCGTACGGTCTTCTACCTGCCGGCGCTGGCGCCGCCGGTGGCCGCGACGATCGCGTTCGTCTACCTGTTCAACCCTGGTACCGGGCCGGTCAACAGCGCCCTGGAAGCGGTCGGGATCGAGGGGCCACTCTGGTTCGACTCGGCGGCGTGGGCGAAACCGTCGCTGGTGATGCTCGGCGTCTGGGGCGTCGGCGACCTGATGGTGATCTTCCTGGCCGGGCTGCTCGACGTACCGAAGTCGCTGTACGAGGCGGCGTCGCTCGACGGCGCCAGTGCCTGGCAGCGCTTCCGGTACGTCACGCTCCCGTCGCTGTCCCCGGTGCTGCTGTTCGCCGCCGTGACCGGGGTGATCCAGACCCTGCAGTACTTCACCCAGGCGGCGGTCGCGGCGAGCGTGGCCAGCGGCCGGGCCACCACCGGCGGCGGCATCTCGTCGACGTTCGGCTACCCGGAGGAGTCCACGCTGACGTACCCCCTGCACCTGTACGTGTCCGGCTTCCGCTACTACGACATGGGGTACGCCAACGCGCTCGCCGTGGTGCTGTTCGTGGTCGCGTTCGCGGTCACCGCCGTACTGCTGCGTCGCTCCAAGGCCTTTCTGGACGGTGCGTCGTGACTGCCGTGACGACCGCGCCGAGCCTGCCCGCGACGGCGGCCCCGGAGGCCGCGAGACCACGTCAGCGCCGGGAGTCCTGGCTGATCTGGGTGGCGCGGCACAGCTTCGCGATCGCGGCGGCGATCATGTTCCTGACGCCGTTCGTCTTCGTGATCCTGATGTCGTTCATGACCAGCTCGCAGGCGCTCACCTCGGACTGGTGGCCACGTACCTGGCACCCGGAGAACTTCGTACGGATCTTCACGGAGCTGCCGCTGCTGCGCTACCTCGGCAACACCGTGCTCTACAGCGTGCTGGCGACCGGCTTCATGCTGCTGTCGTGCATCCCGGCGGCGTACGCCCTGGCGCGGCTGCGGTGGCGCGGCCGCAACGGCGTCTTCCTGGTGATCATCGGGATGATGATGCTGCCGCCGCAGGTGGTGACGGTGCCGCTCTACCTGATGTGGGCCGACCTCGGGCTCACCGGCTCGCTGTGGCCGCTGATCCTGCCGATGCTCGCCGGCGACGCGTTCAGCATCTTCCTGCTGCGCCAGTTCCTGGTCACCATCCCCGCCGAGTACACCGACGCGGCCCGGGTGGACGGCTGCGGCGAGTGGGGCGTACTGCTGCGGGTGGTGCTGCCGATGGCGCGCCCCGGCATCGCGGCCGCCGCGATCTTCCAGTTCTTCTACGCCTGGAACGACTACTACGGCCCGCTGCTCTACACCAGCGAGAGCCCCGAGCACTGGACCCTGTCGCTGGCGTTGTCGCAGTTCAAGCACCTGCACCACGTGGAGTGGAACCTCGTCATGGCCGCCACCCTGCTGGTGATGCTGCCGGTGATCGTCGTGTTCTTCTTCGCGCAGAAGGCGTTCGTACAGGGAGTCACGTTGACGGGGGTCAAGGGATGAAGGTCGCGGTGGTGGGCGGCGGCTCGACGTACACGCCCGAGCTGGTGGACGGGTTCGCCAGGCTGATGCCCAGCGGGCTTTCGCAACTGTCCCTTGTGGATCTGGCCGCGTCGCGACTCGCGGTTGTCGGCCCGTTCTCCCAACGCATTTTCCGGGGGTACGGGAGCTCCGCCCAGCTGACCTGGACCACCGACCTGGACGCCGGCCTGGACGGCGCCGACATCGTGATCATCCAGCTCCGGGTCGGCGGCCAGACCGCGCGGATCAGCGACGAGACCTTCCCGCTGGAGTGCGGCTGCGTCGGCCAGGAGACCACCGGTGCCGGCGGCCTGGCGAAGGCGCTGCGTACGGTCCCGGTGGTGCTGGACGTGGCACGGCGGGCGCGGGCGGTCGCCGCGCCCGGGGCCTGGATCGTGGCGTTCACCAACCCGGTCGGGATCGTCACCCGGGCGCTGCTGGACGACGGGCACCCCGCGGTCGGGCTCTGCAACGTGGCGATCGGCCTGCAGCGCTACTCCGCTTCGCTGCTGGGCGTGGAGCCCGCCGGAGTGACGCTGGACCACGTCGGCCTCAACCACCTGACGTGGGAGCGCGCGGCGTACGTGGACGGCGTCGACGTACTGCCGAAGCTGCTCGCCTCGCACGGCACCGAGATCGCGGAACGGGTCGGGCTCCCGCTGCAGCTGCTGGAGCGCAGCGGCACGGTGCCGTCGTACTACCTGCGGTACTTCTACGGCCACGACCAGGTGGTGGCCGAGCAGCGGTCCGAGAAACCCCGGGGTCAGCAGGTCGCCGACATCGAACGCCAGCTGCTCACCATGTACGCCGACCCGACCCTGGACACCAAGCCGGAGCTGCTCTCCGAGCGCGGCGGGGCCTACTACTCCGAAGCCGCGGTGGGGCTGATCGGCTCGCTGACCAGCGACGACGGCGCGGTGCACGCGGCGAACGTACGCAACGCCCGTACCTGGGGGTTCCTGCCGGACGACGCGGTGATCGAGGTGTCGTGCCAGGTCGGCGCCGCCGGTGCGATCCCGGTGCCGGCGACCCCGTTGGCGCCGGATCTCGCCGGACTGGTGGGGCACGTCGCGGCGTACGAGGAGCTCGCGGTGCAGGCGGCGCTGCACGGTGGCCGGGACCGCGTCTACCGGGCGCTGCTGGCGCACCCGCTGGTGGGCCAGCACGCGCTCGCCGACCAGCTCACCGACCGCCTGCTCGCCGCCAACGCCGACCACCTGGCGTGGGCGCGATGACAACCTTCCTGGCGGTCGACGGCGGCAACTCGAAGACCGAGGTGCTGTACGCCGACACCACCGGCGCGATCCTCGGGTACGCCCGCGGCCCCGGCTCCAACCACCAGACCGCCGGCGGCCTGGAGATCGCGATCGAACGCATCGACGCCCTGATCCGCCGGGCGACCGCCGACCGCGACACCCGGCGCGACATCGGCCGCGACACCGACGGCGACGCCGCGGAGCCGCCCGTGCTGGCGCAGCTGTGTCTGGCCGGCGCCGACCTGCCGAGCGAGGTCGCGGCGCTGGAGCGCGCGGTGGCGGACGCCAACTGGGCGGAGAAGTCCATCGTGGACAACGACACGATGGCGCTGCTGCGCGCCGGCACCGACGCGCCGGACGCGGTCGCGGTGGTCTGCGGCTCCGGCACCAACTGCGCGGGGCGTACGGGGGACGGGCGTACGTACCGGTTTCCGGCGCTGGGGCGGGTGTCGGGGGACTGGGGCGGCGGGCGCGAGCTGGGCGAGCAGGCGTTGTGGCACGCCGCCCGGGCCGAGGACGGGCGGGGGCCGGCGACCGCGCTGCAGGCGGCGGTGGCGGAGCACTTCGGCTACGCGGGGGTGGCCGAAGTCTCCGTGGCCGTACACCTGCGGGAGATCCCGTGGCGCCGGCTGGACGAGCTGGCGCCGGTGCTGCTTCAGGTCGCTGCCGCCGGCGACCCCGTCGCCCGGTCCGTCGTCGTCAGGCAGGCCGACGAGGTGGTCGCGCTCGCCACGGCGGCGCTGCGCCGGCTCGACCTGCTCGGCACCGCCGCGACGGTGGTGCTCGGCGGCGGTGTGCTGCGGTCCCGTGACCCGTTGCTGCACCGCGAGATCAGAGATCGGCTGCGCGCCAGCGCACCCGGCGCCGAGACCACGGTGGTGAACCACCCGCCGGTGGTCGGCGCGGCGCTGCTGGCGCTGGACGTACTGGGCGCCGACGCCGCCGCCCACGCGAGACTGCGCGCCGCCGCCACCAGGGCGGCCACCTGCGCGTACTGACCCATTGGTCCTGGGGAAAGGAGCAAGGGAGATGAGACACCGGAGAACGATCGCACGACGTACCGCCGCAGCGGTGGTGGTCCTTGTGGCCGCGGCGCTGATGCCGTGGCAGGCCGCGCACGCCGCGACCACCTATCAGGCGGAGGACGCGACCATCTCGCAGGGCGTCGCGGAGTCCAACCACGCCGGCTTCACCGGCACCGGCTTCGTCAACTACCACAATGTGGTCGGCAGCTACGTCGAATTCACCGTCACCGCCGCCACCGCCGGCAGCACTACCCTGAACTTCCGGTACGCCAACGGCTCGACCGCCAACCGCCCGATGGACATCAGCGTGAACGGCGCGCTCGCCGCCAGCGGCGTGTCCTTCGGCGTGACCGGCGCGTGGAGCACGTGGCAGACCGCCACCGCCACGGTGACCCTGGCCGCCGGCACCCACAAGATCCGCGCCACCGCGGTGACCGCCGCGGGCGGGCCCAACCTGGACGCGCTGACCGTCGGCGCACCGCCGCCCACCGGCACCAAGCCGGCCGAGGTCAACGGGCAGCTCAAGGTCTGCGGCACGAAACTCTGCAACAAGTACGGCCACCCGATCCAGCTGCGCGGGGAGAGCACGCACGGGCTGCAGTGGTACCACCAGTGCCTGCCTGACGCGGCGCTCGACGCGCTCGCCGGAGACTGGGGCGCCGACGTCATGCGGATCTCGATGTACATCCAGGAGGGTGGTTACCAGACCGACCCGCGCGGCTTCACCGACAAGGTGCACGCGCTGATCGAGAAGGCCACCGCGCGCGGCATGTACGCCATCGTCGACTGGCACATGCTCGAGACGAGCGACAACCCGGCGACCGGCGACCCGTACTACAACCTGGCCCGGGCGAAGACGTTCTTCACCGAGATCGCCCAGCGGCACAACAGCAAGACCAACCTGCTGTACGAGATCGCCAACGAACCGTCCGGCGTCTCCTGGTCCCGCATCAAGGGGTACGCCGAGGAGCTGATCCCGGTGATCCGGGCGAACGACCCGGAGACCCCGATCATCGTCGGCACCCGCGCGTGGTCCTCGCTCGGGGTGTCGGAGGGCTCCGACGAGACCGAGATCGTCAACAGCCCGGTCAACGCGACCAACATCATGTACACGTTCCACTTCTACGCCGCCTCGCACCGCGACGAGTACCTCACCGTGCTGTCCCGGGCGGCGGACAAGCTGCCGATCTTCGTCACCGAGTTCGGAACCCAGGAGTACACCGGCGACGGCCCGAACGACTTCACGATGTCTCAGCGCTACCTGGATCTGTTGGCGTCGAAGAAGATCTCCTGGGTCAACTGGAACTTCTCCGACGACCAGCGCTCCGGGGCGGTGTTCCAGCAGGGCACCTGCCCGGGTGGCCCGTACACCGGCACCACGAAGCTGAAGCCGGCCGGGGTGTGGATCCGGGAGCGGATGCGTACCCCCGACAGCTTCCCGACCGACCCGCCCCCGACCGACCCGCCGCCGACCGACGGGCTGATCTCGCGGGGCAAGCCGGCCACCTCGTCGTCCAACGAGGACGCCACGCTGACCCCGGACAAGGCGGTCGACGGCAGCACCACCACCCGGTGGGCGTCCGCCGAGGGCGTCGATCCACAGTGGATCCGGGTCGATCTCGGCGGCACCGCCACGATCAGCCGGGTACGGCTGAACTGGGAGGCCGCGTACGGCAGGGCGTACACCCTGCAGGTTTCTCCGGACGGTACGGCCTGGACCACGGTGAAGTCCGTGACCACCGGTGACGGCGGTATCGACGACCACACCGGGCTGACCGCCCAGGGCCGCTACATCCGGATGTACGGCACCCAGCGCGGCACCGGGTACGGCTATTCGCTGTGGGAGCTGGAGGTCTTCGGCACCGGTGGCGGGACGCCGCCGCCGGCCACCGGCTTCACCGTTACCGCCACCGGGGACATCGCCGGGGCGTGCTCGGCGAGCGACGGCACCGCGTGCGAGCACGAGCGGACCGCCCGGCTGGTGGAGTCGATCAACCCGAAGTGGGTGCTGACCACCGGCGACAACCAGTACGACGACGGCACCGCCGCCGAGTTCGACAAGTACTACGCCACCACCTGGGGGAGGTTCAAGAACAAGACCCGTCCCACGCCCGGCAACCACGAGTACTACGACCCCGCGGGCGGTGCCGCCGGCTACAAGTCGTACTTCGGTGCGATCGCGACGCCGGCCGGCAAGACGTACTACAGCTGGAACGAGGGCAACTGGCATTTCATCGCGCTCGACTCCGACCTGTCGATGTCGTCCAGCTCCGCACAGCTCGCGTGGTTGAAGAACGACCTGGCGAGCAACACCCGCGGCTGCATCGCGGCGTACTGGCACAAGCCGCTGTTCAACTCCGGCAGCAAGGGGTACGACCCGCACACCCTGCCGGCCTGGCGGGAGCTGTACGCCGCCCGCGCCGACCTGGTGCTCAACGGACACGACCACCTGTACGAGCGGTTCACCCCGCAGAACCCTGACGCGGGCGGTACCTCGAGCGGCATCGTGGCGATCACCGCCGGACTGGGCGGCGCCTACAACTACTCGTTCGAAGGCGATCCGGTGCCGAACAGCGAGGTACGGCTGACCGACCTGCACGGCGTGGTCAAGCTCGACCTGACCGACACCGGCTTCTCCGGTCAGCTCGTCGATGACACCGGAAAGGTCCGCGACACGATCCCCGCGTACAGCTGTCACTGAGATTCTCCCCATGTACCTGTCCGCGACCCGTCAAGCCGACACCGCGCCCACTTCCGGGGCCGCCCGCGGTGAAGGCCGGCGGGTCGCGGACAGGCCCGCGCCTGTCCTGGGTGCCCCCGTCGTGGGCCGGCGGCGGGTGGCGGGGACGGTGGTGGCGCTCGGCGCGGTCAGCCTGCTCACCGACGTGTCGGCGGAGATGGTCACCGCCGTCCTGCCGCTCTACCTGGTGGTCGGGCTCGGGCTCAGCCCGCTGCAGTTCGGCTTCCTGGACGGCCTCTACACCGGCGCCACCGCGCTGGCCCGGCTCGCCGGGGGCCACGCCGCCGACCGCTGGCAACGCCACAAACTGGTCGCCGGGGCCGGTTACGCGGCCTCCGCGGTGGCCAAGCTCGGGCTGCTCGCCGTCGGCGGGTCGGTCACCGGGATCGCCGCCGTGCTCACCGCCGACCGGGCCGGCAAGGGCGTGCGTACGGCGCCCCGCGACGCGCTGATCTCGCTCGCCAGCCATCCCGACGATCTGGGGCGCGCGTTCGGGGTGCACCGGGCGATGGACACCGCCGGGGCGCTGGCCGGCCCGCTGGTCGCGGTCGGCGTACTGTCGGTGACCTTCGGCGCGTACGACGCCGTGTTCGTCACCAGCTTCTGCTTCGCCGCGCTCGGCGTGGTGGTGCTGGCGCTGTTCGTACGGGACCGTCCGGTGCGCGCGTCTCGCGCGATTTCCTTGCGTGCGGTGGCCGGGCTGCTGGCGCGGCCGGGCTACCGGCGGGCGTGTGTCGGCGCCGCGGCGCTCGGGTTGGTCACGGTCTCCGACGCGTTCGTCTACCTGCTGCTGCAGCGGCGGCTGGAGCTG
The DNA here is from genome assembly GCA_050701635.1 of Micromonosporaceae bacterium. Taxonomy (GTDB): domain Bacteria; phylum Actinomycetota; class Actinomycetes; order Mycobacteriales; family Micromonosporaceae; genus WHSM01. Next base: position 7,454 of record JBOGDF010000046.1, on the reverse strand, counting down.
CCGATCACGGCGTTTCCACTGCTTCCTTTGGGTACGGCGGTGACGTACCTGCTGCTCGCCGTACCGCTGGGGCGGGTGGCGGACCGGGTGGGCCGGTGGCTGGTGTTCGGCGGCGGCTACCTGGCGCTGCTCGCGGTGTACCTGCTGCTGTTGGGGCCGGTCGGCGGCGGGTCGCTGCTGGTGGTCAGCCTGGCGCTGCACGGCGCCTACTACGCCGCGACCGACGGGGTGCTCATGGCGGCCGCCTCGGCCACCCTGCCCGCGCGGCTGCGGGCGAGCGGGCTGGCGGTGCTCGGCACCGGCCAGGCGCTGGGCCGGTTCGCCGCCTCCGTGCTGTTCGGCGTGGCGTGGACCTGGTGGGGTACGCAGGTCGCGCTGACCGCCGCCGTCGCCGGGCTGGCCGTGGTCATCTCCGGCGTCATGGCCGCGTGGCCGTTCCGGTCCGGGAGGCGCCGGTGAACCGCCGGGTCGTTGCGGTGCTGGTCGCGGCGGCGGTGCTGGCCGCGATCGCGGTCGGTTATGCGGTGGTACGCCGTGCGGAGCCGTCCCGGGGCGCCGGCGCGGGCCGGATCGATCTCGGCGTACCGGGGCAGGTGGTGTTCCGCAATCTCCGACCCGGAGCCGGGTACGGGCACCTCGCCGCCGTACCGACCGGCGACCCGGGCGGCGCCCGTACGGTGTCCGCGGTGTCGTGCGCCCGGGTGCACGCCGTACGAGGGGCGGGGCTGTGTCTGCGGCCGTGGGCGGGCGCGGCGGAGGGGTTCGACGCGGTGTTGCTGGACCGGCGGCTCCGCGAGACGCAGCGGGTGAAGGCGGCTGGCATCCCGAACCGGGCGCGACTCGCCCCCGACGGGCGGCGCGCCGCCTGGACCGCGTTCGTCACCGGCCATTCGTACGCCGGGGACGGCTTCTCGACGCAGACCTCGATCCTGGATCGGCGTACCGGCCACCGGTACACCGACATCGAGACGCTCTCGATCACCCGCGACCGCACCCGGGTGCACGCCCCCGACGTGAACCTGTGGGGGGTCACGTTCGCGCCGGGCGGCGGCTTCTACGCCAGCATGTCCACCGGCGGGCGTACGCACCTGGTACGCGGCGACATCGCGAGCTGGCGGGCGCGGACGTTGCGTACCAACCTGGAATGTCCTTCGCTCTCGCCGGACGGGACGCGACTGGCGTTCAAGAAGCGGGTCTCGTCCGGCGACCGGCCGTGGCGGCTGTACGTGCTCGACCTCGCCACCATGACCGAGACTCCGCTGCCCGGCACCGACGGCATCGACGACCAGGCCGAGTGGCTCGACGCCAACACCGTCCTGTACGCGATGCCCCGCGACGACGGCGGCTCGGACGTCTGGGCCGCGCCCGCCGACGGCCACGCCCCGCCGCGCCGTCTGATCCGCGACGCCGCCTCGCCCGCCGTCCTGAGGGCTTGACCACGACGGTGCGTTCGGCGGATAGCGCAAACCCGCCGTACCCGCATGCTGTGTGAAGGGGGCGTCCAGTCGTCTGGCCCGGCGGATGCGGTGAGCCCTGGGGGTGTGGTCATGGCGAGAAGGATCAAGCTTGCCGGCGTGGCGATCGTGGTGCTGGTCCTCGGCGGGGTGGGCTCCCTGATTCCGGTGGCCGCGGAGGCGGGGCGGGTCCCGTTTGACGGGAGTTCCGGCGGGGTCGACCGGTCCGCGGTGCTGGCCGGCGACGGCACCATCTCGATCGGCGGGGTGCTGGACTGCCCGGCCGGCTCCCCGGCCCGGATCCGCGTCACGCTGACGCAGCCCAGCACAGGTGCCACGGGGCACGGCGAGTGGTCGGGGACGTGCACCGGTGAGGGTCCGTCACGCGCCCACCGGTCGCAGCGGTGGCAGACCATCGTGTCGCCCACCTCGTCGGTGGCGTTCGTACCCGGCACCGGCACCGGCACCGGCACCGGCAGCGAGGGCCTGCGATTTGACGGCGTCGCGACCTGGAACGACGTCACAGATACCTGGAGCCAGGAGCCGATCAACCTGACGACGGCATAGCTGGCCTTGGACGCTGGAGATCTTGGGAGTTTGATGTCAGATCCTGACATCAAACTCCCAAGATCTCTAAAGGCGTAAGTAGTCGAGGTTGGGGCCGCCGGTGGCGGTGGTCGCGGTGGCCCGGATGGCGTGGGTGCCCGCGGCCAGCGCGAGCTCGATCGTGGCGGTCTGCCAGCTCGACCAGGCGCCGGTCGCCGCGAACGGCAGGGTGACCCGAGACTCGCCGTCGACCGCGATCACCATCGGCCGTTCCACGGTCCCGCCGTTGGCGTACCGGAACCTCAGTGGGTACGTCCCCGCGGTCGCCACCTGGACCGTCCACTCCACGTACGCCCCGGCGGCGTTGGTGGTGTTGCAGAAGCCGGTACCGGAGAATCCGTAGTGATTGGAGTCCACGGTGCCCTGGCAGATGGCGTGCTCGGCCTCGTACCAGGTGGTTGCCGTACTGGGCACGTACGGTCCGACATCGGCGGGGATCAGCGGACGCCGCTCGGTGCCGGTCGCCGCGTACTCGTCGGCGCCGACGTCCTTGGCGCCGGACCGCGGCTGCAGGTCCAGATCACGATCGACCTGGGGGTACGCACCAACCGCGGCGTCGATGGCGGGGCTGGTGGCCGACAGCCGGCGCAGGCCTCCCGCGTCGGTGACCAGTCGCGGGTCCGTCACGCGATAGCCGGACGACGGAGCGTTGCCGCCGCTGCCCGCCCACACCAGGTTGCCCTCCCAGCGCAGGTTGGTGCCCTCGTCGATGTCGAGCAGTGCGCCGGATCCCCCGCCGACGAAGATGTTGTTGGCGAACGTGCACTCGTTCGGCCCGAGCCGGTCGGTGCCCTGCCCCACCTGCAGCAGCGCCGTACGGTTACCGACCACGGTGTTGAACGCCACCAGCACCCGGTCCGGCCGGGCGTGCGCGGTCGACCACGAGGTGTCGTCGGCCACCGTGCCGGAGCCGGCGATGATCTGGCCGTTGCCGCCCTGGATCACGTTGTTGACCAGTACGTGGTCGTTGTCGTAGAACCGCATCCCGGAGCTGCCGCCGAGCATCAGGTTGCCGTCGACCCGGTTGCGGTTGCCGTGCCGCAGCACGATCGAGCCGCGGCTGTCGCGCAGGGTGTTGTGCCGGACGGTGTTGTCCGACGACTTCACCGAGATCGCTTCGGAGTCTCCGTCGGCCCGCTCGAACAGGTTGTTCTCGATGACGGCGTACGCCGAGCTGAGCTGGCGGGAGCTGTAGCCGAGCCGGATCGACTCGCCACCGTTGGAGCCGGTGAAGGTGTGGTCGGCGAAGTAGTTGTGGTGAACCCAGGTACGTTTCGCCATCTCCCGTTCGCCGGGCCCGGTGACCTGCAGGAACACCCCTTGGGTGCTCTTGTACCGGAAGTCGTTGTGGTCGACCTGGGCGTCGTTGCCGACCACGGTCAGCCAGTTCCCCACCGTGCCCGGCAGCCGTACGACGTTGCGGGTGAACCTCACGTGGTCAGCACCGTCTGGAATGGACAGTCCGCCCTGGTGCGTGAGCCGGAACCCGCTCAGCACCACGCGGTCGATCGCCTGCAACGCGAAGCCCGCGGAGCCGCGGATCTCGGCCCGGCCGACGTTGGCCGCCGCGATCGTGATCGGCGCGCTCGGCGTGCCCGACCGGGTGAGCCGGATCGCGCCGGTGGTCGTGTACACGCCGTCGGCGAGCTCGATACGGTCGCCGGGCTGTGCCTGGTTCGCGGCGGACTGTAGCTCCGCGATGGACGACACCGGGATCACACGCGTGGCTACCGCCGATGCGGTGACAGCGCTGGCGGTGGCGGCGACAACCACGGTGAACGCCGCCATCGCGGTCCAGATGAGCCTCGTACCAGATGACTTCATGCCAGTCTCCAGGTGGCCGCGGTGCGTACCAAGGAAAGGTTAGGAAGACTATCTAACAATTAGCCGTGCCGGCAACCCCTTGCCGGCCGGTCGGCTGCCTCTCCCGCCGTGCTTCGCCACGCCGCGAGATCTTGGTCGTTTAGTGTCAGGATCGGACACCAAACGACCAAGATCTCCAGGTGGCGCACGCGGCGCGGACGCAGCGCGGGCGTAGCGCCTGGACGAGCGGTCGGCTGGCGGGTCGGGTGGGCGTCGTTACGCTGGCGGTATGCGGCCGGCGCCTGCTACGCCAGCCTGCCCGAGCTGGAACACGTACCCGACGCCGAGAAGACGCTCGCTGACCTGCACGTCGCCTGACGCTTCGCCAGGCGCCGCGAGGATCGCCGACGACCATCCGGATCTACTGGCGGCCGGCTCGGACCAGGGCGTACGGCGGCCATGCAACGAACGTACAAGACGGCGGTAAACTGCCGACTTCCGCTCTTCGGTCGAGTGTGGACGGTACGTGGTTTTCGTGTCCTTGTTCGGGTCCTTGGTCGTGGTGCTGAATGATCACCTGAAGCGGCTTGCCGAAGCGACCGACACCGTCATTCGAAAGAAAGTCAACGAACGGCGCTACGACCGCCGGTACCGGGAGTACGTGCTGTCCTCCCTGAAGCACGTCAATCGCGCGCTGCCGGGAGTGCTGGCGCCGCACGCGCTGGAGTTGGACGAGCTGTTCGTGGATCTGTTTCTGGTGGTCCACAAAACCGCCCACGCGTCAAGCTCCGTGTTGGCCGAGGTGCCGGCGCCCATCGCGGATCGCCACACCATCCACGAATTCCTCGACCGTGAGGCACCGTCGGTGTTGGCGGTGGTGGGAGCGCCCGGCAGCGGCAAGACCACGCTGCTGCGCCACCTGGCGCGCGACGCCGCCCGGTCTGCGCGCCGGCAGCAACGCGCCATCCCGATCCTGCTGACGTTGCGGGAACACTCAGACTGGATCGCGCAGACATCGCCGGTGTCCCTGGCCGGGCTGCTGCAGACCACGCTGCGCGATCTGGGCAGCGCGCCGGACGGTTGGTGGGAGCACCAGCTGCGCCGCGGCAACTGCCTGGTGCTGCTGGACGGGCTGGACGAGGTGGCCGTTGACCAGGACCTCGAAGGAGTCATCCACTGGATCGAGCACCAGATCGAGGTGTACCCGCACAACGACTACGTGATCACCTCGCGCCCGCACGGCTACCAGACCGCCGCCATCCGGGCGGCCGACGTACTACAGCTGCAGCCCTTCACCGACGCGCAGATCGAACGCTTCGTACGCGGATGGTGCCTGGCCGTGGAACGCCATGCCGCGGGCGGTGACAGCTCCGCCGTCACGCTCCGCGCCGAGCGGAGAGCCGCCGACCTGCTCAAGCGACTCACGGCCGCCCCGCAGCTGTACGACCTGGCGGTCAACCCGCTGTTGCTGACCATGATCGTCAACGTCCACCGCCACGCGAACGCGCTGCCGCGCAGCCGGGCCGAGCTGTACCGCACGATCTTCCAGGTGACCCTGCGATCTCCGGATGCCGACGGGGAATCGGGTGGACTGGACGGCTCCGACAAGGAGCGCGTACTCGCGGGACTGGCTTTCGCGATGATGAAGGCGCAGGCGCGGGAGCTGCCGCAACAACAGGTGTTGGAGAACATCGCGTCGGGCCTGAAGCGAAGCTCGGCGACGAGGAGCCCGCGAGACTTTCTCGCCGACGCCGAACGCCGGGGACTTCTGGTCGAAACAGAACGGGGCTGCTACGGCTTCGCCCACCACACCTTCGGCGAATACCTTGCCGCCACCCATATCCGAGACAACCGGCACAGCCGGCTGTTGATGAAGCAGGTCAACAACGGGTGGTGGCGGGAAACCACGCTGCTGTACGTCGCCGACGCCGACGCCGACCCGATCATCCGAGCGTGCCTGAGATCCCACACCATCACCGCGCTGGCCCTGGCCTTCGACTGCGCCCAGCACAGTGGCGCACTCGCTCCCGAACTTCGCGACCGCCTCGAGGCGGTGCGGGCCGCGGCGTTTCACGATGGCGCGGACCCGGCGCACCGCCGGCTGGTGGCGGGTGCGCTGGCGTTGCGCCATCTTCACGGCGCCGAGGTCGGCTACGGCGTCTGTCCGCAGCCCGTCGCGAAGGACCTCTACTGGCTGTTCCTGCAGGACACCAGGACACCGCCCCCGGACGGCCCCACGGAGTTCGCCGCCGATCCGACGCAGCCGGTGGCGGGCGTCTGGGGACGGGACGCGCTCACCTTCGTCCGGTGGGTGAACGGTGTCACCGCCGACACCGGCGCTTCCGGGCACCGGCTGCCGACCCACGAGGAGATGCGGCGCCTGGCCTCCGAAGCCAGGCCGCTGATGCTTCCGTTCCACGAGTCCGCGACCAGTGTGTGGACCCGTACGGGCAACGCCGCGCCGGCGCTGTACGTACCCCCGGGAATCGCTCATCCACACGCCGTCACCGGACGCCAGATTCTCGACGCCACCGTCCCGGATGTGGCCGACTCCGCGATCATTCCGCGATTGGAGCTGATCGATGCCCGTGGCCTGGTGCAGATCCTCGATCATCTCCTCACCCTCACCTTCGATCGCGACCTTGCCCGTGCGATCGAGGTAGCGCTGCTAGCCGAAGCCGACCTGCCCGGCGAGCACGCAGACGGTGTCGCTACACCGGTCGCGCTCGATACCGATCTCGCTCGTCAGCTCAGCCGCGACTTCGTACAGGATCGCGACCTCGCCCGCGCCCTTGACCGGGCGCGGGCCCAGGCGGTCGAACGCGCCCAGGCCGTCGGCCACGAGGAGCACCGCCTCGCCCACGCGCTTGGCCTCGATCGCGATCTGCTCCGCGCACTGGATCCCGCCGAGCTGGCGTACGACCTCGGACGCACCCGTACGGCGGCGATGGGGCTCGCGCTGGGGCGCGCCTTCCAGGCGGCCCGCGAGCAACCCGTACCGGGCCCGCGGGCGGAGGGCTTCGCCGGGGTGCTGACCCGCTCCGCGGGGATCTCTGACGGCGACCAGATCACCGTCGATCTTGACGCGCTCGCGCACACCGCGCGCCACACGTGCGCGACGTTTCTCGATCGCGAGACCGGCCACGCCTCGTGGGCTGCCGTCGTCGCCGGACGCCTGGGGAAGGCGTGCGCGCCCGTCTTCAGCCGGCGGCGGTCACTCGCCCGCGAGGATCAGATGGTGATTCGGCTACCGGCTCTTGCGCTCGCCGCCGACGCGGACAACCGCGAGCTGGGGGACGTCGGCGATGGCTTCCGTACCATCGCTGCCGGTGTCACCCTGCTGCAACGGCGCGCCACCGGCGAGGCGCCCCTGGAGACCATCGTGCTCGCCCGGGCGTGACTCGGGGATTCCTGCGACGAACGTGCAAGACGGCGGTGCCCTACGGTCCGAAGATCACCGTCGACAAGGTGCTCAAAGGCGCCCACCTGCACCCCTGAGCCCTACGGCTCAGGCTGCTGGGTGTCGGCGGGCGGCGGGGCGACGGTGGGCGGCGGGGTGTCGGCGGGCGGCGGGGTGTCGGCGGGCGGCGG
>JBOGDF010000045.1:0-21661 GCA_050701635.1 Micromonosporaceae bacterium | reverse complement strand
TCGCCGTTCCGCCGGGGCGCGGCGGGACCCGGAGGCGTCGCCCGGCGCGCGGGGTGACGCCGGGGCGGCTCGGGTGCCGCTGGAGGAGGGTGCCGGTCTGGATGCCACGGGAAAGTACTACCAGACCCCGGACACGCCACAGGCCCACAACCCGCGATGGGGTGTGGGCCTGTGACCGAGGTCGATCAGGCGCCGGCTGCCGACTTGAGGTCGGCGGCGCGGTCGGTCTGCTCCCAGGTGAGGTCCGGCAGCTCACGGCCGAAGTGGCCGTACGCCGCGGTCTGCTGGTAGATCGGGCGCAGCAGGTCCAGATCCCGGATGATCGCGGCGGGCCGCAGGTCGAACACCTCGCCGATCGCCTTCTCGATCCGGTCCACCGGCACGTTCTCGGTGCCGAAGGTCTCCACGAACAGGCTCACCGGCTGGGCTTTGCCGATGGCGTACGCCACCTGGGTCTCGCACCGCTCGGCCAGCCCGGCCGCGACCACGTTCTTCGCCACCCAGCGCATCGCGTACGCCGCGGACCGGTCCACCTTCGACGGGTCCTTGCCGGAGAACGCGCCACCGCCGTGCCGGGCGTACCCGCCGTACGTGTCCACGATGATCTTGCGGCCGGTGAGGCCGGCGTCGCCCATCGGGCCGCCGATCTCGAACCGCCCGGTCGGGTTGACCAGCAGCCGGTAGTCGTCGACCTCCAGGCCCAGGCTCTCCAGCTCGGGGGCGATCACGTGCTCCCGGATGTCCGGGGTGAGCAGCGAGTCCAGCGAGATGTCGGGCGCGTGCTGGCTGGAGACCACGACGGTGTTCAGCCGTACCGGCTTGAGCCCCTCGTACTCCACGGTGACCTGGGTCTTGCCGTCGGGCCGCAGGTACGGGATCGTGCCGTCCTTGCGTACCGCGGACAGCCGCTGCGAGAGCCGGTGCGCCAGCGCGATCGGCAGCGGCATCAGCTCGGGGGTCTCGGAGCAGGCGAAGCCGAACATCATGCCCTGGTCGCCGGCGCCCTGCTTGTCCAGGTCGTCGGCGGCGGACTCACCGGTACGCGTCTCGTACGCGGTGTCCACGCCCTGGGCGATGTCGGGCGACTGCGCGCCGATGGAGACGCTGACGCCACAGGAGGCGCCGTCGAAACCCTTCTTGGACGAGTCGTAGCCGATGCCCAGGATCGTCTCGCGGACGATCGCGGCGATGTCGGCGTACGCGTTGGTGGTCACCTCGCCGGCGACGTGCACCTGGCCGGTGGTGATAAGCGTCTCGACCGCGACCCGGCTGCGAGGATCCTCGCTGAGCAGGGCGTCGAGGATCCCGTCGCTGATCTGGTCAGCGATCTTGTCGGGGTGCCCTTCGGTCACGGATTCGGACGTGAACAGCCGGCGTGCCACAGTGCTCCTCAAGGGTTTCGATGCTGCGTAGCTTGGCGCGAAGTCTAGCCGTGGTAGCGGAGGAACCGCGTATGGCACGGTATGTCACCGCGCTCACACCGAGTGGCTAGCACTTGTGGCTAGGCACTCTCCCACAACCTGGTCAGACTTCGCCAGTCGGTGTACCGGCGAGTTTGTCGAGCACCAGATCCCACACCGCGTCGGCAAGCTGCTCTTTCGGCGCGGGACCGAGCTCGGCGATCTCTCCGGTGGCGTCGAGCACCGTGACCACACTGTCGTCGGCACCGAACACCCGGTCGCGTCCCACCACGTTGAACACGACCATGTCGGCATTCTTCCCCGTCAACTTTGCGCGCGCGTTGTCCAGCCCGGCAGCGCCATCCGCGGTCTCCGCCGCGAACGCCACCAGCACCTGACCAGTGCGCTTCTTACGCCCCAGTTCGGCCGCGATGTCCGGATTGACCGCGAGCCGCAGCACCGGCACGTCGCCGTCCTTCTTGAGCTTCGTCTCGGAGTAGTCCGCCGGCCGGTAGTCGCTCGGCGCGGCGGCCATCACCACCGCGTCCGCCCCCTCGGCCGCGGCGTGTACGGCGACCCGCAGCTCCTCGGTGGTGGTGACGCGTACCAGGTCGACGCCGGCGGGGTCGGGCAGCGCGACGTTCGCGGCGATCAGCGTCACCGCTGCACCCCGGGCGGCGGCGGTACGCGCGAACGCGTACCCCTGCTTGCCGGAGGAGGAGTTGCCGAGGAACCGCACCGGATCGAGGAACTCCCGGGTGCCACCGGCGGTGACCACCACCCGGCGTCCCGCCAGATCGGCGGTCACGCCGCCCCGGCGCAGCACCGCGGAGGCGACCGCGAAGATCTCCGGCGGCTCCGGCAGCCGCCCCTTACCGCTGTCGGCGCCGGTGAGCCGGCCCACCGCCGGCTCCAGCACGATCCCGCCGCGCCGGCGCAGCGTCGCGACGTTCTCGGCGGTCGCCGGGTGCTCCCACATCTCGGTGTGCATCGCCGGTACGTAGAGCACCGGGCAGCGCGCGGTCAGCAGCGTGTTGGTGAGCAGATCGTCGGCCAGCCCGTGCGCGGCCTTGGCGAGCAGGTCCGCGGTGGCCGGCGCCACGACCACCAGGTCGGCGGTCTGCCCGATCCGTACGTGCGGCACCTCGTGTACGCCGTCCCACACCTCGTCCGACACCGGCTGACCGGACAGCGCGGCCCAGGTCGGCGCCCCCACGAACCGCAGCGCCGACGCGGTGGGCACCACGCGTACCGAGTGGCCGGCTTCGGTGAGCAGCCGCAGCAGCTCACACGCCTTGTAGGCGGCGATGCCACCCGAGACACCCAGGACGATCCGCGTACGCTCGCTCACCGATCAAGCCTATGCTGCGCGGCGCGCCTGGCGGGTGAGGGTCGCCAGGTCGTAGCCGATCTCCAGCTCCCGCGGGTCGGTGAGGTCGGACTGCGGGATCCAGGCCTCGTACACGCCGCGTTCGATGCAGCGCAGGCCGAGCCGGAACACCAGCTCGGGATCGGGGCGGCAGGCGCGTACCCGGACGTGCTCCCGCTCGGTGGCGAGCACGACCACCTCGTGGCCGGCGGCCTGGCCGCGGACCGCGCGGCGTACCAGGGTGTCGACCCGGTGGTGGTCGGCGTTGCGGACCCGGAACTCCGCCGGCGGGTCGGCGGTCACCTCGACCTCGCGGCCGGCGTACGTGCCGACCAGGCGGCTGGCGGACGGCACGCGTACCGGGTGGTACTCCTGGTGCGGCGCCACGTCGGGGATCCGGCTCAGCACCGCGGCCAGCCGGCGCTGCGCCACCCGCGCCCACATCTGCTCGGCCAGGTAGCGGAACAGCACCGCCTCCGTGCCATCCGGGAGGTACGCCACGAGCTCGGTGTGCGCCGGCAGCGGCAGGTCGTCGAGGTCGGCGGTGGCGTACTCGGGGATCAACTGGTCCCGGCTGTACGAGAACCCGGTGCCCAGGATCGGCGGCCCCACCCGGTGCGCGGCCGGCATCTCGAACAGCCCGCCGAACTCGTCGGCCCATACGCCGGTGTAGTCCGCCGGGGAGATCGCGCGCCACCGCAGTACGAACGACACGTCGGCGAACGGCTCCACCACTCCCAGCGCGGCCAGCTGCGACGGCGTACGCAGGTGGGCGACGTCGTACTCCCGGTAGCACAGCCCGCGGATCAGGGCACGGCCCGACAGGTACGCCGCGACCAGCTCCGAGCTGACCGGTTTGAGCATCCGGGTGCCGCAGCGGATCGTCGCCGAGTCGTGGATGGTACGCAGCAGCGCCCGGTCCTCCGGGCGCTGCGGAATGCTCTGACTGAGCTGTTGTACGGAGCCCCGGGTCACCGACGCGGACAGCGGCGCCAGCAGCGGCGCGTCCGGCGGGGTCGGCGCGGGCCCAGTGAGCTGGTCGATCTCGCTGGCATGGACGAACCGGCGGTACGGATACCGGTCAGCCTCCGGGTTGGCGTGCCACCCCGGGCCGCCCTGGCTGGAGAGCAGCTCGAACCCGGCACCGCCAGCGATCGGCCGCGCCGGAAAGTGGGAGCCGTGCCAGGTCACAGAGAGGTGCTCCGCCGTGAGCAGCGCGCACATGTCCAATGAGGCTAGACGCGCTTGGTTAAATCCCACGTAAACGGAGTGTGATGCTTTCCGGACTGGGAGCCATCGAAGGACTCCCGGCGGCCACGGAACGGCCGGGAGGAGCTACCCCTCGATCTGCTCGTACGTGAGCAGGTTGGTGTTGATCTCCCGCATCGCGATCGACAGCGCCTTCTCCTGCGGAGTGGTCTCCACCAGGGGGCCGACGTACTCCAGCAGGCCTTCGCCCAGCTGGCTGTAGTACGCGTTGATCTGACGGGCCCGCTTGGCCGCGAAGATCACGAGCGCGTACTTCGACGGAGTCTTCTCGAGGAGCTGGTCGATGGGAGGGTTGGTGATGCCTTCTGGGTTGGCAACTGTGCCTGCCACGAAATCAACCTCTGTGCCTGGTCTGGGTAACGGGCGTTCTGGCTAACGAACCGAGCAAGCGTACCAGCTCCGCTGTGGCTTGTTGCACAGAGTGGTTGATAATCACGTGGTCGAACTCCGGCTCCGCGGCCAGCTCGGCCTGGGCCAGCTCCAGCCGGCGCCGGATCGTCTCCGGGTCCTCGGTGCCGCGGCCGATCAGCCGGCGCTTCAGCTCGTCCCAGCTGGGCGGTGCGAGAAACACCAGCAGCGCGTCGGGCAGCGCGGCATGGACCTGCCGCGCACCCTGCAGGTCGATCTCCAGCAGCGCGGGCTTGCCGTCTCGCAGCCGCCGCTCCACAGGGGCCCGCGGCGTGCCGTAGCAGTTGCCGGCGTACTCGGCCCACTCCAGCAGCTCGCCGGCGGCGGCCATCCGGTCGTACTCGGCGCGGTCCACGAAGTGGTAGTGGTAGCCGTCGACCTCGTCCGGCCGGGGTCGCCGGGTGGTCACCGACACCGAGAGCCAGACCTCGGGGTACTGGTCGCGGAGCAGGGTCACGACACTGCCCTTGCCCACTCCTGATGGGCCGGACAGCACGGTGAGCCTCGCCCCGGTGGCCGGGTCGGACGGGCGTCGGCGTTCAACGTTCACTGCTTGTTTCTACCGGACGCCCGTCCTCGACGTCGCGAAACCCCCGCCTACCGGGGACTCCCGCGGACAAACCGCCTAGGCCAAGGCCTAGCTGGCGTCGCCGAACTCTTTGAGCAGGAGCCGGCGCTGATGCTCGCCGAGACCACGCAACCGGCGGCTCGCGGCGATGTTCAGGCGCTCCATGATCTGCCCGGCGCGTACCTTGCCGATGCCAGGTAACGCCTCCAGCACGGAGGCGACTTTCAGCTTGCCGATTACCTCTTCCGCGTCGGCGCGCGCAAGCACGTCGCCGAACGTCATCTCCCCCTGCTTGAGCTTGTCCTTGAGCTCTGCGCGGGCCTTCCGGGCAGCGGCCGCCTTTTCCAGGGCGGCGGCACGCTGCTCGGGGCTGAGCGACGGGAGCGGCACGTAGATCTCCTCTGATGTGAAGCCGAGCGAAATGTCTGAAGGTCCGTGCTGATCTCAGCACAGACCCAGCGCGGGAAACGTAGCGGTCCAGCCATGCCGGCGGCAACGCCGCCGCGCCGCCTATCTCGGCTCGACCGCGACTTGTCGGGATGCCGACCCTGGCACTATTCCGACAAATCCCTAAAAAGCTGGCACACTGCCGCGGCCGGCATGAACTACATCACGCTCCGCGGGTGGCGAGAATGCGCGGCTATTCCGGGTAGCCCAGCGCCGTACGGCAGGCCCGTCCGACCCGTGCCGCGGCGTCCCGCAGGCCGGTCACGCTGGGGCCGTGCTTGAGAATCTCCCGGGAGTACGCCGGCAGCACCGTGTCGACCGCGGAGCCGAAAACGGTACGCAGATCCTCCGGCGTGGCGCCCTGGGCACCGAGTCCGGGCGCCAGCAGCGGACCGTTCACTGTGGACAGATCGTGGCCGGTGTCCCCCACCGTGGCGCCTACCACCACGCCCACGGACCCCATCGGGGCCGCCTCGGCGTTCAGCGCCGCCACGTCGTCCAGGATGGTCTGCGCCACCGTACGGCCGTCGGGGTTGCGGGCGTGCTGCACCGTCTGCCCCTCCGGGTTGGAGGTGAGCGCGAGTACGAAGACCCCACGGCGGTGCGCCATCGCGATGTCGATCATCGGACTCAGCGATCCGAACCCCAGGTACGGGCTGGCGGTCACCGCGTCCACCGCGAGCGGGCTGGCCGGGTCGAGGTACGCGTGGGCGTACGCCTGCACGGTGGAGCCGATGTCGCCCCGCTTGACGTCCAGCAGCACCAGCGCGCCGGCGTCACCGGCCTCGGCGACGACCTTCTCCAGCACCTTGATCCCGGCGGAGCCGAACCGCTCGAAGAACGCGCTCTGCGGCTTCAGCACGGCGACCCGGTCGGCGAGCGCCTCGACCACGGTACGGCTGAACCGTTCCAGGCCGGCCACGTCGGTCGCCAGCCCCCAGCCGTTGAGCAGCTGCCCGTGCGGGTCGATGCCGACGCAGAGGGGCCCGCGCTTGTCCATTGCGCGCCGCAGTCGAGCGCCGAAACTCAGGTCTGCCATGGATGTCTCCCGGCTCGGGGATGGTTGGTCGCTGCGTGGCTCACTGGTGTTCGTCTCACTCATCTCGACGCAGCCTCTCCCCGTTCGGTTGCATGAACTGTGCGATCTGTCGCGCGATTGAGACCTCGTACCAACCCGGGACCGCGGTAGATCAGGCCGGTGAACAGCTGGATCAGGCTGGCGCCGGCGTCGAACAGGCGCAGCCCGTCGTCCACGTCGAGCACGCCGCCGACGCCGATCACCGGCAGCCGTCCTCCGGTCTCATGGTGAACGAACCGCACCACCTCGAGGGCACGGACGTTCAGCGGCCGCCCGGACAGGCCACCGGCCTCGGCGGCGTACCGCCGGTCCGGATCGGCGATGCCGTCCCGTCCGATCGTGGTGTTGGTGGCGATCACGCCGGCCACCCCGTGCCGTTCGCACACTTCGAGCAGGTCACCGATCGCCGGCTCGGACAGGTCCGGCGCCAGCTTCACCAGCAAAGGCTTTGCCGGGGGTACGCCGGCGAGGCTGGTCGCCTCGGCCCGCAGCGCTGCGAGCAGCTCGTCCAGGTGGGTACGGTCCTGCAGCTCCCGCAGCCCCGGGGTGTTCGGCGAGCTGACGTTCACCGCGAAGTAGTCCCCGTACGGGTAGAGCGCCCGCAACGACGAGACGTAGTCCTCCACCGCGTCCGCCAACGGCGTGACCTTGGACTTGCCGAGGCTGATCCCGAGCGGGGTCGGCAGCGGCCCGGTGGCGGCCAGCGTGGCGGCCAGCGCCCGCGCGCCGTGGTTGTTGAACCCCATCCGGTTCACGATCGCCTCGCTCGCCGGCAGCCGGAACAGCCGGGGCGCGGGGTTGCCCGGCTGGGGGTGCCAGGTGACGGTGCCGACCTCGGTGAAGCCGAACCCGAGCCCGGGCCAGGCCCGCAGCGCGCGGCCGTCCTTGTCCATCCCGGCGGCCAGTCCGACCGGGCTCGGGAACCTGATCCCGAACACGGTGCGGGGCGCGGCGTCCGGCGCGTAGTAGCGGCGCAGCGCGCGTACCAGCGCCGGGCGGCGGGACAGCCCCGCCAGCCGCTGCAGCGTCCACTCGTGGGCGGCTTCGGCGTCGCCCCCGCCGATCCGGAACAGCAGCGGCCGTACGGTGCGGGCAAACCCGGTCACGGCACCCCCGGTGCCGGCGTGATCGTCTCCGCCGGGGTGGCCGGCCCAGACTCCGCAGCCGGCTCAGACTCTGCAGCTGACCCGGGCTCGGGCGGGCGGGTGAGCGCGTGCAGCTGTTGCAGCGAGCGGACCCGCAGGTCGCCCCGGATCTGCGCCTCGATCCCCATCACCGCGGCGGCGGCACCCTGCACCGTGGTGATGCACGGGATGTCGTTGGCCACGGCGGCGCTGCGGATCTCGTACCCGTCGATCCGGGGGCCGGTGGAGCCGTGCGGAGTGTTGATCACCAGGTTGATCTCGCCCGCCTCGATCAGCTCGACGGTGTTCTGCTCCCCGTGTTCGAAGTGCTTCGGTACGGTCCGGCAGCTGATCCCCTGGCGGCGCAGCAGGTGCGCCGTACCGGCGGTGGCGAGCACCTCGAAACCCAGGTCGGCGAGCCGCATCACCGGGAAGATCATCGAACGCTTGTCCCGGTCCGCGAGCGTGACCAGCACCTTCCCGGACGTCGGCAGCGACCCGTACGCCGCCGCCTGCGACTTCGCGTACGCGTGCCCGAACGCGAAGTCGATCCCCATCACCTCGCCGGTGGACTTCATCTCCGGCCCGAGCAGCGAGTCGATGCCGCGCCCCTCGGTGGTACGGAACCGCTTGAACGGCAGCACCGCCTCCTTCACCGCGACCGGCGCGTCGTCGGGCAGGTCGCCGCCGTCGCCGTCGGCGAGCAGCATCCCCTCCTCACGCAGCCGCGCGATGGTGGCGCCGAGCATGATCCGGGCGGCCGCCTTCGCCAGCGGCACCGCCGTCGCCTTCGACACGAACGGCACGGTACGGCTGGCCCGCGGGTTGGCCTCCAGCACGTACAGCTGGTCGTCCTTGAGGGCGTACTGGACGTTGAGCAGGCCCCGTACGCCGATCCCGCGGGCGAGTCGCTCGGTGTAGTCGCGTACCCGGCGCAGGTTGGCGTCGGTGAGGGTGATCGGGGGCAGCGCGCACGCCGAGTCGCCGGAGTGGATTCCGGCCTCCTCGATGTGCTCCATGATCCCGCCGAGGTAGACCTCCCCCGTGGCGTCGCACAGCGCGTCCACGTCGATCTCGATCGCGTCGTCGAGGAACCGGTCCACCAGCACCGGATGCTCCGGGCTGACCGCGGTGGCGCGCCGGATGTAGCTCTCGAGGGTCTCGTCGTCGTACACGATCTCCATGCCGCGCCCGCCGAGCACGTACGACGGGCGTACCAGCACCGGGTAGCCGATCTCGTCCGCGATCGCCTTGGCTTCGGCGTACGAGGTGGCGGTGCCGTGTTTCGGCGCCGGCAGCCCGGCCTCGGCCAGCAGCGCCCCGAACGCGCCCCGCTCCTCCGCGAGATGGATGGCCGCGGGCGTGGTCCCCACGATCGGTACGCCCGCCTTCGCCAACCGGTCAGCGAGCCCGAGCGGGGTCTGGCCGCCGAGCTGCACGATCACGCCCACCACGCCCGGGCCGCCGGCCGCCTTCCCGGAGCTGTCCTCGGCGTGGATCACCTCGAGGACGTCTTCGAAGGTGAGCGGCTCGAAGTAGAGCCGGTCGGCGGTGTCGTAGTCGGTGGAGACGGTCTCCGGGTTGCAGTTCACCATGACGGTTTCGTACCCCGCATCGCGCAAGGCCATCACCGCGTGGACGCACGAATAGTCGAACTCGATGCCCTGCCCGATCCGGTTCGGCCCGGAGCCGAGGATGACCACCTTGGCCCGGTCGCTGCCGGCCACCTCCGTCTCCTCGTCGTACGACGAGTAGTGGTACGGCGTCGCCGCCGCGAACTCCGCGGCACACGTGTCGACGGTCTTGTAGACCGGCCTCACCTCGAGGGCCAGCCGGCGCTCCCGTACCCCCGTCTCGGAAGTCCCGAGCAGCTCGCCGAGCTGGCGGTCGGACAGCCCGGTGCGCTTGGCCCCGCGCAGCTCGGCTGCGTCGAGCGAGCCCAGCTGGCGGCCGGCGAGCGCCGACGCGACCTCGTTGACCGCGACGATCTGGTCCAGGAACCACGGGTCGATCCCGGTCGCCTCGTGCAGCTGGGCAACCGTGGCGCCGGCGTACAGCGCCTGCTGGATCAACTTCAGCCGCCCGTCGTGCGGCATCCGGCAGCGCTCCACCAGGCCGGCCGGGTCGGGTGCGGTGTCGAAGCCGAACTCGCCCGAGACCCGCTCCATCGACCGCAGCGCCTTGCCCAGCGCCTCGGTGAAGTTGCGGCCCAGCGCCATCGCCTCGCCGACCGACTTCATGGTGGTGGTCAGCTCCGGGTCGGCGCCGGGGAACTTCTCGAACGCGAACCGCGGCGCCTTCACCACCACGTAGTCCAGCGTCGGCTCGAAGCACGCCGGGGTGGCCTGCGTGATGTCGTTGTCGATCTCGTCCAGGGTGTAGCCGACCGCCAGCTTCGCGGCGATCTTCGCGATCGGGAAGCCGGTCGCCTTCGACGCCAGCGCCGACGAACGCGACACCCGTGGGTTCATCTCGATCACCACGAGCCGCCCGGTCTCCGGGTGTACGGCGAACTGGATGTTGCAGCCGCCGGTGTCGACCCCGACCTCGCGCAGTACGGCGATGCCGAGGTCACGCATCCGCTGGTACTCACGGTCTGTCAGCGTCATCGCGGGCGCGACTGTCACACTGTCGCCGGTGTGTACGCCCATCGGATCGATGTTCTCGATCGAGCAGACCACCACCACGTTGTCGTGGCGATCGCGCATCAGCTCAAGCTCGTACTCCTTCCAGCCGAGCACGCTCTCCTCGATCAACACCTCGGTGACCGGGGATTCCGCGAGCCCCGCCCCGGCGATCCGCTCCAGATCCGCGTCGGTGTGCGCCATCCCGGAGCCCAGCCCGCCCATCGTGAAACTGGGCCGGATCACCACCGGCAGCCCGAGCTCGGCGACGGTGGCGCGTACCTCCGCCATGGAGTGGCAGACCGCGCTGCGCGGCACCTCGCCGCCGACCGCCCGTACAGTCTCCTTGAACTTCTGGCGGTCCTCGCCGCGCTGGATCGCGTCGATGTTGGCGCCGATCAGGCGTACCCCGTACTTGTCGAGTACGCCCGCCTCATGCAGCGCTACGGCGGTGTTCAGCGCCGTCTGGCCGCCCAGGGTGGGGAGCAGCGCATCGGGGCGCTCGGTGGCGATCACCTTCTCGACGTACTCGGGGGTGATCGGCTCCACGTACGTGGCGTCGGCGAACTCCGGGTCGGTCATGATCGTGGCCGGGTTGGAGTTGACCAGGCTGACCCGGATCCCCTCGGAGCGCAGCACCCGGCAGGCCTGCGTACCGGAGTAGTCGAACTCGCACGCCTGCCCGATCACGATCGGCCCGGAGCCGATCACCAGCACGTGCCGGATGTCGTCGCGCTTAGGCACCGGCCCGCCCCCCGATCAGCTCGACGAGTCGGTCGAAGAGGTAGTCCGCGTCGTGCGGCCCCGCCGCCGCCTCCGGGTGGTACTGCACCGAGAACGCGGGTACGTCCCGGCAGCGCAGCCCCTCCACCACGCCGTCGTTGAGGCAGACGTGACTCACCTCTACGCTGCCGAATTCCGTGTCTGCGGTGCCGTCGCGCGGTGCGTCCACCGCGAAGCCGTGGTTGTGCGCCGTCACCTCGACCTTGCCGGTCGTACGGTCCATCACCGGCTGGTTGATGCCGCGGTGGCCGTACTTCAGCTTGTACGTACCGAAGCCGAGCGCCCGGCCCAGGATCTGGTTACCGAAGCAGATCCCGAACAGCGGGATCCCCCGCCGCAGCACCTCCCGGGTGAGCGCGACCTGGACATCCGCGGTCGCCGGGTCGCCGGGTCCGTTGGAGAGGAACACCGCGTCCGGCCGGGTGGCGGCGACCTGCTCGATCGACGCCTCGGCCGGCAGTACGTGCGTGGTGATGCCGCGCGCCGCCATCCGGCGCGGGGTGTTCCGCTTGATCCCGAGGTCGATCGCCGCCACCGTCAGCCGGTGCTCACCCTCGGCCTGCACCGTGTACGGCTGCGCCGTCGTCACCTCGCCGACCAGGTTGGCGCCGGCCATCGGCGGCTGCTCCAGCACCTTCGCCCGCAGCGCGTCGGCATCGCCGTCCACACTGGACACTCCGACCCGCATCGCGCCGCGTTCCCGCAGGTGGCGGGTGAGCGCGCGGGTGTCGATGCCGCTGATCCCGACGATCCCCTGCCGCACCAGCTCGTCGTCCAGGCTGCGCTTCGACCGCCAGTTCGAGGGGGTACGCGCGGGATCGCGGACCACGTACCCGGAGACCCAGATCCGCTGCGATTCGTCGTCCTCATCGTTCCAGCCGGTGTTCCCGATGTGCGGCGCCGTCGCCACCACCACCTGCCGGTGGTACGACGGATCCGTCAGCGTCTCCTGGTACCCGGTCATCCCGGTGCTGAACACCGCCTCGCCGAAGCTCTCTCCCACCGCGCCGAACGCCTCGCCGCGGAAGCTCCGTCCGTCCTCCAGGACGAGCAGCCCGCTCACCGCTGTGCCTTCCCGTCCAGCACGGTCGGTACGCCGCGCAGGAACGTGGCGACCACCGTGCCGGGCAGCTCCATCCCGGCGTACGGGGTGTTGCGGCTGCGGCTGGCCAGCTGTGTCGGGTCCACGGTCCAGCGGGCGGCGGGGTCGACCAGGGTCAGGTTGGCGACCGCGCCGGGCGCCGGGTCATGGCCGTGGTCGGCGAGCCCGGCGATCCGGGCCGGCCGGCGCGACATCCGCTCCGCGACGCCGTCCCAGCCGAGCTCGTCGCCGACGGTGTCGAGCACGATCGACAGCGCGGTCTGCAGCCCGAGCATGCCGGGGCGGGCGTACCCCCACTCGCACTCCTTGTCCTCCACGGTGTGCGGCGCATGGTCGGTGGCGACCACGTCGATCACGCCCTCCACCAGCGCCGCCCGCAGCACGGTGACGTCCTCGCTACCGCGCAGTGGCGGGTTCACCTTGAACACCGGGTCGTACGTGGCCGGCCGGGTGTCGTCGAGCAGTAGGTGGTGCGGGCAGACCTCGGCGGTGACCCGCCAGCCCTTGCTCTTGGCCCAGCGCAGGATCTCCACGCTGCCGGCGGTCGACACGTGGCAGACGTGCAGCCGGCTGCCGACATGGCCGGCCAGCAGCGCGTCGCGGGCGATGATCGCCTCCTCGGCGACCGCCGGCCAGCCGGTGAGCCCGAGCCGCGCCGACTCCACGCCCTCGTGCATCTGGGCACCGACGGTCAACCGCGGCTCCTCGGCGTGCTGCGCGATCACGCCGTCGAACGCCTTGACGTACTCCAGGGCGCGCCGCATCAGCCGCGGGTCGGAGACGCAGTGCCCGTCGTCGGAGAAGATCCGTACGGTGGCCGCCGAGGTCGCCATCGCGCCCAGCTCGGCGAGCCGCTCCCCCGCCAGCCCGACGCTGACCGCTCCGATCGGCTGTACGTCGACCAGCCCCGCCGCCTGGCCCAGCCGGTAGACCTGCTCGACCACCCCGGCGGTGTCGGCGACCGGGTCGGTGTTCGCCATCGCGCAGACCGCGGTGTAGCCGCCCAGCGCGGCGGCCCGGCTGCCGGTCTCGACAGTCTCGGCGTCCTCCCGCCCCGGCTCCCGCAGGTGGGTGTGCAGATCCACCAGCCCCGGCAGCGCGACCAGCCCGTCCGCGTCGATCTTCGTCGCCCCGCGCGCGCTCAGTCCCGCGCCCACCTCGGCGACGACGCCGTCCGCGATCAGGATGTCCGTGGGTTCGGCGTCGATGACGCGTACCCCCTTGATCAAGGTCTTCACTGGTTCTCCTCCGGGCGTCCGCCGAGCATCAGGTAGAGCACCGCCATCCGTACGCTGACCCCGTTGCTGACCTGCTCCACGATCGTGGAGCGCGGCGAGTCGGCGACCTCGGGCGTGATCTCCATGCCGCGGTTCATCGGGCCGGGGTGCATCACGATCGCGGACTCCGGCAGCAGCGCCATCCGGCGCGCGTCGAGGCCGTAGCGGCGGGCGTACTCGCGCGCGGACGGGAAGTACGAGTCGTTCATCCGTTCCCGCTGCACCCGCAGCATCATCACCACGTCCTGCTTGGGCAGTACGGCGTCCAGGTCGTACGACACCTCCGCCGGCCACGCGGGTACGCCGACCGGGAGCAGCGTCGGCGGGCTGACCAGCGTGACGTGGGCGCCGAGCGTATGCAGCAGCAGCACGTTGGAGCGGGCCACCCGGCTGTGCAGCACGTCGCCCACGACCGCGACGTTCAGCCCCTCCAGGTGCCCCATCCGGTGCCGCATCGTGTACGCGTCCAGCAGCGCCTGCGTCGGATGCTCGTGGGTGCCGTCACCGGCGTTGAGCACGCTGCCGGAGACCCAGCCGGCGAGCCGGTGCGGCGCCCCGGACTCCGGATGCCGGATCACCACCGCGTCGGCGCCCATCGCCTGCAGGGTGAGCGCGGTGTCCTTCAGGCTCTCGCCCTTCGAGACGCTGGAGCCCTTCGCGCCGAAGTTGATCACGTCGGCGGACAGCCGCTTGGCCGCCGCCTCGAACGAGATCCGGGTACGGGTGGAGTCCTCGTAGAACAGGTTGACCACCGTACGGCCGCGCAGCGTGGGCAGCTTCTTGACTTCCCGGCCGGCCATCGCGGCGTCCATCTGGGCGGCGGTGTCGAGCACCAGAGTGGCGGTGTCGCGGTCCAGATCGCCCGCCGAGAGCAGATGCGTGATCATCGGATCACGTCCTTGCCGAGGCTGCCGGACTTTCCGAGGCTGTCGGACTTCCCGGAGGCGTCGGCGCAGCGCTCGATCAGCACCGCGTCGGTGCCGTCCACCTCGTGCAGCAGCACCTTGACCGACTCGGTCAGCGCGGTGGGGAGGTTCTTGCCGACGTAGTCGGCCCGGATCGGCAGCTCCCGGTGCCCGCGGTCGACCAGCACCGCCAGCTGCACCTGCGCCGGCCGTCCCAGGTCGCCCAGCGCGTCCAATGCCGCCCGGACCGTACGCCCGGAGAACAGCACGTCGTCGACCAGGATCACCCGCAGGCCGTCGATCCCGCCGGCCGGCACCTCGGTGGGGCCGAGCGCCCGGGTGCCGCGCAGCCGCAGGTCGTCGCGGTAGAGGGTGATGTCCAGGGTCCCGGTGGGTACGGTGACCGACTCGAAAGCGTGAATCCGCCGGGCCAGTCGTACGGCGAGCGGAGTGCCCCGGGTCGGGATCCCCAGCAGCACCGTGTCCGAGGCGCCGCGGGTCTTTTCGAGGATCTGATGCGCGATCCGGTCGATGATGCGGGCGATGTCCCCCTCGCTGAGGATCACCCGGGCGTCGGGTCCGCCATTCGGGCCAGCGTCACTACTGGTACCAATCGCCCCATTCTGGGCAGACTTTGACACACTATCTGTCATCCCTGACTCCTTCCCCGCCTCACTGGACGGGTCGTTAAAGGACGTCGGACTACGGTCGGT
Source organism: Micromonosporaceae bacterium (assembly GCA_050701635.1). Classification (GTDB taxonomy): domain Bacteria; phylum Actinomycetota; class Actinomycetes; order Mycobacteriales; family Micromonosporaceae; genus WHSM01. Next base: position 6,594 of record JBOGDF010000045.1, on the reverse strand, counting down.
ATGCTCCGGCCGCAGCGGCACCTGCAGCCTAGCAAGCGGAGCGTGTCGGTCTGCCGGGGACACGGTGTACGCCGCGTCACGTATCGGTCCTGACCAGCCGGTTTGACCCGCCCGAGATAACGCGGCGGTAACCGGGACTTGACCGGGCGTGCCCAGCCCCGTACCGTCACGCTCCGTAGCGAGTGCTGGGGTAACGCCCCAGCTACGTGACCTGGGAGAGTCCGCATGCCGTCTGAGTACGCGAAAGCCCTTGGCGCCCGTCTGCGCGCAATCCGCCAGCAGCAGGGTCTGTCACTGCAGGGCGTCGAGGAGAAGTCAAGTGGCAAATGGAAGGCCGTGGTGGTCGGCTCGTACGAGCGTGGCGACCGTGCGGTAACCGTTGCCCGGCTCTCCGACCTGGCCGAGTTCTACCGGGTGCCGGTCGCAGAGCTGCTGCCCGAGGGCGGCGGAGTCCGGCAGGAATCGGCCGGCAAGATCGTGCTCGACCTGGAGCAGCTGTACGAGCACACCGTCGACGAGCTCGCCCCGGTGGCCCGGTACGCCCGCGCCATCCAGCTGCAGCGCGGTGACTACAACGGCCGGGTGCTCTCGATCCGCGCCGACGACCTGCGGGCGCTCGCGATCGTGTACGACACGTCGCCGTCCGGCCTGGTCGAGCAGCTCACCGAGTACGGCGTGCTGGTCACCGAGTCCCCGCGGTCCCGGTTCCCCTCGTAACCGCCCGGTACTGACGTAGAGGACCCCCAGGCCCAGCCTCCGGGGGTCCTTTGCCGTCCAGCCTGCGGCCGTGGCCGGCCGCCGGCCGGGGCTGTCGGCTAGAGCGGGAGCTTCATGCCCTCGTGGCTCGCCACGAAGCCCAGCTCGATATAGAACCGGTGCGCGTCGGCACGGGACTTGTCGGTGGTCAGCTGCACCAGCGCACAGCCGCGCTGCTTCGCCGCGTCGATCACCCAGGCCATGAACTGGCGCCCGAGCCCGTGGCCGCGTCGGTCGGCGCGTACCCGTACCGCCTCGACCTGGCAGCGCTCGGCGCCGTGCCGGCCCAGCCCCGGGATGTACGTCAACTGCAGGCAGGCGACGATCTCACCGTCGTCGTCGGCCACGATCACGGCGTTGCGCGGGTCCGCCTCGATGTCGGCGAACGCCCGCTGGTACGCCTCGTCCACCACCGTGAAGTCGCGGGCCTTGCCCAGTACGTCGTCGGCCAGCAGCCCGATCACCGCGGGCAGGTCGGCACGCACCGCCTCGCGGAAGATCACGGGGTGGCCTGGTTGGCGATCCGATCCAGCAGGCCGTTGATGAAGCGCGGCGAGTCGTCGGTGGACAGCGACTTGGCCAGCTCGACCGCTTCGCTGATCGCCACCGGGGTGTCGATGTCGTCGCACCACAGCAGCTCGTACGTGGCCACCCGAAGGATGTTGCGGTCCACCGGCGGCATCCGCTCCAGGCTCCAGTCCTGGGCGTACGTGGTCAGCAGCTCGTCGATCCGGGCCTGGTGCTCGACCACGCCGTTGACCAGCGTCGAGGTGTAGTCCGAGATCGGCGGCTCGGCCCGGGCGACCTTCTGCTGGAGTACGTCGAGCACCTCGGCGCCGCGCATCTCGGACTCGTACAGCACGTCCATCGCGCGTTTGCGCGCCTTCCGGCGCGCCGTAACGATCTTGCGGGGCGGGCCCTCGGTCACGGTCACGCTCGGCTGATGTAGCGGCCGTCGCGGGTGTCGACCTTGATCTTCTCGCCCTGGTTGATGAACAGCGGCACCGCCACGTTGGCCCCGGTCTCCACGGTCGCCGGCTTGGTGCCGCCGCTGGAACGGTCGCCCTGCAGCCCGGGCTCGGTGTAGGTCACCTCGAGCACCACGCTCGCCGGCAGCTCGACGTACAGCGGGGTGCTCTCGTGGACACCGATCACCACCTCGGCCTCCGGCAGCAGGTAGCTCGACGCGTCGCCGACGGTCTCCTTGCTGACGTGGATCTGGTCGTACGTGCCCAGATCCATGAACACGTAGTCGTCGCCGTCCGGGTAGAGGTACTGGAAGGTCCGCTTGTCGACGGTCGCGGTGTCCACCTTCGTACCGGCGTTGAAGGTCTTGTCGACCACCTTGCCGGAGAGCACGTTCTTCAGGGTGGTACGCACGAACGCGCCGCCCTTGCCGGGCTTGACGTGCTGGAACTCCACGACACTCCACAGCCCACCGTCGAGGTTGAGCACCATGCCGTTCTTCAGGTCGTTCGTGGTGGCCATGCGGGTACGCGTCTCTTCCTGTGTGGTGGCGGCTCGGACCTGTGGTGGGGCTTGCGAGCCTGGGGTGGCAAACCCGAGCGAGTCTACGCTACTGACCGGCCAGATGCCGCAGCGCGAGCCGGTAGCCGTCCACCCCGAGACCGGCGATCACACCGGTCGCCACCGCCGAGACGTACGAGTGGTGCCGGAACTCCTCGCGGGCGTACACGTTGGAGATGTGTACCTCGACCAGCGGGGCGGTGAGCTGGGCGCAGGCGTCGCGTACCGCCACCGAAGTGTGGGTCCAGGCGGCGGCGTTGAGCACCACCGCGGTGCCGGTGTCGGCGGCCTCGTGCAGCCACCCGAGCAGCTCGTGCTCGGCGTCGGTCTGGCGTACCTCCACCTCGAGCCCGAGCTCCTTGCCGGCGGTCTCGCACAACGTGACCAGATCGGCGTAGGTGGTGGAGCCGTACACCGACGGCTCGCGGGTGCCGAGCCGGCCGAGGTTCGGCCCGTTGAGCACGAGAACCCTCACAGCGCCACCTCCTGGTACGCGGCGCGGAGCAGCTCCGGCTCCGGGTCGGCCAGGATGCCGGGCTTCGCCAGCTCGTCGAGCACCACGAACCTCAGGGTAGAGCCGCGGGACTTCTTGTCCACCCGCATCGCCGGGTACAGCTCACCCCAGGCGTCGGCGCGGTAGCGGGTGGGCAGCCCGAGCAGCTCCAGCACCGTACGGTGCCGCCGCGCGGTGGCCTCGTCGAGGCGTCCGGCGAGCCGGGACAGCGCGCCGGCGTACGCCAGTCCGACCGCGACCGCGTGACCGTGCCGCCAGCGGTAGGACTCCAGCTTCTCGATGGCGTGCGCCAGGGTGTGTCCGTAGTTGAGGATCTCCCGCAGCGACGACTCCCGCAGGTCGGCGGTGACCACGTCGGCCTTCACCTGGATCGACCGCTCGATCAGCTCCCGGAGCACCGCCGAATCCGGCGTGGTCGCGGCAGCCGGGTCGGACTCGATCAGGTCGAGGATCCCGGGGTCGGCGATGAACCCGCACTTCACCACCTCGGCCAGCCCCGCCACCAGCTCCTCGGCGGGCAGCGTACGCAGCGCCGCCAGGTCGCACACCACGCCCACCGGCGGGTGGAACGCACCGACCAGGTTCTTGCCGGCGGCGGTGTTCACGCCGGTCTTGCCACCGACGGCGGCGTCCACCATGCCGAGCACGTTCGTGGGCACCTGCAGCACCGGCGTACCGCGTAGCCAGCACGCGGCGACGAAGCCGGCGAGATCGGTGACGGCGCCACCACCGACGCCGACCACCGCGTCCGAGCGCGTGAAGCCGGCCCGGCCGAGCGTCTCCCAGCAGTGTTCGGCCACCGCGAACGTCTTCGCCTTCTCGGCGTCCGGTACGTCGATCAGCACCGGCTTGACCCCGGCGGCGGCCAGCGCCTCGGCGACCCGGTCGGCGATCGGGCGTACCGGCGGAGCGTGGATCACCGCCGCCTGGGCCACGCCTTCCGGCAGCAGCGCGGCGACGCCGGACAGCAGCCCGTCGCCCACCAGCACCGGGTACGGCGCCGCGCCGCCCACCTCGATCCGGGTAGTCACGCGGATTCCTTTCGCAATGCGGCCGCGATCTCGTCGGCGATCTCCTCGACGGTACGTCCGTCCGTCGCCACCGTGAGCGTCGCGAGTCGCTCATAGTGCGGCCGGCGCTGCTCCATCAGGTGCCGCAGCTGCGCCCGGGGGTTCATATCGACCAGCGGCCGTCCGGACGCGAGGCCGACCCGCTTCACCGCCTCGCCCAGCTCCACCGACAGGTACACCACGGTGTGCCCTTCCAGGCGCGACGCCGTGGCCGGGGTCATCACCGCGCCGCCGCCCAGCGCCAGCACGCCGTCGTGGGTGTCCAACGCCCGCGCCACGGCGTCGGCCTCCAGGGCGCGGAAGTACGGCTCCCCGTCGTCGACGAAGATCTCCGGTATCGGCTTGCCGGCGGCGAACTCGATGTCGGAGTCCGTGTCCCGGTAGCCCACGCCCAGCCGGGCGGCCAGCGCCTCCCCCACCGCGCTCTTACCGGAGCCGGGCGGGCCGATCAGCACACACACCGGGCCACTCATTGGATGAACAGATTTTCCCGGTACGCCAGCACGTTGCGCCGCAGCTCGGCCACCGAGTCGCCGCCGAACTTCTCCAGCGCGGCGTCGGCCAGCACCAGCGCCACCATCGACTCGGCCACGATCGCCGCCGCCGGTACGGCACACACGTCCGAACGCTGGTTGATCGCCTCCGCCGCCTCGCCGGTCGTCACGTCCACAGTGGACAGCGGGCGGGTGAGCGAGGAGATCGGCTTCATCGCGGCGCGGACGCGTACCGGCTCTCCGGTGGTCATACCGCCTTCCAGGCCGCCGGCCCGGTCGGTCACCCGCTTCACGCCGTCCGGGGTGGGCACGATCTCGTCGTGCGCCGCCGAACCGCGCGACCGGGCCTGGGTGAACGCGTCGCCGATCTCCACGCCCTTGATCGCCTGGATCGACATCAGCGCGGTGGCGAGCCGGGCGTCGAGCTTGCGGTCCCACTGCACGTGGCTGCCCAGCCCCGGCGGCACCCCGTACGCCAGCACCTCGACGATGCCGCCGAGCGTGTCGGAGTCGGCCTTGGCGGCGTCCACCTCGGCGACCATCCGGGCGGAGGCGTCCGGGTCGGCGCAGCGCAGCGGGTCGGCGTCGATCGCCTCCGCGTCGGCCGGCGTGGGCAGCGTGCCGGGCTTCACCGCGACCGAGCCCAGCTCCACCACGTGGGAGACGATCTCGATGCCGAGCCCCTGCTTGAGCAGCGCTTTGGCGACCGTACCGACGGCGACCCGGGCGGCGGTCTCCCGGGCACTGGCGCGCTCCAGGATCGGGCGGGCGTCGGTGTGGCCGTACTTCTGCATCCCGGCCAGGTCGGCGTGCCCGGGGCGGGGCCGGGTGAGCGGCGCGTTGCGGGCCAGCCCGGCGAGCACCTCGGGGTCGACCGGGTCGGCGGCCATCACCGTCTCCCACTTCGGCCACTCGGTGTTGCCCACCCGGATCGCCACCGGACTCCCGAGGCTGACGCCGTGGCGCAGCCCGCCGACGATCTCGACCTCGTCCTGTTCGAACTTCATCCGGGCGCCGCGGCCGTAGCCGAGCCGGCGCCGGGTCAGCTCACGCGTGATCTCGGCGCTGGTGAATTCGATCCCGGCGGGTACGCCCTCCAGCACCGCCACCAGCGCGGGTCCGTGTGATTCGCCCGCAGTTAGCCATCGCAGCACGCGCGTCAGTCTGTCACGCTGCGTTCACCAGCTCGGCGGCAGCCCGCGCCGTATCCCGCGTGCCGGGCCAGCCGTCCGGGTCACCCGCGCGGTCACCAGGCGAGATACAGCGCGGCCAGCTCGTCGCCCCACAGTGCCGCGAGGAACGCGCCGGCCAGCATCGACGGGCCGAACGGCAGCTCGGTACGCCAGGAGGCACGGCGTACCGCCAGCAGCGTCAGGCTCGCCAGCGCGCCCGCGGCGAACCCGAACGCGACACCGGCCACCGCCGCCGCCCAGGACTGCCAGCCGAGCGCCATCGCCAGCACGCCGGCGAGCTTCACGTCCCCGAACCCGAGCCCGTGCGGCGCCGCGTACGCCAGGGCGGCGTACAGGGCGAGGGCGACCAGGCAGGCCACGGCGGCGCGCAGCAGGGCGTACCAGTCGCCGGTGAGCAGGCTGGCCAGCGCGAGCAGCCCCGCCAGCACCGGGTACGCCGGCAGCGTGATCGCGTCGGGAAGCCGGTGCAGGTCCAGGTCGACCACGGCGAGCACCAGTCCGGCGGCGGCCAGCGCCAGGAAGCCGGGCAGCGCGTACCGGAGCCGGGGGTCGGGTGCCATCCGGGCGGCGAGCCCGCCGTACACCGCTATCGCGACGGCGGTGATGAGGATCGCGCGCCGGCCATCACCGCGTACCCCCGGAAATTGGTGTGCCGCCGCGAGCAGAGCGGGCGCGACCACCGCTCCCAGAACGGCGCCCCCCGCCGCCGCCAGGATCATCGCCGTGCGGCCGCCGCGTGCAGCGCGTCGCGCATCGCCGGCACCGGAGCCGGTACGCCGGTGAACAGCTCGAACTGGCGTACCGCCTGGGCGAGCAGCAGCTCCAGGCCGCCCACCACGCGGCAGCCGGCGGCGGACGCGGCGGCGGCGAGCGGGGTCGGCCACGGGTGGTAGAGCGCGTCGAACACTGTCAGCTCCGGCTTCCACGCGGCGGTGGCCAGCTCGTCGGCCACTCCGGCGGGCACCGTGGAGACCAGCAGCTCGGTGTCCCCGGCGGTGGCCGCCTCGCTCCAGGCTCTGCCGTGCAGCGTGACCCCGAGC
>JBOGDF010000044.1:0-22030 GCA_050701635.1 Micromonosporaceae bacterium | reverse complement strand
CGACCCGACGCCGACCTCGCTGGCCGCCGCGATCGCACACCGATTGAGCTCCCTCACAGAGCACACAGGCGAGGTGCTCCGGTTGGCGGCTCTGCTGGGCAACGAGTTCGACATCGAGGAGCTCGCGATGGTCAGTGGCCGTTCTCCGGTCATGCTCATCGACGCGATCACTGAGGCGGTGACAGCCGGGGTGATCGGCGAGTCCGGCCGGCGGGCGACGTTCCGGCATGACCTGATCCGGCAGGTCCTGGTGGAGCAGACCCCCGCGGGGATGCGGGTTGCACTGCACAACAGCTTCGCCAGGCAGCTCGCGGAGGCCGGCGGAAGGCCGGACCGGGTGGCGCAACATCTGCTGGCGGTGCCCGACCGGATCGAGGACTGGGTGCCGACCTGGCTCACCTCGGTTCCCGAGTCGATGCTGTACGTGGCTCCGCGGGTGTCGGCGGACCTGCTGACCCGTGCGGTGGGCGTGTTGACACCCGGCGACCCGCGGTGGGAGGAGTTGGCCTGCCGTCTTGTGCAGGTGCTGTTCATGCTGGGCCAGGACCAACAGGTGCTGGAGGTGGCGGCAGCGATGCCGCGGTCTGTCACGGATGTCGAACGTGCCGCACGGATGAGCCTTTACATAGCCCGTGCGGCGGGCCGAACCGGCCGCTACGAGGAAGTGCTCACGGTGCTCGATCGCGCCCTGGCCGACCAGCGACTGCCAGTAGAATGGCGGGCCAGGCTCACCGCGTGGCTCGCCATGAGACTGGCCTACCTGTCCCGCGAGGATGAGGCCCAGGCGACCGCCCAGCGCGCGCTCGCCGAGGCCCGCCGGTGCGGCGACGCCTTGGCCGCGGGGTACTCCCTGCTTTGCCTAACGGCCGTCTCCCGACACTCGCAAGTGACGTATGCCGAGCAGGGGCTGGACGGCCTGGGGGATGATCCCGAGTCCACAGACCTGAGGATGATGCTGGAGTGCAGGCATTTCGTGTGTCTCAATTGGGCCGGGAGGCGCGAGGCTGCGGAACAAGCGGCTCGGGAGGCGCTCGTACTCGCCGACCGGATCGGCACAGCCCGGTCCGCGGCCGTGGTGACGTACGCCGCGGAGGTCAGCTTCGACCACGGCGAGTGGGACGAGGCGCTGGTCCGCCTGGCCAGCGTCGCCCCTGAGTTCCTCGATACCAGCTACGTCCGCGGTGGGCCCGGTCTCGCCGCCGTCATCGCGCTGCACCGTGACGAGCCGGAGCAGGCCATCGCTCACCTGCTCGCGGCCGGTGTCACGCAGCCCGTGGAGACCATCGAGGCCGACCATGGTGCTCCCTACGTCACCGCCGCCGCCGCCCTGATCGCCGAAGCCGCCGGGGACGTCGAGCGTGCCCTGAGGCTGCGGGCATCGTGGCTGGATCTTCCGCCCGGACCAGCGCGGGACGAACTTTGCCTGCTCGCACCCGACCTGGTGCGAACCGCGATCGCGGTAGGGGATTCCACCACGGCGCGGGCGGCGGTGCAGGCGTGCCGGGACGCCAGGGCGCCCACGATGCAGCTGACCCTCAGCGAGCGGTGCTGCGAGGCCATGCTGAGCAATGACGCCGCCGCACTGCTCGCCGTCGCCGCCGACTATCGCGCCTACGGGTGGGCTCCCCGCGCCGCGTTCGCCCTGGAGGAGGCGGCCGCCCGGCTGGCCGAGGCAGGCGAGGTCGTCCAGGCGAGGCGGGCGCTGACCGACGCCGTGCGCATATACGACGAACTCGGCGCCGCCTGGGACATCAAGCGCGCGGACGCGCGGCTTCGAGCGCTCGGGGTACGGCGGGGCCCGCGCAGTCTGCACCGGCGTTCGAAGACCGGGTACGCCGCACTGACGCCAAGCGAGCAACGCGTCGTCCGGTTAGTGGCCAAGGGTATGTCCAATCCGGACATCGCGGCCGAGCTCTTCCTCTCCCGCAACACGGTGCAGACACACGTGTCGAACATCCTCGCCAAACTCCAGCTACGGTCCCGCCTCGAACTGATCCGCGAAGTCACCAAACGGGCCGAACGTACTCGCGGCTGATCGACCAGACCGCCATGCCGCGGCCGAAGTGGCGACGCAGCAAGCCGATCGGATCGCCACCACGGCTGGCACGCCGCCGTCCAACCCGCGGGGAGTGCGAACCGTCGTGACATTGTGTGAACGGGCCGGTCCTCTGGGACGTAGTGGAGGCAGCACATCATGCGTGCGAGGTTGCGCCACGGGGGATGTAGTTAGCAGCCAACTCCTCTCGGTCCGGCCCCCCGTCCAGCCGCGGGAGATGGACCGGGCGGGTAGGTGGCGTACCGCCCCCGTCCTTCACCCCGGACGTCACCTACCCGCCCGCTGCACACACCGCTGAACTCCAGCGAGCGGCGACTGCGAGGCCGAAGCGCCACGCGGGGCGCGCCCGCCGGGAGCCTGGTGGACCAGGGCAGGCACCCACCGTTCTCCCTGAACCGCCATCGTGTCAGGGACGTTGGGACAGACATGATGAGATCGCTACGGGCACATGGGCCTGACGCCGTACTTTCAAGTGGGTCGCTACCCGCATTCCAGCTGGGAGCCGATCGGCAGTGAGCACCGTGGATGGCCGAGTCCTTGTCGTCGGTGGAGGGATTGCCGGGTTGGCTCTCGCCCGGGCGTTGCACCTGCGAGAGGTCCCCGCGGTGGTGGTCGACCGGTTCGCTGGAGCGCCGGACGGGGGATTGGCACTGAACCTGCCCGGCAACGCGGTACGAGCGCTCGGCGCGCTGCGCCTGGCGGACGGAGCCACCGGCCTGGGTAGACCGATTCGCCGGCGGGAGTACCGCAGCGCCCGGGGACGGCTGCTGTTCGCTGTGGACGAAGACGCGTTCTGGGGCGAGGGCGCCAGGCCCACCTGCATGCGCCGCTCAGACCTGTTGAGCCTGCTCGCGCGAGACCTGCCGGCCGGAAGCGTTCGTTGGAACGGCGCTGTGAAATCCGTTCGGCCAACCTCGCACGGGGTTGAGGTGACGATGGCAGACGGTACGACTGGAAGGTGGGGGCTCGTCGTCGGCGCCGACGGGGTCCATTCGACGGTACGGGCTGCCGCCTTGGGCGACCCGGCGCTGCGCGCCGCGGCGCTGTCCAGGGCCAGCTGGCGATTCATGGCGCCGAATCCCGGGGTCGACTGCTGGAGTGTGTGGTCCGGCGCACAGGGCACGTTCCTGTTGATACCCACCGACGCGGACATCGTGTACGGCTACGCCTCCGCGAGCCGGGGCGGTCACGTCGACGCAGATCCCGAGTGGTTGCGGGTCACCTTCGCCGGCTTCCCCGACCCGGTGCCGCAGGTCGTTGCGACGGTGCTCGCCGAACGCTCCTCGCTGTATCACTCGCCCGTCGAAGAGGTACGCATACCGCGCTGGACTCAGGGCCGGGTGGTACTGATCGGCGACGCCGCCCACGCGACCGCACCGGTGTGGGCCCAGGGCGCGGCTATGGCGCTCGAGGATGCCCTGGTCCTGGCCGATCTGCTCGCCACCAGGCAGGACTGGGGTCAGGTCGGCGTCGAGTACGAGCAGCGACGTCGACCTCGGGTCACGCACGTGCAGGCCATGACCGACCGGTTCTCGCGCGCCGTGGGGCTGCCCCTTTGGATCCGGGACGCGATCCTGCCCTGGGCCGGCCCACGCAGCTACCGGGAAGTCTACGGTCGGCTTCAAGTACCCGCCTCACCTGACATTTGAGCCGGTGATCCGAGGAGTGGACCTGTAGATCAATTTCGCTCCACAGTGTCTGGACGCGCCAGTGACCGGCATCCGGCCGCTTGCTTTGCCCCGGTGCCCCCCCGCGGCCCGGATAAGTCCTCCGGCTCACCGGTTGGGGGCCGGCCGACGCCGAGGCGGATCTGAGCGACCGTCCGAATCGGATGCAGACGGGCCTGGTGCAGGTCGCGTCCGTCGAGGAGACCGAGCTACTGGTCCACGGCTTGGCTCCGCATTCGACCACAAGCCGCACGACCAGAACGATACGGCCGTGCGGGTCGACACCATCGTGCCCGCCCCGCGGACGGAAGTACGGCGCCGGAGTCGTACGGGCGGGCACACGCTGCGCGGCGTTCTTGCCGTTGGTATGGCACCGCCCGAGCAACGGTCGGTTACCAGGGCTGGTTCGCCTGCCACGGTGACGGCGCCCGACCGGCATGTCACTCAGGCGCCGAACATTTCTCACCTCGGTCGTGGCAAACGGATTTCGCTAGCGAGGTACAGACAACTCGGCTTCGATCCAGGATCGACGGCTGTCGTGGAGGCTCGGCTCACCCGGTGCCGGGCGTGGCGCAGGCTCACTGCACCACGGCGATCCTCCAGCGTTGGTTCGGATTTTTCGATGCCGGCTCCCACTGCTGGATCGGGGCGCCGTCGTTGTTGTTGCTGTCCCTGAGGTCCAACGCTCGGCCACTCGCGCGGTTGATGACCAGGTAGAAGCCGTCACCGGCGGATTCGAACCGCCACTGCTGGTTGGCGTTACCGCCGTCCCAGATAGTCCACTGTTGCATCTGGGTGCCGTTGTCCTGGGAGCCGTTTGGGTTGTCCAGAGCTTTGCCGCTCTTGACGTTGATCAGGTTGTAGTAACCCGATCCTACGTGGACCATCCGCCACTGCTGTGCGTTGTCCTGGCCGCTGACCTGTACGATCCCGGCACCGTCCGCTGTGGAGCCGGACGCCACTCCGATCGACTTGCCGGTGATGCTGCTGGCCAGGCGGAACGCGCGTACGGCACGGGGCGAGGGGGACGCCACCTCGCGGCTGTTCCGCGCAGTACTTGACTTCGGCTGGGTCGAGCCCCGCCGGTTTGCGCCGGTGCGCGGCCCGGTTGACGGACCGTCGCCGCGTGACGGGGACGGCGTCGGGGTGATCTCGGGTGGCGGGCCGCTGTCAGGGGGACCCGGCGCCGGGTCCCCCGTAACCGGCGCCGGACCGGTGGGAACAGGCGACGCCGAGGGTTCAGGCGAGGCGACCGGAGCCGACACCTGGTAGGAGATCCACACCACCGAGCCGACGACGACGGAGAGCACCATCAGGGATACGAAGGTGAAGCCGGCGCCGGTCACAACGCCGATCCGCACAGGGACGAGCTGTCGCCACGACCGTACCCGCCGAAGAATGTCGTGCGGAAGGGACCGTAACCGCGCCACAGGCAGTGCACGCAGTGCCGCCCTGGCGCGCTGCTGGAGAGATGGGGCGGCCGATGGTCGAATGACACCGCTTCGGTCGGTCTCCAGTGCGGCCGGATCGGGTTGGTACGCCTCAGTCGAGTCCGGCTGGAACTGCCAGAAGGCCGCTTGGTCCCATTCGGCCGGGTCCTGGTCTCGACGGTCCACGGACATGGTGGGCCCCCTGCTCGATGTTGTTGACACGCGCAGTCACAACGTTTTCCGGCTGCGGTTGGTTCAAGACTTCGCCTGACGGAGGTCGCGCCGCTGACCAGTTCCAGGCGGGAGCGCAGCTGCAGCTTCCTCATCATGTTGGAGACATGGGTCTGGAGCTGCGACACGGGAACAGCTCGGCCGCGATGGGTGGTTGGACATAACTCCGGCGACCAGTGCTGCATCCTCGGCTCGTCGGCCTACAGCGGCCACCAGCGCGCCCAGAGCGTTCGGTTCGGCCGTGCGCCCGCCCCGACCGCAGCCCCACTCATGCGTCACGTTTCCGGGGCCTGCCGATCGGGAACCCGAGCAGCCCGGACGAGGGCCGGGTCGCGGTGTCGAGCCGATCTGCCGCCCGGCGCAGCAACGTCGCGGTGCCGGCGGCCTCCTCGAGTGCCAGATCCAACAGGAGCAACTGGAGCCGCCCGCCGGTGCCCGCCACGCCGAGCACCCGGAACCGGGTCCCCGGCGGGAACACCGCGGTCTCGTGCGCTCCGCCGGACAGCGGGCCCAACCGTCGCGCGGTGGCTGACCAGATGACGTACGAGACGCCCGGGCCGGCGCCCGTGCCAGGGAAGAGGTCGACATCCACGAAGCCCGGTTCGACGACCTCCTCGCCAGCGCGGTAGTGATCTGGTCCGATGTCGGCGACCGTCGTCGCGAACACCGGGCCGAATACGGCGGGCAGCCGCCGCACCCCTGCGGCCACGCAGTCGGCGAGCGCGGTCGCCGTGGCGGCGGCGGAGCCTTCCGGGGCTTCGCGTAGCGCCTGGTTCACGAAGGTTCGTTCGGCGGCGGCGTACGCCCGTACGGCGACCAGCCCCGTGGTGTCCGCAGGTGGAGCGAACAGCTCGGGATCGTCCGCGAGGGCTTGTCCAACCACCTCCTCGTGCGCCTCGTACTGTGCGCCGAGCAGCTCGCGGAGCCGCGCCTCGTCGACCGGCGCGAGCGTGGGCGACGGCCGGTCCGGCTCGGCGTCGTGGTCCGCTTCCCGGCGTGCCGGTTCAGGTGCCGCCGGCGGCTCATCCTCGCCTGTCGCCGGCGCCCGGTCCGTGTCGCCCTCCGCCGCCACACGCGGCTGGGCCGCCGAAGGCCCGGCCGGCGGCGGCTCGGCAACGGGGCTTTCGATCGGCGGCGGCTCGGCCTCGGGGAGCTCGCGCGGCGGCTGCTCTGTTGCGGGGGGCTCGATCGCCTGCGGTCGGGTGGTTGGTGTGCTGGTGTCCGGCGGCAGGGTGGCGCCGAGCTCGTGACGCCGGCTCACCGGGCGCCCGGCCGCATCGGGGCCGGCGGGTCGCCAGGTGTGGAACCGGTCCGCGGTGTAGAGGATCCCGGTGGGCGAGATCGCCACTTCGGCGGGTGCGGCGGTGACTGGCCGGCGGAGCAGCTGGGACAGCGCCCCGTACCCGGCGTCCGGGTCGGCGGGTGGCTGGCCGTGTCCAATCACCACCAGGGGCGTACGGCCGAGGTCCGCCAGGTCCGCGATCCGGTCCGCCAGGGTTGCCGGGGGGGCCGGGTGGCCTTCGAGCAGGAAGCCAGAGCTGGTGGTCTCGACCTCGACCAGGAAACCGGCAGCCGCCGGCATGGCTCCGATCGGTGTCGCCGTGTGCAGGAAGGACCAGCCGGCGGCGGTTGGGGATCCGATGGCGTGGGTGGCTGCTCGCCGCGGCAGGGCGGCCACCGCGCGGCCGCCGGGTCGGATCCGGCGGAGCGTGGCCAGCGGGTCGGGCTGGTCCGCGGTTCGGCGGGGCCGCCAGGTCACGCGGCCACTAGCGTCGACCGGGGCCAGCTCCCACTGCCGCTCCGGTGACCAGACCGGCACGGCGGCCGTGATCCGGCCGCGGCGGCGCGCGCGGCGGAGCTTGGTGTACGCGGAGCCGTCCGGCAGGGCTCCCGGCAGCAGGACGAGCCTGGAGTCGACGCCGCGCCGGAGTGCGCGGAGTGCTCGCTTCACCTCGTCGACCGGCAGCGGGTCGCGGCCGTGCCCTCCGATGAACACCACGGGCGAGTTGCCGGGTGGCAGGCACGCGGCGGCGCCGGCACTGCCGGGCCGGGCGCCCGAGGGCAGGATCCAGAAACCCGCCGGCACCGGATGCACCACGGACGTACCGACGACGGCCGCCGCGGCGCTCTCGGCCGGCATCCCGGCGCCCCATTCCGGCAGCGGGAACCACGCCGGGTCATGCCGCGGCGGCAGGCCGGGCGCGTAGGTGACCCAGCCACCGGGCGCGCCGGGCGGTGCGGAGACCGCGACAGTGCCGTCCACACCCACCGTCACCGTGCCCAACGGGCCGACCACCTCCCGTCCGGTGCGATCCGCCAGCTCCAACAGCGCCGCCTCGACGGCCTCCGGTTCGCGCGGAGGCCCGAGAGCGACCAGCCGTACGCTAGCGCCGCGATCGGGTGGCCACACGTCAAGTAGGTTCGCCAACAGTTCGACGTGGTCGGGCCGGGCGGACACCGACGGCGCGCTGACCACCAGGACTCGGCTCTTCTCCGCGGTCAGCCGGCGAGTCATGGCTCTGAGCGGCTCGGCCGGATCACGGGACGTTCGCAGCAGCATCACCGGCCCGACGGGTTCGGCGTGGATCGGATCAGGCTGTGCGCCGGAGGCAGCGTCCGGCGCCGGGTCGTCCACGAGGTCGGGTTCCGGGTCCGTCGCAAGGTCCACGTCAGGCATCGCCGTCGCTGCCTTCCGCTTCCAGCGCCGCTGTGGCGCGGTGCATGCCGACGGCGCCGAGCGGAGCCGCCTCGTGCCCCCGGTCCCGCACGTGGTCGAGCAGCTCCGGATCGGGCGCGATGCGATACCGCCGCAGGAAGTACGCGGTGGCGTCGGACCACACCCAGTGCCCATCGGAGCGGAACCCCATGGGCACCGCGGGCCGCCGTGCGTCGTCGAGTACGTCGCCCATCATGGCGGTGGTCGGCAGGATCAGCGTGCCGGCGTCCAGGTAACCGAGCACCTTGTCGCGCTCGCCGTCGTCGAGGGTCGGGTGGGTGGCGGAGAACCCCGGTCCTCCCGTGTCGTCGACGGCGTCGAACACGCCGGCGATGCGGATCGGCGGGGTCGGGTCGGCGGTCGCCAGCAGCGCCGCCCATCCCAGCGCGACCCGTTGGTACGGCGGCAGGCTCTCCGGATCGGTGAACACCTCCACCTGCGGGTGGGTCTCGCCGGCCCGTTCCAGCGCGGTCTGCAGTTCCGCGGCGTACGCCGGCAGCCGGCTCTGGTCTTCGCCGGCCACCTGCAGCAGGTACACCCGCCGTGGCGGCGGCCACGGCGTGGCGAAGGCGGGCGACCGCCAGGCCCGCCACAGCCCCCGGAATCCCGCCACGTCGCTGGCCGCCTCGACCGCCGTACGGTCGATCTCGTCGTGCTCCTCCGGCTGGCCGGTCAGATCAAGGCAGTGCGGTCCGGCCCCGGAGTGTACGTGCCGGGCTGGATGCATCGGCGACATGATGTGGTACGGGAACGCCGGAGACGGCACAAGGTCGAGAAGGTCGTGAACGTCGGCCTCTTCGGCCGCGTCGGCCAGCGTCGTGGCGTCCTCCCGGGTGACCGGTATCCGGTTGCTGAACGTCGTGAAGAGCGCCGCGCGGGCCACGTCGACCGTGCGGTTCTGCGCGAGCCAGTCGCGCAGCGTGTGGATCGTCTCGTCGGACGCCCAGCCGGCGATCCGAAGAATGACGTGGTGAAGCGCGGCAACATGCCCGCCCGATGCGGTGGTCACGACCCGTCCCCCTGACTCGGTGTGCCTGACTGTTCGGTCGGAGTCGGGAACACAACGGTATTCGGGTCCGGCTGGTTCAGATGATCACGTCACACACCGCTTCGGTCGGGGGGGTCGGGCGGCTTCGCCTGCCCGGTTGATTCCAATAAATCACTGATCTCAACGAGTTCTCCCGCGGGCCGGGTTGTGAGCATTGCCTCAGTCCGTCAAGTGGGACGGGAGGGGGAGGACGTTGAGGAAGAACCATGAAACCCGGTTATCGGAGTGCCCCGGGGCGGGCGCGGCGGCGGGTGTGGACGAGCGGTTCGAGGAGCTTTACCGGTTGCACAGCGGGCCGTTGCTGAGCTATCTGGTGCGGTTCGCTCTCGGTGATCGCCGGTTGGCGGAGGATGTGCTGCAGGAGACGTTTCTGCGGGCCTGGAACTTCCTCCGGGACAGCGAGGAGGACCCGGCGGGTATGCGGCCGTGGCTGTACACGGTGGCCCGTCGGGTGTTGATCGACGCCGGGCGTAAGAAGCAGGCGCGCCCTACGGAGGTCATCGTCACCGACCTGCGGCAGTTGCCGGGCTCCGATGACCCGATCGAGCGGTTGTTGATCGGGCAGGCGGTGCGGGCGGGTCTGAAGATGTTGCGGTCGGAGCACCGGACGGTCCTTGTGGAGAGCTATTACCGGAACCGGTCGGTGCGGGAGATCGCCGCGCTGCTGGGCATCCCTGAGGGCACCGTGAAGTCCCGTACCTACTACGCTCTGCGCGCGCTGCGCAGCGCCGTGGGTCTGGCGTCGTGACCGGGCCCGGCCGGAGACGTCATCGACGTGCGGCCGGCGCGCTGGTGGTCGCGGTGCTGTGCGGCCTCGCCGGCGCCTCGACCGGCGGACCGGCGTACGCGGCCGGGGCCGAACCTCCGCCGCTGCCGGCCGCGGGCACGGACTGTGTCGGCGCCTCCTCGGTGAGCGTCGACCAGATTCCCTGGCCGGTGGCGCGGCTGGCGCCCATGCTGGCCTGGCCGCTGAGCCGTGGAAAGGGCGTGATCGTGGCCGTCGTCGACAGCGGAGTCGGCTCGCCGCCGGGGCTCGCCGGAGCGGTGCGGCCCGGCCGCGACGTGACCTCCGGCGGCCGAGGCAACAGCGACTGCCTGGGCCGGGGTACGGCGCTGGCAGGCATCGCGGCCGCCCGTCTGGTCGGCCGGAGCCCGGTGGTGGGCATGGCCCCGGAGGCGTCCGTGCTCCCGATCCGGATCACCGACGACAACGGCCAGGTTCCGCGGGACGGGCTCGCCAAAGGCGTCCGGGCCGCCACCAGCCTCGGCGCGGACGTGATCCTGGTCGGGACCGCCGTGCAGACCAACGCCTCCGCGCTGCGCGCCGCCGTGGCCGCCGCCGTGGCGGACGACGTGGTGGTGGTCGCTCCGGTCGCCGACGGATCCCAGGACAGCAAGGGCGCCGGCTATCCGGCGGCGTACAAGCAGGTGCTCGCGGTCGGCGGGGTCGACGTGGACGGCACGCAGTCGGAGCCGTACACCCCGGATCTGCTCGCCCCCGGCTTCGGCATCGTGGCGGTCGGCGGCGCGGGGCACTACCAGGTGGGTGGTCCCGCGGTCGCCGCCGCCTATGTGGCCGGTGCTGCCGCGCTGGTCCGGGCGTACCACCCGGGGCTGGACCAGGCGGAGGTACGGCAGCGGCTGACCCTCACCGCCATCCGTTCCGGAGCCGCCGCCGGTGTGGTCGACCCGTACGCCGCCGTCGCCGGCCTAGCGCCAGGGCTGGCCACCCATACCCCCACCGCGAGGCACGATTCGGTGGTGCCGCCCCGGGCCCCCGGCACGGACCCGGCGGTGCTCCGTTCGCTCTGGCTCGCCGGCGCGTTGCTCGCGGCGACGCTCGCAGTGCTCGCCGCCGCGGCGGTGCTCAGAAGCCGCCGGCGGCGCCTTACCGACCGGTGACGGTCAGATCTGGCTCGACCCACGGCGTCTGGATCAGCGCGGCCCCCCGCCTGGTGCACAGCAGTGCCCGGCCGGGGGGCATGACCCGCGGTTTGACACCTCCCGAGAGCGGACCTGCCGACGGCGGGCAGGACAGCACCACGTCCGGGCTGTTCGCCTCCTGAAGCCGGCGGACGAGCGGATCCATCGACGTCCGCATCGCCCCGGCGGCGCCTCGGGTGACCACCATGTGGAAACCGATGTCGGAGCCCTGCGCCAGGAACGGGATCAGCGGCAGCAGGGGGCCCTCGTGGCCGCCGAGCATGTCGTAGTCGTCGACCAGCACGAACAGCCGCGGGCCTGACCACCAGTCGCGGCGGCGCAATTGTTCCGGGCTGATCTGCGGCCCCGGCATCCGGCTGCGGAAGCCCTCGACCGCCTCGGCGACGGTCTGCCGCGTCGTGTCGACCGAGATCGAGTATCCCAGCCGGTACGGCTCCGGGATCACGTCGAACAGCTTCCGGCGGAAGTCCACCGCCATGATCCGGGCTTCCTCGGGGTTGAACCGGGTGGTCACCGCCTGGGCGACGTACCGCAGCAGGTTCGTCTTGCCGCTCTCCCGGTCCCCCAGCACGGTCAGGTGCGGCAGCTCGTCGAAGTCGTGCCAGACCGGCTGCATCCGATCCTCGCCCAGGCCCAACGAGATCCGCAGGTCGCCTTCCGGGGGCGGCAACTCGGCGCCGGGCAGTACCGCGGGCAGGGTCCGCACCGCCGGGGCGCCGGGACCGTCCCAGAACTCCCGCACCGCCGCCACCAGGTGACGGGTGCCCTCCATGGCGGTGGCCCCGGCCGCGACGCCGTCGATGCGAGGCAACCCCGCCAGGAAGTGGCCCTTCGCCGCGGTGAGACCCCGACCCGGAACCTGCGGCACCGTGGCCGCCACCCGCAGGTCGATCGCGGAGTCGACCGGGTCGCCGAGGCGCAGTTCCAGCCGGGTGCCGATCTGGTCGCGCATCCCGTGGTGCACCTCCGACCACCGGGACGCGGTCAGTAACAGGTGAACGCCGAAGTTCAGCCCCCGGGCGGCGATCCGCCGGATCGTGTCCTCCGCCTGCTCGAACTCCTGGCGGAGCGTGAACCAGCCGTCGACCACGAGGAACACGTCGCCGTACGGGTCGTCGACGAGGCCCGCTGCGCGGCGTTGCCGGTAGGCCGGCATGCCGTCCACGCCGAGGTCGGAGAACCGGCGTTCGCGATCGGCGATCAGCGCGCTCACCTCGGCGATGGTGCGGTTGACCCGGTCGGTGTCCAGCCGGTTGGTGATGCTGCCGACGTGCGGCAGGTCGGACAGCGAGGCCAGGGTGCCGCCGCCGAAGTCCAGACAGTAGAACTGGACGTCGGCCGGGCTGTGGGTCAATGCCAGCGCGCAGATCACCGTACGCAGCAGGGTGCTCTTGCCGTTCTGCGGACCGCCCGCGATGCCGAGGTGGCCGCCGCCGCCCGACACGTCGATCGTCAACAACTCCCTGGCCTGTTCGAACGGCTTGTCGACGAAGCCGACAGGCACCTTGAGCGCGCCGTTGCCCGGCCAGCCCACAGCGGTCAGCCCGGAGTCGGGGTCGGGTGCGAGCGGCGGCAGCATCTGGTCCAACGTGGGCGGTGTGGCCAGTTGCGGCAGCCATACCTGGTGCGCCGGCGGCCCCTGGCCGGCCAGCTGCGCCGTCACCACCGACAGCACGCTCGGCGCGTCCTTGTCCTCCGACTCGGCTTCGTCGGCAGTCTGCGCGGTGGCGTCCGGCGTCAACGGCGCCGGACACGGCACCTCGTCCAGCAGGTACGGCATGACCTGCCGCTGCACCACCTCACCGCGCCGGGTGGGCTTCGGCCGGTACGGCCCGGACACGTACCCTGCCTTGAACCGGATCAGCGTAGACACGTCGGTCCGCAGGTACCCGTTGCCGGGCTGCGGCGGCAGCTCGTGCGCGTCCGGTACCCCGATCACCGAACGGGACTCCATCGCCGAGAACGTACGCAGCCCGATCCGGTACGACAGGTGCGACTCGAGCTGGCTGATCCGGCCGTCGTCCAGCCGCTGGCTCGCCAGCAGCAGATGTACGCCCAGCGACCGGCCCAGCCGGCCGATCATCACGAACAGCTCGATGAAGTCGCGCTGTGTGGCGAGCAGCTCGCTGAACTCGTCCACCACCACCAACAGGGTCGGCAGCGGGTCCAACGGCGCGCCCTGCGCGCGGGCCCGCTCGTAGTCGAGCACTGAGCTGAACCCGCCGGCGCTGCGCAGCAGCTCCTGCCGGCGTACCAGTTCGCCGTGCAGCGCATCCCGCATCCGGCCCACCAGCGCGGCCTCGTCGGCGAGGTTGGTGATCAGGGCCGAGGTGTGCGGAAGCTGGTCCAGCCCGAGGAACGTCGCGCCGCCCTTGAAGTCGACCAGGGCGAGGTTGAGCAGTTCGGAGGAGTGCGTCATCGCCAGCGACAGCACCAGCGTGCGCAGCAGCTCGCTCTTGCCCGAGCCGGTGGCGCCGATCAGCATGCCGTGCGGGCCCATGCCCCCCTGCGCGGACTCCTTGAGATCCAGCTCGACCGGGTCGCCGGCGGTGTCGACCCCGATCGGCACCCGCAGCCGGTCCGCCGGCGAGCGGTTCGCCCAGCCCCCGGCCACGTCCAGGTTCGCAAGGTCGGAGATGCCGAGCAGCGCACCGATCGTGAAGTCGGTTTTGATGGCCTGCTCGGCGGGCTCGGAGGCGATGCTCAGTCGGTACGGAGACAGGTTCGTGGCGAGGGCACGGGCCCGTCCGGCGCTCAGGGCGTCCGGTCGTGCCAGCCGCGACCGGTTCTCCCGGCCGACCGCGTCGTACGTCACCTGGTGCAGCTCACCGTCGGCGAGGTCCAGCCAGAGGGTGCCGCGCGGGGTGGTCGAGGGGCAGGTGTCCAGGTCGATCAGCACCGCGTTGCGGTAGCCCACGGAGGTCAGTCGCGCGTTGGCCGGGAGATGCCCGCCGTCGCAGATCACCAGCACGTACGGCTCGTCCCGGCTGGCCGTCGAGCCAGGCTCGAACCGGGGGCGGCTGAGGAACGCCTCGCCCAGCAGCCGCTCCAGCGCCTCGAGGCTGCCGGCCACCAGCCGGGAAGCGCCGGCGGCGTCCTGTTCGACCGGGTGTTGCGTGTGCGGCAGCCACTTGAGCCAGTCCCACTCGGGGACAGCGTCCGCCGAGACGCACAACGCGACCACCACTTCCTCGGGGGCGTGGAAGGTGACGATCTGGGCCACGATGGCCCGGAGTACGTCTCTGCGGTCCTCGCCGGTGATGTGGATCGCGGAGAACCTCGGCAGAAACAGCGCAACCGGCTCGTCCGCGATCGTGGTGTACGCCTCGATGAACCGGCGCAGCGACTTCGCCGACAACGGTTCCAGGTCCTCGAGCGGCTTGGTCTGCAACGGCGCGATCCGTACCGCCAGCCGCTGCCTGCCACTGCCCGCCCGTACCTCCAGGAAGTCCGGGTGGGTGGGGCGGCGTTCCCAGCGGCGGGTGGTCAGCGCCACGCACCACAGGCCCACCGGGTCCGGGTGTCGCCAGGCGCTCGCCTGGCGTTGCTCCTCGACCGAGCGGCGGACCCTCCGGCGCTGCTGCGCCAGGTACCGCAGGTAGTCGCGGCGGTCGCCGCCCATGCGGTGCTTGCGTTCGCTGCTGCTGACGGCAAACTGCCCGACGACCAGGCCGACCATCGCCACCGCCATCAGCCCCATGATGATCCAGCCGAACGGGCCGCGGGTCGGCCCGAGGAACATCAGCACCATCACGCTGGTCATCAGCAGCATCGGCAGGATCATCATCGCCTGCCGCAGGCCGCCGGGCGGGATGTCCGGCAGGACCGGCGGCTCCTGGATCTGCAGGTCGCCGCCCGGTGCCTTCGGCCCGGTGCGGCGCGCCGGGCGACGGAACAGCACTGTGGACACCGCCCACCTCCTTCGTCGCAGGCCCATCCGCGGGGCCAACGGCTCTACTACGGCTGGCGGGCCTGGTCAGGTCACGAAGCCGCGAATGTTTCGGTCAGGTGAACCACAGATGCCCTCCAGGCGTGAGGAGGGGTGGGAGTTCCACCGCACACACGCCTGGGCGGGTAAGGGCCGGATCGCAGTGGCGACCCCCGTCGCACATCCTGGGGGCCGACCTGCTCCCGGCGTTGCGCGCAGCACAGCGGCGAGGACCTGGCCGGCCCCGGTTGTCGCACGGCGGCCGGGTGCCGCCAAAGTCCAACATAGGAGGGTTCCGGCGAACCGGTCGATAATGCCGCGCGGAGGAGGGCGCTGAATGGCTCGAGAGTACTCAACGGGTTCCTTGTCCAGAAGCATGTTCGATCCGGACAAGAGGGCCGTGCTGCGGGCTGTGGATGTGTCGGCGGCTCTGTCGGACTCGGTGGTGCAGACGGATACCGAGCAGGCTGCGCCGGGTTGCGATGATCCCGGCAAGCACGTCTAAAGGGCGTCTGCGGTGGGGCTTTCGATCAACCCGAAGCTAGAGGGGTTCCTGGAGTTCGTCTCCGGTGAGAAGTTCCCCGGCGCTGACGAGGATCGGATTCTGGCGCTGGCTCAGGTCGTGGACTCGGCGGCAGAGCGGTTGGATGAGGCTGCTCCGCTGCTGGAGGAGGGCGTGCGGCGGCTCGGCGACGGAGCTTCGGGGGGCGCGACCGAGCAGGCGTTGCAGAACGGGTTGAAGAAGGCGCCGGGGTTGCTCCGCGACGCCGCTCAGGCGCTGCGCGGGCTGGGCACAGCGACGGTGGACCTGGGCATGCTGACCCAGTACGTGAAGATGATGATCATCGGCGCACTGGTGATGCTGTGGGTCGAGTTCATGATGGCCTTGTCGTTTCCGACGGTCGCGAACGTGTTGAAATTCTTGACCCATTCGGCGCTGGTGGCGCGGCTGGTGCGGCTGCTGTCGGTCAGGATGGCGATGTCGGTGCTGGTGGCGGCGGGGGTCGGCACCGGGATGCAGTTTTTCATGGACCTGGCGGTGCAGTGGGCGCAGATGCGCGAGGGTCGGCGCGAATCGTTGGACTGGAACCAGCTCGGTCAGTCAGCGTGGATCGGCGCGTTGGGTGGTGGCATCGGGTTCGGGTTGGGGCTGGCGGCGGCACCGGCCCTGAAGGCGGCGGCCAGGGGTTTCGTGGGGGAAGTAGCCGAGGGGGCTGCGGAGGGCGCCGCGCAGGGCGCCGCGAAGGGTGTGCCGGCCAGTCCCGGTGCGGCGGCGGGTGCTGGTGCCGTGGCCGGTGGATCGGGTGGTCAGCAGGCCGCGCACATAGCGACGGAGGTGTTCGTCGAGGCTGGCACCGAGTACCTCGCCGAGGGTACGGCCACCGCGATAACTGAAGGGGAGTTCAAGGCCAGCGGCGCGGCGGTGACCTCCGGTGGCGTCTCCGGCGTCGCGGGGGCCAGTGGTGGATACATCGGGGATCGCCTGGCCGCGCCCTCGAATAGCCCGCCCGACCTGCACACCGGGTCACCGCCCGAGACCGCCAACCCGCCCACCACCTCGTCGCCGGTCGCTTCGCCGCCGGCCACCTCGTCGCCGCCGGTCGCTTCGCCGCCGGCCACCACGTCGGTGCCCCCACAGGGCGGTCCCGCCGCCACAGACACCGGCGGTTACGGGTCGGCGGAGACCAGCCCGGTACCGCCGCGCCCGGGGATCACCATCCCGGATCCGTCGCCGAGCACGAGCCTGGGCGGTGCCCCGGCAACCAGCGGCACGAGCACACCATCGACCAGCCTCGCCAGCGGCACACCCGCGTCCACACCGGCGACCACACCCGCGTCCACACCCGCGTCCACACCCGCGTCCAGCCCGGTCCTGGAGCCGCAGACCGTCAAGTACCCCGACCCCGCCGACCCGACCGGACCGGCGGGTCCGACCGGCCCCGTGGTCGCGACCGGACCGACCGGCACGCCAGGTCCGAATTCGGTTGCCGCTGCCGCCGGGAATACAGGTCCGGCCGGCTCGAGCCCAGCCACCGGCCCGATCACCCCGGGCCCCACCGGGGCGCAGCCGGCCGGGCCGCAGCCGGTTGAACCGCAGCCGGTTGGACCGCAGCCGGTTGGACCGCAACCGGCCGGACCGCTGACCAACCCAACGCAGCCCGGGACCGGAACGCCGCCCGGGACCGGTACGCAACCCGGGACCGGTACGCCGTCCGGGACCGGTACGCCGCCCGGGACCGGTACGCCGCCCGGGACCGGTACGCAACCCGGGACTGGAACGCCGTCCGGGACCGGTACGCCGCCCGGGACCGGTACGCCGCCCGGGACCGGTACGCAACCTGGTGCAGCGCCGTCCGGGACCGGTACGCCGTCCGGGGCTGGAACGCAACCAGGGACCGGTACGCAACCAGGTGCAGCGCAGCCCGGGGGAACGCAGAGCGGCGCTGGCCAGCCAGGTGGTGGGCAGTTCGGCGCAGATCCCGGCCCGGACGCGCAGATCGGTGGCCAAGGATCGACTCCGTCGCAAATCCCGGTGGTGACCGCGAGCGACGGCGACGCCAGCGGGGTTGACAGTCCGGCGACGATGGACAGCGGCCCGACCGGCGATACCCCGGCCGGTACCGAAAGTGGCGGAACCGCGATGCTGTCGCCCGGCTCGGTTACCGGTGACGAAGTGCTGCACGCTGCCGACCAGCCGACGGCGGAGAGCGAAACCCTGACCGGGTCCGAGGCGCACCCGCCCGGTGCTGCGCAGACCGGTGGAGCGCAGACCGGTGGGCGGGAGATCCCCGCGACTGGGTCCGGCGTACCGAATGCCGGTGGAACACCGCTCGGCGGCCAGCAACCGGCAGCGCAGCAACCGGCAGCGCAGCCGGGGGTTACGGGGCAGCCCGCAGGGCAACATCCGGCGGCTGAGCCGCGTGAGGTCCCGCGCCTGGTCCCTCCGCAGAGCGTGGCAGGGGGTCCGAAGCCGCAGGCGGTCCCGCCAACGTCCGGACCAGTGCGTGCGACAGACCCCGCCAATCCGCCCCCGAAGCCGGCGGACACCGCCACGGAGCACCCAGCGCCACCCCAGCCCGACCAGTCCGCTGCGGTCACGCCCGAGTCGCCGCAGCCCGCCCACCCGGTGTCGAAGTACGGCGCCGACGTCGACAGGCGGCTGGCCGAGCTCCTCGGTACGGACCATCCCGAGTCGCTCGACACCGACTCGGCGGTAAGCGACACCGAGCTGTTGCCTGACGGCGCCATTCACGACCGTGGCCCGGGAGGACCACAGGCAGGTGGCGAGCTCATTGTCCGCAAGACCGACGGGCTGGTTCACCTCCCGCTCACCGATGGAAGGACCGTCGAGCTGGCGCCCGAGAACGAGGTCGTGCGCGATCGGACCACCGGCGATCCTGTCGTTTACCGCGAGGTCAAGCGCCACGACGGCGCCCGGCTCGCCGATGCGCGTACGTACGTGCGCAATGCGGACGGCGGCTGGACCGAGACACCCGACCTGGTGCTCTCGGTGCAGTACGAAGCGTTGCTGGCGAGCGCGAACCAGGCTCACGAGATCGCACGGGTGTTGGATGACATCGCATCCCGTTCCGGTACGCACCTTCCCGAAAACCAACGTCTGGTGAACCTCGCCGACGACACACTGCAGAATCTGCTGCTGTACGGCACGCCGGACGACGCGGTGGCGGCGATCTACGAGGCCGTCCGCCGCAGGGAAGGCGTGTCGTTGCGCTGGACGCAGCTTGCCGCCTCGAACGCCTTCACCGACGGCAAGGTCGTCAACATGGCGGCCGGCGAAGGCAAGTCCTGGCTGTTCCTCGTCGACGCCGCGCGGCAGTCGGTACGCGACGGTGTCGACGCCGTCCAGGTCGTCACCACTCGTGGCAACCTGGCCGACAGGGAGTTCGAGCACTACGACCAGCTGCTCACCCCGCTCGGCTTCGACGTCCACCGGATGAACCCGGACGCGCCGCCCCCCGTGCCGGTGCAGGGCAAGCCCACCATCTACGTCGGCACGCACCAGGACGTCGCGTTCAGCGACCTCAAACACGGGGCGGTGCCCGGCCAGAAGGAATCCGAGGGCACGGTGATCGACGCCAGCGTGGACGAGGTCGACGAGGCGTTCGTCTACTCGAACACCAGCTACATCATCAGCGAAGGCGTCGGAAACGCGGCGTCGGACAAGGTGGCCAGCGAGGTCCGCTGGGCCGCGGACTTCCTCACCCGCAACCTGGCCGACAACAAGCTGACCGAGGCCGATTTCGGCCGGCCGCAAGACCAGTCCGGTGGGTCGATGGCCTTCACCGGGGCCGGTCTGGACAAGGTCAAGGACCTGCTCAACCCCGACCGACCGGACCGACCGCTGTCCAAAGACGAGAGCGACAGGCTGAACATGGCGGCCGTCGCGCACTTCGAGTACGTCGAGGACGTCCACTACGTCAAATACGGCGACAAGATCTACATCATCGACCAGACCACCCATGAGGTGTTGTACGACCCGGAGACCTCCACGGAGAGCCGGTGGAACGGAGGACTCGCGCAGGCCATCGAGGCCAAGCACAACCTCCCGATCCGCGACGACGCGAACACCCACAAGAGCATCACCGCGACGCAGCTCTACTCGAAGGACACGTACCACCGGGTCGTCGGCGCGTCCGGCACCGCGCTGGGCAAAGGTAAGCACTTCGAGCAGATGGGGCTGTCCAAGGACATCGTCGAGATCCCGCGCTACTACGACTCGCGGCTGAACACGGAGGACGACAGCGTCAGCCCGAGCCTCGACGGGAAGCTCGAGACGATCGCCGTCGACACCCACGACATGCAGACCTCGGGCAGCAAACAGCCGCAACTGATCCTCGCCCACCGCAACGACATCGTGGCCAAGCTGTCCGCGCAGCTTGTTCAGCGGGGCGTGCAGCACGTCGCGATCGACGCCAGGTGGTTCCTCGACCAGGGGACCAACCGCGAGACCGCCTTCAAGGACGTGGTCAACAGAGCCGGCGAACTCGGTCATGTCCTGGTCATCAACATGCAGGGCGCCCGCGGCGTCGACATCCCGGTCAGCAACGCCTCCAAGGGCGCGGGCGGCCTGCACGTACGGGTCACCGCCCGCTCCCAGGCCTCGCGCGACATCGACATCCAAGCCGAGAACCGCGCCGCCCGCAGCGGCGACCCCGGCAGCGTCTCGTACTACATCTCGCCCGACGACGACGCCTTCCGGCTCTCCCACAACGAGAACGTCCAGCTCGCCGTGATCAAGTACATGGCCGCGACCGGCGCCGACAATACCGAGTCGACACCGTCGACCCGCGACGCGGTGACCCATGCCGAGCAGGGGCTCCGCGAGGCGGTGCCCACCGTGCAGGCCGACGCGGCCGTCCGGCTGGGCATGCAGACCACGCACCAGCCGAACGCTCCACCTGCCACGACCACCACGACCACCAAGGACCTCTCCGACGCACCGGTCTCGAAGCGGCCGCGACCCCCGGAACCACCGCCCGACGAGCAGCCGGCGGCGACGCACCCGCAGCACGGCGAGGGCAAGGAGCAGCGTTCTGCTGCGCCGCCGGCTCGGGTGAGGCCGAGACGGACCGGTCGCGGGTACGGCTATCCGGCCACCGTGCACAACGCCGAAGCCGGCCAGGACGGCCCGGCGGGTTCCGGCGGCGGTACCGCGACCCGACCGCCAGGCTCAGGCACCGTGACGGAACTCGAGCCGGCCTCCACCGGTACCGACGGCTCACACACCGACGGCACGCCGGCTGACCCGCCCCGCCCGGCCGCGCCGGGCACGAAGGCCGAGGCGCCCACCTCCGACGAGGGCACGGTCGCGCCGGCCGGGCATGTCGCCCTGACCCCGCACGAGCGCGCGGACGCGGCATTGCGGCGGGCGCATGCGGAGCAGGATGCGCGTGCGGCGAGTGAGGCGGAGGAGTCGCGGGCTCGGTTTGCCGATCCGGACCATGACGCGGCGGTGAGGGCGCGACGGGCCGAGCGGCAGCAGAAGTTCGACGAGGCGGAGATCGCGGCGGGCCGGCCGCCTCGTACGTTGAGCACGCAGGAGCACATCGCCGCGGAATTGAACGAGCGGCAGGCGGCACCGCAGGTCCTGGAGGCGCAGGCGCTGCGCATCCAGCAGGCCAACGTGGCGCGCAACGAGCAGACCTGGCGCGAACAGGATGCGGTACGGGCGGCCGCGTACCGGGCTGAGGTCGGGGCGCTGTCCGGCGGGCTGGACAACGGGCTGGACATCACGATCGGGGACACCACGATCGTCCTGCACCCGGCGGACGCCCCGCCGGCGATCGTGCCGACGCGCCCGGACCGCCGTACCACCCTCGTGGTCGATCCGTCGGTGACCGACCCGGCGGCGGTGCGCCGCTTCATCGACGGCCTGCCCCCGGGCCGCACCCGCGCGTTGACCGTCGAGTTCCCCGGGATGGCGCAGCCGATCAGCGAGGCCGAAGCCGCCCGGCTGGCCGACCGGCTGCTGGGCGGGGTCGCCGGCCGGGGCGCGCTGGTGCTGCCCGCCGGTGCGCTGGCGGTACGGCCGCCGCAGAGCTCACGGGTGGTACCGGTCGACACCGCCAACCAGGTCACTTTCCCCGAGCTGGCCACCCGCTTCTACGTCCACCCGGCCGACCAGCCGGCGCCGACCCGTACCCCGCACGGCCTGCCACTCGGTGACCAGCCTGGGACGTATCAGCTCGCCGGTGGGTGGCAGATGGCTCAGACGCCGGCCGGACTGCACATCCGCCCGGCCGACGCGGCGGAACCCTTCATTGACCATGCTGCTGGCCGTCCCACGATCATCATCGGCGAGCCCGACCTGGAGCTGCCGCTGGCCGTGCGGTTGCAGGTCAGCCGGATCCTCCAGCAGCTACCCGAGGACGTGCGGCCGGCGATCGTCGAGCGAGGGCCGGATCCGAGCCTGGTACCGCTGGCGGCCGGCCTGGCCGGGGGATACCGGCTCACCGCCGCGCCCGGGGGCGTGGTGCTGCACCGCGACG
>JBOGDF010000043.1:0-22091 GCA_050701635.1 Micromonosporaceae bacterium | reverse complement strand
GTCCTTGGTCACGGCGGTCCCCTATCTCTCGTGGTGTTCTTGGCGGTTCACCCGAGACCTACCACCAGGCAGGCTTCAGGTGGGGGACCGCCACCTCAACTTCCACGAGATCCGGGACAACCTCGGCGAGGGCGAAGCCAATCGTTTGCGGGACACGTGCGTGTGGCCCATCGCTGGTTAGACGAACACAGGGAACGAGCCGCCGCTTAATAGGCATTGTCCTGTATGCCGCGGTCGCGTCGCTCTCGCAGCCCCTGACCCGATGCGGCTGCGGTCGCGGTGGCGATCCCCATTGTGGTCGTGCTGGTCCAAGCCGGCTCACGTCGCCCTCCCACAGATTCCGGTGGTACGCCTCTCCGAGTTCGTCGTGCGACCGCGGCCTGGGCAACTGTCCTCGTACTGGCGGCAGTCTGGGAACGCCACCGACGGTGTGGCGGACCCTGGATGAGGTCGCCCAGCGCGGGTGAAGAAGATCGCGGTCGCACGCGCCCGGGTCCGCCGTCATGTCTGGTTCCACTCGCCGCTGACCGCCGCGCACCCAGGGGAGCCGTCGTGAACGTCCTGGCCGCTCCCCGGGCCGGCTTCCCGCTCTGGGCGGTACGCCGTGCCTCGTGGTTCCTCGCCGTACCGGTCACCGCGTCCGCGGCGCTGCCGGTGGTGGCCGCGATCGGAGACCTGGACCATTCGTTCCCGGCCCGCGCCGCGCACGACGTCGCGCTGGATACCGAGCTGGACGGCGCGGTCGCGCTGCTGGAGGCTGGCGGCGTGGAGGTCCACACCCGGCTGGAGCTGCCGACCCTCGCCGGCCCGGTGAACGCGCTGTTCGCCTGGGCGGTACGCGGAGCCACCACCAACATCCTGCGGCACAGCCACGCCCAGCGCTGCTGGGTGACCGGCCGCGCCGACACCGGGCGGCTGCGGCTGGAGGTCGTCAACGACGGCGTCACCACACCGGGCCGATCTGACCCGTCGACCGGCAGCGGCCTGACCGGCCTCGCCGCACGCGCCGGCGAACTCGCCGGACACGTACGCCGGGAGCACCACCGTAGGCGGTTCCGGCTCACCGTCGAGGTGCCCGCCGCCCCGCAGGAGGTCACGTGATCCGGGTACTGATCGCCGAGGACATGCACATGATCCGCAGCGCGCTGGTGGCGCTGCTGTCCCTGGAGGACGACATCGAGGTGGTGGCCGAACTCGTCCGCGGCGACCAGGTGGTCGACGCCGCGCGGCGTACCCACCCGGACGTCGCCGTGCTCGACATCGACATGCCCGGCATGGACGGACTCACCGTCGCCGAACAGCTGCGGGAGCAGGTGCCCGACTGCCGGACGCTGATCCTCACCGGGCTGAGCCAACCCGGCCACCTGCTGCGCGCACTCCAGGCACACGCGCTCGGGTTCATCGTCAAGGACAAGCCGGCCACCAGCCTGATCGGCGGGGTACGGCGGGTCGCCCGCGGCGAACGCGTCATCGATCCCGAACTGGTCGCCGCGGCGCTGGAGACCGGCACCACCCCACTGACCCGGCGCGAGACAGACGTCGTGCGGGCCGCTGACTCCGGCCTGTCCACCGGGGAGATCGCCACGACGCTGCACCTGTCCCCCGCGACCGTACGCAATTACCTGTCGAACGCGATCGCCAAGGTGGGCGCGCCCGCAACCGGATCCACGCGATCCGGATCGCCCGCGACGCCGGCTGGCTCTGAGCGGTGAGATCGCGATGAGTGCGGACGACCGGCGGTTCACGGTGGCGACCTGGGGCGTGCAGGCCGCGACCGTGCTGATCGTCGGATCCGCACTGGCGCGGGTGACGCAGTTCGTGCCGGAGCACGCGACGCTGGCCGGGTTGGCGACCGCGGCGTACCTTCCGCTGCACTTGTGGCACATCCATCACGCCGCGCGCGGGCGGCGACCGCGTGCGGTGGTGTGGACCGTGGTGGCGATGGCCTCGGTGATAGTGGGCGTGCTACCCGTGATCGGCGTGCACTGGCTGGGCGCATTCTTCCCGCTCGGCGTCTCGATACTGCTGGTGCTGCACCCGCGGTGGTCGGTGCCGTTGTTCGGGCTACTGGTCGCGGCGCAGCTGGTGTGGTGTGTGTGGATCTTCGACGTGCCCGCGTTTGCTTCGAACTTCGTGATCGTGGTGGGGGTGTTCGGTGTCCTGCTCAGCGTCCCGGTCTGGCTGATCGCGACGCTGCGTGAGTTGGCCGCCAGCCGGGCAACGCTCGCTGAGGAGGCGGTGTGGCGGGAGCGGCTGCGGATCGACCATGAGCTGAGCGATTCGCTGGGCTCCACGCTGGAGACCGTGGCCGCGACGGCGACGGCTGCCGAGGTCCGGATCGGCGATGCCCCTTCCCAGGCCGAGGCGGAGCTGCTCGCGGTGACCCGCGCCGCGCGTGAGGCCCTGTCATGCGGTCGGGACGCGATCCGCCGGGTGCAGCGGTCGACGCTGGCTGACGAGTTGGCCGCCGGAGTCGGCCTGCTGCGCACGGCAGGATGCTCCGCGCGGCTCGAGCTTCTCACCGAGAGCCTTCCGGCAACCGCGCCGGCTTCGCTGCGCGAAACGCTCCGCGCCGAGCTGGCCCGGCTGCTCCAGGACCGGTCGACGCGACACTGCGCGCTCATCGTCCGGCTGGACCAGGGTGCCGTGCGGGTCGAGGTGCGCTCCGAGAGCGCGGCCGGCCTGCGGCAGGTGATCGCCGAATGACCGCCGGGGCACCGCTGTTCACCGCGTACCGGGCCCGTTGGTTGCTGGCCGCGCTGCACCCCATGATGATCGGCGCGCCGGTGTGGTACACGGCCTTCGGTACGCCACTCGCTCCGCCGCTGGGCAGTCCCGTCCCGGTGCTCGGCGCCGGGGTTGCCCTGGTACTGCTCCAGCTGTGGCACAGCCTTGCCGCCGTCCGGCTGGACCGACCGTACGGCTGGCCGGCGACGTACGCGGGGGTGCTGGCCCTGGCGTACGTCCCGCATCCGTGGTGGGCGCCGAGCTGGGTGGAAGCGAGCTGGTTCGCGATGGCGTCCAGTCTGATGCTGCTGCGCGGGCGGGTGCGGATCGCGGTGTTCGGTGCGCTAGCCGGGTTCGCGGCAAGCTGGCACCTGGTGGTGTTTGCACCCGATACCGCCCTCGCGGTGGGCCGGTCAGTGGTGGCCGGCCTGATCCTCCCGGTGCCCGCACTGATCCTGTTCGGAGCGACCCGACTGGTGTACGCGCTGGACGAACTGGAAGCGAACCGTGCCGAGCTGGCGGAGCTCGCGGTCAGACGGGAACGGCTGCGGCTGTCCCGGAATCTCCACGACCTGCTCGGCCAGAGCCTGACCGCGGTATCGCTCAAAGGAGATCTGGCGCTGCGGTTGCTGCCGACCGATCCGCGGGCCGCACGGGCCGAGGTCGCAGACCTGTCCAGGCTGGCGCGGGACACCTTGCAGGGGATGCGCGCGGTCACGTACGACACCCACGCGGTATCGCTACGCGGAGAGTCCGACAGCGCCGTCACGTTGTTGCGCGCCGCCGGGGTCGTCCCGAGCATCGACGAGCAGGTCACCGATCTGCCACCGGTGGTCGACGCGATGCTCGGTTGGGCGCTCCGCGAGGGGGTGGCGAACGTGCTACGGCACAGCGACGCGGAAACCTGCCGGATCATCGTACGAACTCGCGGGCACCGGGTACGCCTGGAGATCGTCAATGACGGAGTGGCGCCACCGACAGCCGGCCAGGCTGGCCAGGGCAGCGGCCTGGATGGACTGACGGCGCGGGCGGAAGCGCTCGGCGGGTTCGTGGCGGCGGGGCTTGCCGGCGACGACGGGTTCCGCCTGGTGGTCGAGATCCCGGCCGCACCACCCATGACCAACGTCATCAGCGAGCGGTGACATCGACATCTGTCCCCGCCCGGCGCGGGTCGCCAGTCTTAACCCCAAACCGGCCCGCACGGGAACGAAGAACCAGCCATGGGCAAACTGATCGTCACCAACATGGTGTCGCTGGATGGGGTTTCGAAG
The DNA here is from genome assembly GCA_050701635.1 of Micromonosporaceae bacterium. GTDB lineage: Bacteria > Actinomycetota > Actinomycetes > Mycobacteriales > Micromonosporaceae > WHSM01. The sequence goes on along the minus strand of JBOGDF010000043.1, from coordinate 18,093 downwards.
GCCCCGACGGCAACGTCATGGCGCTTCCCTTCGACCACATGTTCGACCCGTACAACGCCGAACGGCTCCGCGCCGCGGAGACCATGGTGGTCGGAGCGACGTCCTATCTGGGTCTGCAGAGCTACTGGCCGGCGATCGCGGACAACCCTGACGCCGTGCCCGCCGAGCGCGAAGTCTCGCGGCTGCTGAACGCGATCCCGAAGCTGGTCGTCTCCGACTCGCTGCCGGACGCGCCGGAGGGTCCGTGGCAGGGAACCGCCGAGGTGGTACGCCGCGCCGACGCCCACAAGCGGATCGACGAGGTAAACGCGAAGCCACCCGGGACCTGGTGGTCTTCGCCAGCCACGTGCTCTGGAACGACCTGCTCGCCGCCGGCCTGGTCGACGAGCTGCACCTGATCGTCGGTGCCGGGATCGTGGGCGGCGGCACGCCCGCCTTCACCGCCCTACCGCCCGGCGGGCTGCGGCTGCTCGGCACCCGTACGTTCGACGGCTCGCACAACGTGGTCCTGCAGTACGCCGCCGGCCGGCCGAACCAGGCGGGCTGAGCACCAAGATTCACCACGTCAGCGACGGGCGTGTGCTCGGCGGCAAGGCGTACTCCTCGTGCGCCAAACTGCGCGCCTGGTGTCCGCTTGCCTGACCCGCCTGTCGCTCCGATCGCCGCTGCACGACCTGGACCTCACCGCGGCAAGAGCGCTACCCCGTTGGAGGCTTACCCAGATCGGCGTACTCGCCCTCCCCGCCGGCCACGGTGTCACCGCCCTCGCCAGCCAACTGACCGGCCCATTCACCACCATCGCGGCGAACCGCAACCTCATCGGACTGCTCGGCCTCGCGCTCCTCAGCGCCCAGTTCATCGGCGGCCGCCTCGCCTGGCTCGTGCCCTCCGTGTGGCTGTTCGCGGCAATCACCATGGGCTCCGACGGGAGCATCCTCCCGCCCTGGGACTGGCCAATCCGCCGCGTTCGTCCCGTGAGACCGTCGCGGTCCAGCTGGAGTACGGCGTATTCGCACCCGCCGCACTCCTGGCCTGGGTTACGCGACGGGTTAGCTACAGCAGGGCGGTGGTGGACGGCCAGTTGGGCACCGACGACGGTGCGTGGAGCCACGGTTGGTAGCCGGAGCGGGATTCCAGCTCTTCGCCGAACGGCGGGAGCCTGACGTCGAGGATCGCGCCGGTCCAGTCCTCTTCGAGCTGCTCGACGGGATTGCGTACGGTCCTGGCGGGCAGGCTCACCATCGCCAGAGCGGGCAGGTCCGCGGCGCACAGTGCGTGCGGGGTGGCGTCGGTCAGGTCGTTACCGATCAGGCCGAGGTACCGGACGCCACGCAGGTACGGCGACGCGAGCAGGACCGCCACCGCGTCGTCGCCGAGGTGGTTGTCGTGCAGGTCCAGTACGGGGATCCGGGCCAGCGTAGGGCAGCCGGCGAGCGCCGCGAGGACCGGCCGCACACCGGTCAGATGGACCGTGCCGGGCGGGTCGGTGCCCAGGAGCTCGTCACCGCGCGCGAGCAGCTCACCGGCGTCGAGCGTCAGGCGGGGTCGGTGCCGGTGTCGCCGCAATGCGCGCCTGGCATCCTCGCGTACCTGCGTTTCGGTTGCGTCGAGCAGCTGGGTGAGGGCGCGCCGGGTGTGCAGGTACGTGCCCTGCCCCAGGGCGTACGCCACCTCACGCCGGGTACGCGTGCCGGTCACCGCGAGCAGCGCGGTGGCGGCGTCCGCGGCGTGCCGGTCGTCCGCGAGGGCGAGCGGACCGAGCAGGAACGCGACCTGCGTGTCGAGGTCGAAGCCGGCGCCCGGACCGCTCGCGGCGCCGACCGTGCCGCGCTCCACCGCGGCGGCGATCTCCGCGCCGGTCGCCGCGATCAGCGGCAGGTCGAGGGCGTCGGCGAGGCGCCGCCCGAATTCGACCCGGTGGTAGATGCCGAGCAGGGCACGTGCCATCTGTACCCGCAACCGGCGCAGCTCCGCGGTCTGATCCAGCCACGCGTTCGTGCTCAGGGTGTCGGCCAGCTCGTCGAAAGCGGCCCACGGCACCCGCGTCAGGTTCCCCGGCCCACTCGATGACCGTACGCAACCCTTCCGGCACGCCCCACGAGGCGAGCATCAGGCAGGCCAGGAAGCGGTCGCCCGGCGTTCCGGTCCGCAGCACCGCGACGAGGTCCCGGTACCGGCGCGAATAGTCCCGGTCCAGGCCGTCGCCGACGATCTCGGTGAACGCCGCCGGCCTACCGTCCAGGTCGGCGGTGAACAGCTCCCCGGGCTCCATAACGCTGGAGACTAGCCACCGCGCTTCCCGCCAGGTCCTCGATCAGCCGGCGCAGGTGTAACCGAACAGTACGGCTCCGGTGGTGGCGATGCCGCCGACGCCCGGTTTCCAGAACCTGCCGGCGCCGCCGACGGGGATGACGTTGACCAGGCCGGTGGTGTTCTGGCCGTCGTGTGGTACGCCGATCAGCATCGCGCCCTCGCTGGTGCCGCCCGCCGCCGTGACCGACCACCCGAAGTGGTCGTTCGGCTCGGGGGTGCCGGCGACGCCGGTGCTGTTCTGGTCGTACGCGGCGTCGGCGGCTGGGTTGGTGACGGTGAGCACCTGCACCGCGCCGGCGTCGCCGAGGTTGCCGACGTCTTCGTACGGGATGCCGACGATCAGCTGGAGGCCGCCGCCGGTAACGGATTGTGAAGCCATCGCGAGCGCGAATCCGAATCGGTCCGCCTTCTCGGCAGAGCCGATGATGCCTGCGGTGTTCTGACTGATCGCGGCGCCGGGGTTCAGGCTGGTGCCGGTCGAGGAGAACAGCTGCACCACGCCCGCGTCGATGATGGAGCCGACGTCCTCGCGCTCCGCACCGACCGCGAGCCGGGCCGTGCTGCCGCTGGTGCCGTACGCCAGCGAGCTGCCGAAGCTGTCTCCCGCCTCGGCGGCCCCTGGCACCCCGGACGAGTCCTGGGTGATCGCGACGGCGGTGAAGCTGGTCTTGTCCGGCACCACGTCGTTGATCACCGTCACCGCCCCGGCCTCGTTCAGCGAGCCGATCGCCTCGCGCGGCGCGCCCGCGATCAGGTCCGGCAGGCCCGCCTGACCGCGTACCTTGCCGATCGCAACCGAGCTGCCGAAGTAGTCGCCGGGCTCGGCGCTGCCGGGTACGCCGACGGTGTTCTGGGAGATGCTGATCCCGTGGGACGGCGCATTCCCGCTCACCCAGACCAGGTTGACCAGGCCGGCGTCCTGCAGGCTGCCGATGTCCTCGGCGGGCACCCCGATCGCCAGCGTGGCGCCGTCAGGTCCCAGCGCCAACGAGGAGCCGAATCTGTCGTACGACTCGACCGAGCCGGGGATCGACGACGTGCCTTGGCTGAGCACAATCGGATCCGCTTCGTGTCCCAGGCCGGATGGCGACCCGAAGGTCACGTGGACAATACCCGCGTCCGGCGCGGATGGCAGGTCTTCGTGTGGCACCCCGACTACCAGATCGGCGCAGGCGTCCTCGTTGACCCGGCCAACCAGCAGCGTCAGGCCGAAGTTGTCGGCCGCTCCGACTGTGCCGCCCACACCGGGCATTCCCTGCCGCAGCACTTCCCGGGCGCCGCCCTCGCCGACCTGGCCGCCGGAGCCGCCGTAGAGCACGTGTACCTGACCGGCACGGTTCTGGTCGTTGACGGTGGCCGCGGGATCGGCGATGACAGCGTCGTCGAAGCCGTCGCCGTTGAAGTCAGCATCCCCGGCGCTGGTGCAGTCGGCGGCGGCCGGCGTCGACGCGGCGGACGCGGAGACCTGCGGCGCGATCAGGAACCCGAGCGCTGCCGCGGCGGCGATCAGCGGTTTGCACACGATCATGGCGGCTCCCGAAAGTCCCCTCTTCGTACGCCAACGCGGCCACGACGGCAGTGGATAGGCGCATACCTGACACTGCGTGACGTGCGGTTCATGGCGAGCCTCCTGCGGTAGTTCCTGGTGATCTGCTACCGGTAGGAGCCGCCGCCGCGGCCAACTACCACAACTTTCTGTGGTCGTCGGTCGCGGCGTGACGCCGGTCGGTGCCGGCTCAAGTTCTTACGGGGCAGTCTGGTGGATCGGTGACCAGTCCGCCGGGGTTGACCACGTTGCGGCAGAGGTTGACCCGCCGCACCTGCCAGTCGTTGTAGTTGACGTACGTGACGTCCTGGATCCCGTCTGCCTTCGGCCGGAACTGGACCTTCCCGGCCACGTCGGGGTTGCCGCTCTGGACGGTGTGCAGCGAACGCAGGTGGTGTCCTTGCCGGGCTCGTAGCACAGGTCGATGCCGCGGCCGTTGGCCCAGGTGTTGTCGAGCGGGCTGGCCAGCCCCACCAACGGAGCGCCGTCGGGCAACCGCACCGTTTCCAGCTTCTCGTTGGTACGCAGCCCGTCCATCTGCACCGTCCAGCCGCCGAACGGCACGCCGCTCTGCCAGCTCGTCGCGTTGCCACGCAGGTCGTCGGTGGCCCCCGCGACTACCACTGATTTCCCGTGACGCGGCAGGGCCGCCCTCGCAGTTCGGAGGGCGGCCCTGTACGCGGGCGGTCAGCCGTCGGCGCAGATGGCGTACGCGCGCACCTCACCGGTGAGGCCGCTGGTGCTGTTCGTACGTACCTCCGCCTCGGCGGCGTCGGTGTCGAAGGGGTAGAGATGGGTGACGCGCAGCCGGCGCATGTCGTTGGCGGTCACGCCACCGGCGACGGACAGCAGCACCTTCTCCGACGGGCAGCTGACCCCGACCGAGCGGTTCCAGCCGTTGCTGACCGCCGACCTGACCCGCACCAGCCCCGGCGGCGGGTACGCGCAGATCGCGTACGCCCGCACCGACCAGCTTTCACCGGTGCCGTACTGGTCCTCCGAGGCGGTGACGGTCACCTGGTCGAGGGTTTCGTTGGGGCGGATCTCGTCGACCTTCACCCGGCCGTCGCCGTAGTGGACGGTGCCGCCGGCGCCGAGGACCTTCTTGCCCGACGGGCAGCTCGCGGTCCAGGTCTTGAGGTTGGTCGACGAGGACGGACTGCCGGACTCGATCTTCACCAGCCCGGACGGGGTGTAACCGCAGATCGCGTACGTGGTCTGCCGCCACTGCTGCGCGGTGCCGTTGAGCCCCTCGTGGGCCGCCGCCTGGGCGCCGATCGGGTTGCTGGCATTGCCCTGGATCGGGACCAGGCCGCGGAACAGGATGTTGTCGTTGTAGTCCAGCCACGTGCCCATCCCTACCAGCGACTTGCCGGACGGGCAGTACGCGTCGGGGCTGCGCCACCAGGTCGAGGAGTAGTCGCTCTCGCTCCACACCAGTTGCAGCCCCTGCACTGCGGCGTGGGCGGGCGAGGCGACCGCCAGCACGATCGCCGTCACCGCGCCGGACAGCGCGAGTACGAGACGCCGTACCCGGCTCCGTGATGCGTCCATGGTTCCTCCTTCTCCGTCGGGGGCGGCGCCCCCGTACACCAGCAGGAGTCGCCGACGCGGGGAGCTACCACAACTTCCGCCGAAACCTGTGGTAGCCCGGGCGGCTCCGCGCTCCTACCGGTGTACGGCGGGGCAGCAGAGCCCCGCCCGACGCGCGGCCGGGACACGGCCGCGGATCGGAAGGTTCTCCATGGGTATCCGAAGAGCACTCGGTGCGGTGACGCTGGTCGCGGCGGTGATGGCGTCCGGGATCGTCGCTGCGGCCGGCCCGGCGTACGCGGCCAGCTACGCCAAGCTGACGATCACGCCGGTCGCCGACGAGCCGGGCAACTACCTGGTGTGCGTGTCCGGCCACTACGACACGAACACCCGCCAGACCACGGTCGGATGGCGCCTGTACGGCGACGACGTCTACTTCGACGACTACCTCGGCGTGATCGGCAGCGGCGAGGCGTACTACGGCGACTTCGGCTCCTGCAACGTCGTCTGGAAGAGGGCCCTCAACGAGGACCCGGAGGGCCGCGACGAGATCTACGCGCGCGTCGGCTCGTCCACCGGGTGGAGCGCCGAGACCCCCAACGTGTACGGCTACTACTGACGCCCGGGACCGGCGCCGCGGTGCGAAGCCGCGGCGCCGGTCACCCGATCGGCTTGCTCCACGTCACGTTCAGCGTCTTCGTCCCGCCGCCCTTGACGGTGAACACGATGGTGCCGTTGCCCGGATCCTTGTTGTGCCGGGTCAGCGTGATCGTCACGGTCACGGACTCGCCAGCGGCGAGGGTGCGCGAACTGGGGCTGATCGACAGCCAGCTCTCCCATCCCGGACCCGGCGCGGCGGTCCAGGTCACCGGGCCACCGCTGGCGGTGACCGTGGTGGTCTTCTCGTACAGCGGGCCGAGCGCGACCGGGTTGTCACCGAAGCTGACCGTCCCCGGCGCCGGTGGCGGCTTTGTGGTCGCGCCGGGCTGGGTCGGGCCGGACGTGGTCGGGCCACCGGTGACGGGGGCCGGACCGCCCGGGCTCGCCGACTTGCCCGGCGCCGCGGAGACGGTGGGCGACGGGGTCTCCGAGCCGCGCACCCGTGGGACTGGCGAACCGGTGCCCGGGGCGGCCGGTGCCGAGTTGGCCGGGCCGCCGGCGAGCAGCGGCACGTCCGGCGTCCACCACCGGCCCACCGCGCCGGTCCCCAGTAGCAGCACCAGGACGATCCCCGCCGCGGCGTACCAGGCGCGGCGCCGGCGTCGGTCGGTCGGGAACCCGGAGCGGTCGTACGGGCCGGCACGGCGTACCAGCGCCGGATCCGGCGTCGCGGCGTGCTCCTCGAAGGTGCGTCCCAGCTCGGCGGGCAGCAGCGGCAGCACCGGCAGCGGCGTCGCGGCCAGCAGTGCGGTGGCGCTCACCTCGTGCCGCTTGCGCGCGGTGCACGCGGCGCACGCCTCGACGTGCCGGCTGATTCGCTTGCGCATCAGTACGGTCAGCCGCCCGTCCCAGCCAGCCACGATCGCCGCCAGCTCCGCGCAGTCGCCACGTGGCGCACCGCCGATCAACAGCGCTGACAAGCCGCGTTCCAACTGCTCACGGGCACGCGCCAGGAGGGTCTGCGCATGGTTGACCGTCACCCCGAGTGCGTCGGCGAGCTCCCGCCCCGACAGGCCGTGACGTACCGACAACTCGATCGCGGCCCGCTCCCGCGGGTTGAGCCCCTCCGCCGCGCGCCACACCAGCCGCTGCAGTTCCCTGCTGTGTACGCCAACCGCCGGATCCGGCAGCTCCGCCGCCACGTCACCGGCCGCCTCAAGCTCGACCGCCGGCCGCGCGGAGCGCAGCTGACGCAGGCACTCGTTGCGGGCCACCGCGTACAGCCAGGAACGCAGTCGCTGCGGATCGCGCAGCTGCCCCACCCGCTGGTACGCGATGATCAGCACATCCTGAACGACATCTTGCGCCGTACCGCGGTCGCGCAGCACCGTCACGCAGAAGGCGTACAGCCGGGCTGCGTACCGGTCGTAGAGCTGCGACAGCCCGGTGGGGTCACCGTCGCGCAGCCGCGCCACGATGGCAGCATCGGTGACGGCTTCGTCCATGCGCGGAATGCTAGTGCCGCCGCGCCTGCCGGGCATTGCCCACCGTCGTGTACACGACCATCGCGCCGAAGATCAGCGCAGCGACCAGCAGGATGACCGGCAGCCGCAACGACAAGGTGTACGCCCGGCCGCCGGAGACCCGCACCTCCATCGTCCTACCCTCGTCACCCGGGTTGGCGCCCTCCACGATGCCCTCTCCCGTGACGCCACCGGTCCAGTTGCCGCGGCACACCTGGCCGTGCCGGCCCCCGTCGCAGGCGACGATCGTGGCGGTCGCCGGCGTACCGTTCGTCTGCTGCCAGTACACGAACCCCGCGCCGAACAGCAGCCCCAACGGCAGCAACGACAGCAGGACCGTGGAGATCAGAAATCTGCTCCGGCTCATGACACCCTCCTCGATATGGCCTTCCACCGGTAGGAGGCATACGTGGCCCGGACTACCACACTTTTCGGTGGACCGACCGGCTGGCGCGGGCGGAGGCGATGACCCCGCTGGAGGTCGAGCTGTACCGTGCTGCGGCCACCTCGCCCGATCTGGCGCGGCGGTTCCTCGGCCAGGTCGGCGAGGGCGGCGCCCGGGAAGTGCTGCGGCAGGGACTTTCGGGAGCCGCCATGATCGTGTGCAAACCGCTGATCGCCGCCGCGGCAGCGCTCGGATTTCTGATCGCGCCGCAGGTCTCCGCGTCCGCCGCGTCGACGCCGGCCGCCGCCGACTGCACCAGCGCCGGGGATGCTGACGTCAACGGCGACGAGGTGTTCTCCCGCTCGCGCCGGTCCGGCGAGGTGGTGACCGTCCGGGCCGCGTCCTCGGCGGACTCCCGGTCATCGACTCCGCCGGCGGGGAACGGCAGCACCACCTTGCCGACGGTGTGCCGGTACTGGCGGCACAGCACGAATCTCTCGTCCGGGGTGACCGGGACCACGGTGGCGATGTCCGGCGACTCCCACACGAAGTAGCCGGTTGATCTCCTGGCCTGACGGCAGGACAAGAGGTCCCGGTCAGGTAGTGCCGAGCGCGCGCGAGAGCAGAAGCTGCCGCGTCCGGGCGCCGGTCTTCGCCAGGACGGACTTCACGTGGTCGTTGACGGTGTGCTCCGACAGGTAAAGCTGCCGGGCGATGGTCTTCGAGTTGTCGCCCGCCGCGACATGGAACAGTACGTCTCGTTCCCGGGGACTCAACCCGTGAGCGCGGGCGAACAGCTCCAGTCGGTCGGTTGGCGACGTCTCTTCGATCGTCACCGCGATGTCGCTGTCGGGTGGGTCGCCCAGCCGGTCCGCCTTGACCGTGAGCCACCGGCCGCCGGCGAGATGCACTCTGGCGACCGCCGGGTGGTCGTCCACGCTCGCCTCACGGGCGAGCAGCTGGGCGGCTACGTTGAGCGCTGCGGCCGGGACCGTTGGTGGTGCCGCCGGGTCGGCGGGATCCGGCGGATTCAGCGCCGACAGCCGCTCGCTGGCGCCCGCGGTCTGGCTGCGTACGCGAAGCCGCGGTCCGAGCACCAGCACCGCGGGAGCGGGCCGGTCCGCGCCGGAGCTTGGCTGGTTGAAGGTACGGGCCTGGGCGGCGCGCAGCCCCGCCGTGACCGCCGGCGCGTTGGTTTCCAGAAACCGCAGCTCCGCCGGCTGGAAGGCGGCCGCCGGGTGCATCCGCCACAGATCGAGGTTCCCCCAGCAGCCGAACCGGTCGCAGAACACGACGGTGGCGACGTCAACCACGCCGAGTGGCCGTTGCACCTCGCGCCACATCAGGCTGCGGGCCAGGTCGCCGCCGGTCGCGTCGACCAGCGTCGCGACGTGTCGCGACTCGCGGCGCAGGGTGGTCCACCGGTTCACCGTGGTGAGGTACTTGCCGCGGATGTAGTCGGGTACGTGGGCCTGCAGCGGCGGTGGCACCGGCACGTCGACCAGCGGCGCCGTACCGACCAGGCTGAGCGGGTCGATCATCAGCCAGGCGTATGCGTCGAACCGGACCGCCGTACACAGCTCGGCGATCAGCCGGATCCGCAGCTCCCTGGCGTCGAGGTCGCGCTGGGCGATCCGCTCGATACGGTCGTGCTGATCGTCGTGTCGCCCCGTCACGACGGCTGCCGCCCCATGAGGGAAGGCTAAGCCGATCCACCCAATCCTGGGGATACTTCCGGCCGCGCAGCCGTTCTACGGTCCGTGTATGACCACTCTCCGTATCGAGAACAGCGTGACGGACTTCCACCTATGGAAGGCGGCGTTCGACGCGTACGCGGCTGTACGGACCAGGATGGGCGTACGGCGCTGGCGGGTCACGCGCCAGATGGAGGACCCGCTGCACGTGTACGTCGAGCTCGACTTCGACACGACCGGTGAGGCCGCGGCGTTCGCCGAGTTCCTGGTGTCGAAGGTGTGGCGGACACCGCGTTCGCAGGCCGCGCTCGCCCGGCACCACGCGCCGGTGCTGCTCATGCAGGTCGAGTCGGGAGCCGTCGACGCGACCGGCGCCGGCGTCGTCCGGGAGCGCCCGGCGGACCGGCTCTAAAGACGTTCTAACCCGGGTGAATAGCGTCGACAGCGGGTGGATCGGGATCACCTGTACCAGAGGGGGCAAGGCCATGGACGAGCGACGGCACGGGCGCGCGACGCTGGCGGGCGGCGCGGCGGTATGGCTGACGCTGGCGTTGGCAGCCGGCGCCGCGGTGGCGGCGCACGCCGATCCCGCATCGGCGGCGACCGACGTGACCGTGCTGGTCAGCCGGGCCTCCGGGACCGCGGGCGCCGCCGCGGACGACCATTCGTACTCTCCGGTGTCGGTCTCCGGTGACGGGCGTTTCGTGGCGTTCGCGTCGGTCGCCGACAACCTGAGCGACCAGGACGACAACGCGAACGGCAACGTCTTCGTCCGCGACCTGCAGACCGGCACCACGGTGCTGGCGGGCCGGGCCGACGGGGTGTCGGGGGCCGCGGCGGATGCCGGCTCCTCCGAGCCGTCGATCTCCAGCGACGGCCGCTACGTCGCGTTCGTCTCCTCTGCGACGAACCTCAGCTCGCAGGACAACGACGTGTGCGCCGAGCCGTACTACGGTCAGCCCGACCGGTGCGCGAACATCTTCGTCCGCGATCTGCAGGCCGGCACCACCACGTACGTCAGCCGGGCCGACGGCAGCGCCGGGGCCGCCGCGAACGGCAGCTCCTTCGCACCGGCGATCTCCGCCGACGGCCGGCGCGTGGTGTTCACCTCGGTCGCCGCCAACCTGAGCGGTCAGGACGTCAACGACTGCGTCGGGTACAACGAGGGTGGCGCGCCGATCACGGTCCCGTGCTTCAACACCTTCGTCCGCGACCTGGCGACCGGCACCACCACGTACGCCGCACCGGGTCTGCACACGAACCAGGGTCACGGCTGCGGGCCTGCGATCTCCGCGGACGGGCGGTACGTCGCGGTGGAGACCGACCTGCCGCTGTCCGGCTACGACACCAACGAACACATGGACGTGTACGTCGTCGAGCCGCAGACCGGCGCGACCAGCTACGTCAGCCGGGCCGACGGCGCCGACGGCGCGGGTGGCCGGAGCCACTCGTACTGCCCGTCGATCTCCGGTGACGGCGGCGTGGTCGGGTTCGAGTCCTACGGCGGGTCGGGGCTGACCACCGACCCGGTCCGGTTCGACCTGCAGCAGGTGTATGCCCGCGACCTCGCCGCCGGTTCCACGACGCTGCTGAGCCGGGCCGACGGGGCCACCGGTGAACCGGCGTCGTGGGAGGCCCGGGGCGCGTCGGTCTCGGCGGACGGCCGGCACGTCGCGTTCCACACGAACGCCGCGAACCTCAGCCCATCGGGTTCGGTAGCGGTCTTCGTCCGCGACCGGCTCAGCCACACCACCCGACTCATGGAGCTCGGCTACCTGCCCGCGATCTCGGGCAACGGACTGGTCGTCGGCTTCGAGTCCACCTACGACAGCGTCAGCGACGAGGACAACGACGCGTACCGCAACGTGTACGTCCGCGGCTGGGACAGCGTCGCCAGCCCACCGGGGCAGGCCGACCTCTCGCTGTCGATGACCGTGTCGAACGCCGCCCCGACGGTCGGCACCGAGGTGACGTTCACAGTGACCGCCGGCAACGCCGGCGCGCTGACCGCGAGCGGCGTCGCCGTCACCGACAGGCTGCCCGCCGGCCTCAGCCTCAGCTCCGCAACCGTGTCGCAGGGCTCGTACGCCGCGGACACCGGTGTGTGGTTGGTGGGTTCGCTGGCCACTGGCGCCACGGCCACGCTGCGTCTCGTCGCTAAGCCCACCGCACCGGGGGCGCAGACAAACACCGCCCAGGTCTCCGCCGTCGACCAACCCGACCCCGACTCGACACCCGGCAACAGCGACCCCGCCGAGGACGACCAGGCCTCGGTGACCGTCAACGCGACCGCACCCAGCTGCGGCTCGGTCCGGGTCACCGCCGCCGCCGACGCCTGGATCGCACAGAACGCGCCAGCGACCAATTTCGGCAAGGACAGCGCGTTGCGGGTACGCAGCAAGTCGTACGCAAACGCCCGTACCCTCGTCCGCTTCGCACTGCCCGCCGTGCCCGCCGGCTGCAAGGTCACCGGCGCCACGCTCCGGCTGTACGCCGCGGCGGCGGCCGGCGGCCGTACCCTGCGGGTCTCCCCGCTCACCGCCACCTGGTCGGAGGGCGCCGTCACCTGGAGCAACCGGCCCGCCGGCGGCAGCGGGGCGGCGTACGCCAGCTCCCGTACCGGCTGGACGGCGTGGAGCGTGACCACGCAGGTCACCGGGGCCTACGCAGGTCCTCTCCACGGCTTCCTGGTCCGCGACGCCACCGAAGGCGGCGCCGGTTACGAGCAGCGCTTCCACAGCCGTGAGAACGGCATCAACCGACCCGAACTGGTCATCACTTTCAGACCTGCCTAACTCGAGAACGTCGACCGTCTGCGGTGTGATGGGTCGGGTGCTGAGTATCCACCAGGCCATCTCCGGCCTGGACTCCGTGACGTGCCCGAAGACCCACCAGTACCGGTCGATGACCCTCGGGTCGACCACCGCCAACCGGTGGCACCGGCACCTGGAACACTTTCCAGTGCTCGAACGCGGACACGACTGGCTGTTCGCCCCTGATCCGGATCGGGCCACGTTCCTCCATCCCCGCGGGTTGGCCGCCCGCTTCGAACGCCTCCGCGCCGTGGCCGGTGTCCCGGACGCCACCTTGCACCGGCTGCGGCACACCGTCGCCGTCATCCTGGTCGCCGCTGGCCACCTGCTGGCCGCACAACATCGACTCGGGCACCGCGACGCGTCAACCACACTGCGCCACTACGGCTGGGTTCTCCCACCCGACGACACCGCCATCGCCGACGAGCTCGAGGTCACCCTCACCCATGGGCCCGGTGCCGAGACGCTTTCCCGGCGGTGCGCAGCCCGGCCCGCGGGGGCCTGCCCGCCCGAGGACATCGGCGGCGCCGCACGGTACCAGCACCTGCTCGCCACGCGTGCGGACCCGGCCAGCCTGGACCATGACGACGCGGCGACATCCTCGATGCGGACTTCGACCAGCCGTTTACGCCCTGGTGAAGCCGAGCGCGCGGTAACCGGGCGTTCGACGTTGTAGCGAGGCGGCGAGGATCGGGGTTCCCCGGTCGTGGTAGTCGTGGACCTCGGCGACATCCTTGCCCGGTGCTGCGCGGATCACCCGGCCGGCGCACTGGATGAGCAGCCCGTCGTAGGAGACCGGAGCCGCGAGGAACAGCGTGTCGAGCGCGGGAGCGTCGAAGCCCTCGCCGATGAACGGCGTCGTCCCGATGACGAGTACGCCATCGCCGGATTTGGCGTCAGTGAGCCGGTTCACCGCGGCGCGCCGCTCGCTGGCGGACATGCCGCCCTGCAGAACCAGCGCCTCGTATCCGCGCCCAGCCAGCAGGGACGCCAGGCGCTCCAGCTGCGCGACGCGTCGGGTAAGCACGAGGCAGTTGCGCCCGCGTTTCAGCGCGGCGGTCACGTCGGCGGCGAGCTGGGTGTTGCGTGCCTCGTCCACAGCGAGGGCGCGGTGCGCCTCGGCGATCGCGCTCGGAGCCGATGGGTCCAGTTCGCCGGAGTGGAACTCGAACGCGGTCTCGTGGATGTACCACCGGCGTCGGGGCCCTGCGCCTGTCTCCCAGCCGTCGATGAGCGTGCCCTGATCGTTGTCGGGCATGTTGTGGGTGATGGTGTGTCGGACGGGTCCGAGCTGCCAGGTGACAAGTTCGCCTAGCCCGTCACGCCGTGCGGGTGTGGCGGTGAGACCGAGCCAGAACTGCGCGGCTATCCGTTTTACCGAATGGTCGTACGCGGCTGCCGCGAGGTGGTGGCACTCGTCGACGATGACATGTCCGTAACCTGTGGTGAATGCAGCGAGGTCGTCGCGTCTGGCCAGGGAGGGCAGCATCGCGATGTCCACGACGCCGCTGAGCTTGCGCCGACCACCGCCGACCTGCCCGGGGCGGATGCCCAGGAACTGCTCGATCCGGGTGCGCCACTGGTCGGTTCGGCCGGCTGTCCATCTGGACCAGCGGAACGCAGCGGCGGTCCTGTGGACTCGGCCGTACGGAGCGGCACTGTGCGTAACGTTGTCGGGGCCGAAAGAGAGCATCTGGTCCCGGGCGCGCTACGGATCAGAAGGTTAGGGGTTCGAATCCCTTCGGGCGCGCAAGATCAAACAGCGCCTGACCTGCGGAAACGCTGGTCAGGCGATCTTGTTTTCTGTCCGTTGTGGACGGCTGGTGTCACGTCCGTGTCACACTTTCCGCGGCCGGTGTCGTGGCCCGGCGCCGGGTTTGGGCCTTTCTGACCTGCGGTTTCTTGCTCATCAGGGCTGCCGGCGTCGGCGTACGTGCCTGGTTCGCGGTTTGCCGCTCGTGATCATGTGTTGGCTGGTTGAAGTCTCAGCGTCGCATCGGCCGCGTATCCGCTCTTCTGGGGCATATCGCCCGTTCGGGACGGGCAGGGTCGGTCTTCCAGGGCAGGCTTCGAGTACGGCTGACGCGTGCCAGATCCTCCGCGGGCCACTTGACCGAGCGGGAGTGGCCTGATGTCGGCTCGGCGAGAGTGCAGGTAGCGCGGGGCTTGTCACGTGACTGGGAGACCTGGTCAGGACAGTCGGTTCAAGTTCAAGGTTTGTGGCGAGTGTCTACGTCCGAGGCTGAATCGGACAAACGGTCAGCGAGGTGTAGGCACTCGCGTTTCGGGCCGGTGGCGTGTGTTCGCCCGGTTCGGTCGCGGTCTGGTGTCGCACATGCCTGGCGACTGCGGATGCCGGGCTTTTCCTTTGGTGGCCGGTTGCGCTTGGCCTTCTTCTTGATCCTGTTGCGGGTGCGTCTGGCGGCCTCGAGCACGAGCCGGACGGTGGCGTCGGCGCAGCGGCGCTGCGCTGGGGGGAGGACGCTGGTGTAGGTGTCGGCGGTGACCAGGATGCTGGAGTGGCCGAGCAGATCCTGCAGGGTCTTGAGGTCGGCGCCGGCTTCGTGGGCGAGGGAGGCGGTGCCGTGGCGCAGGTCGTGCAGCCGCACGGGTGGTAGCCCACTGCGTTGCACGAGCAACCGGAACCGGGTGCTGACGTAGCTGGGGTGAAGTGGTGTCCCGTCGGGGCGGGTGAACACGTACCCGGAGTCCCGCCACGCTCTGCCCGCGGCGGCGCGTTGGCTGTCCTGCCGCCGTTGCCGGTGGCGGTGCTCGCGGAGGATCTTGACCGTGTGCCGGTCCAGGGCGATCGCGCGGATCCCGGCGAGGGTCTTGGGTGGGCCTTCGATGACCTGGTAGCCGGCGGTGGTGCGGTTATGCACCACGAACAGCACCCCATGGTCGAGATCCACGTCGCTCCACCGCAGCCCGCACGCCTCACCGCGGCGCAGGCCGCGGAGGGCCATCAGCCACCACAGCGGGAACAGCCCATCGTCGAGGACGGCGTCGAGGAACGCCGCGAGAAGCTCCGCGGTCCACACCGCCACCGACGGGTGCTCCCCGGTAGCACGCCAATGCTCGACCCGGGCGTCGGTCCACACCAGTGGCACCGGCTTCGGGCACGGCGGAAGTTCCAGACGACGGACCGGATTGGACGCGATCACGCCCTCACGCACAGCCAGGTTCAGCGCGGCGCGCAGCGTGACCCACAGATGGTGCAGCACCGTGGCGGTCTGCGGTTTGCCCTTGGCGTTGCTGCACGCGGCGATCTGCGCGAACGCCGCATCAAGGCGATGCTTGTTCAACTCCGCTAGACGCCACCCGCCGAGGTGCGGGATCAGGTACCGCTCCACATCCCGGGTGTAATGCAACCTGGTCGTCGGGCGGATGCTCGTACGGGTCGACAGCCAGTACCGCAACCACCGCTCCACAGTCCACGAGCTTGCCGTGCGCGCCTGCGCGGTCTCGGCCAGCCATTGCTCCCGCGCCCGACGCGCCGCCGTCCTCGAGGCGAAACCGCCCCGCCGTCGCCGCTCCGAGCGGCCCAGCAGATTCGGCGCCGAACAGTGGAAATACCAACTGCCATGCGCCCGCTCAGCTAGCCGTGGACAGGTCTTGTCCAACCGCCGGCCGGTCACCTTGTCCACACACCCGCACCGCTTGAAGATCACACCATTCCCGGTCATGACCCACCTCCAGTAATCGAGACCAACCCAGCGTCGACCGCGCACCAGCCCAGGCACAAGGATCAAGGAGCTAGCCTCCGCGCATCACGGCGGATGCAAGCGGGGTGGCTACCGACGAGGTTCTGTCCAGACAGCGATCACGTTGACTCGATCACCAGCCAGAGAATGTCCTCACCCCGCGCGGCGCGTCAACGGGGCAAGAAGTCACGCATTGTGATCGGCCCAGCTTGGTGCCGGCATGCGGCTGGGCAACCGGATCTAGCCGAAATCCGCGCGCTGGACTCTGCGGTCGACGGCAGCGTCGAATCGCGGAGGATGTTGCCGCTGTGCCGCCTCGACGCGTCGGGGGTGAGCCCGCATGGTCTGGTCTTGCGAGGTTCGCGTCGACACCGTCGGGCCGCGCGGTGGGCTTCGCAACGTCACGTGGCTTGTGCCTGCGGGTTGAGCTGGTGGTGCAGATCCAGGGTCAGTTCCAGGGTGTCCAGGACGCTGGCAGGGGCGAGCCGGTTGGCGGCGCGACCGTTGAGGCAGTCCAGCACGTGGTCGATCACCGCCGTGTAGGTGTCGGTGGTGGGCAGGTCGAGCTCCAGGCGGCCTCGGCTGGTGTGCTCGGTGGTCACGGGCGCCTCGGGCTGGCCGGTGAAGCCGGCGGTGTAGGCGTGTACCAGCACCGCGTCGGTGAACGTGGCGCGGTAACCGCCGGCCACACCGTACGGCGTGGGCATCAGCGAGGACGCGTTGCAGCGCGCGACGGCGTCGGGGTACGTCAGTAGCGCCTCGGCGATCGATCCGCTGCTGTCTCCGGCGGCGCCGGCGGCGGTGACCCGCTCGGGGCGGCCCAGCGTGGTCACGATGGCATCCAGACTGGCGTGCATCATGTCCAGGACGATCGAGTCCAGTCCGAGGGTGTAGCCGGGCCACAGCAGGGCGGTGCGAACCTCGATCTCCAGGCTCTTCAGCGTGCCGTACCGGCCGTCGGCGGCGGCCTGGCGCACCAGTGACGCGGCTGGGTCGAACCGCCCGAACATGTCGACGAAGACGTCACGTTGGCTCGCCGCATTCGCCTCGGCGACCCGCCGTGCGTCGCCGAGGCTCAGGGCCAGCGGCAGCTCACACAGCACGTGCTTGCCAGCCTCGAGCGCCCGCAGCACGTGTTCGGCGTGCAGGCGGGTGGGCAGACAGACGTCCACCAGGTCGACGCTCGCGTCGGAGTAGATCGCGTCGAGGTCAGTGGTGGTGGCGAACCCGAACTTCTCGGCGAACTCGTCCAGCTTGGCCGGCGTACGGCCGAAGACCACGACCTCGTCAACGTCGGGGTGGCGGTGGAAGATGGCGGCGTGGGCGCCGCCGAACCCCGTGCCCAGCAGGCCGATCTTCATGACATGACTCCTTCGCGTTCAGCAGACGCCGGCAGCTTCTGGCACTGGGGCGCCGACGCCACTCCCAACGCTAGAGCCCTACTAGGACAGGATCGGTCCTAGTGGCATGCGATGATGGCCGCCATGAGCAACGGCACCCTCGGCAGGCTGCTGCGCCTGCTCGGCCTGTTGCAGACCCGGCGAGAGTGGTCCGGCACCGACCTGGCCGCGCAGTTGGAGGTCACCAGCCGCACCGTGCGCCGCGACGTCGACCGGCTCCGCGAACTGGGCTACCCCATCGCCGCGACCGCCGGGCAGACCGGCGGCTACCGGCTGACCCGAGGCGACAGATTGCCGCCCCTGCTGCTCGATAACGACGAGGCCGTCGCGATCGCCGTCGCCCTCGCTGCCGGGGCCGGGGCGAGCTACGAGCCGCAGGTCGCGCTGCGGGCGATGGCCAAGCTCGCGCCGGTGTTGCCGGCCCGGCTTCGCGAGCACCTGACCGCGATGGGCGCCGCGACGAGCATGTCCCGAGTCGCGTGGAACTTGGGTGACGATCCACGGTGAACTCTATGCGGCGGCGCCGACAGTTTCGGTGTCGGTGGGGGTGTCTGGGTGGGCGTGTCGGCGCAGCGCGTCGAC
>JBOGDF010000042.1:0-22202 GCA_050701635.1 Micromonosporaceae bacterium | reverse complement strand
AGGTGGTCCCCGGTGCAGTTCCCCGTACACCCGACTGCACCGAGAATCTCGCCCTGGTCGATCACCTGGCCGGCGCCGGCGTCGACCAGCGCCCGCGCGAAGTCGCCCCGCCCGCAGCCCACCTCGACCACGGTGGCGCCCGCCAGGTCGTGCTCGGTCACCCACCGTTTCGCCAGCTCAGCGGCGTACGCCGCGAACGTGGGGGAGTACGCCTGCGAGTCCTCGTACCGGCTGGAGTAGCTGGTGGCGGCGTCGGAGAACGCCCGGTTGGACAGGTACCCGCACTGCTCGCACAGCACCATCCGCACCGTGCCCGTCGGGAAGTCCCGCGCCGCGTCCGCGTCGTCGACCAGCAGGCAGCTGTGCACCGGCACGTCGCTGGCGACGTAAACCTCCGCCCCACCCCCCGCGCGACACACGTGACAACCGGGAGTTTCAGGCGATCTTGGGGTTTTGGTTGCTTGCTGGCCGGTTGCGGCAGCCAAAACCCCAAGATCGTGGGGAGGCCGCGTCAGGCGGAGCTCGGCGTCGATCCGACCGGCCTGCTGGAGGTCGCGGATGCGGGCGATGCGCTGGTAGCGGGAGCCGGTCAGGTCCTCGGCGGTCAGACCATTCGCGGTGTACGCCGCCGCCAGCTCCTCGGCGCCGCGCTTGACCGTCCACTGTGGCGTGAAGCCGAGCCGGTCGGCGATCTTGGAGCAGTCCACCCGGTAGTTGCGCTTGTCCGGGCCGGCGCCCTCGGCGAAGCTCACCGTGCTGCCGGTCACCACCTCGCGGACCAGCTCGGCGACCTCCCGGATCCTGTAGTTCTCGCTGGTCGCGCCGACGTTGAACGCCTCGCCGTGCACCAGCTCGCGGGGCGCGTCCAGCACCGCCAGGAACGCCGCGCAGATGTCCCGTACGTGCACCAGCGGGCGCCACGGCGAGCCGTCGCTGGCGAGCAGCACCTGGCCGGTGGTGACCGCGTGGCCCACCAGGTTGTTCACCACCACGTCGCCGCGCAGTCGCGGCGAGACCCCGTACGCGGTCGCGTTGCGCAGGAACGTGGGGGAGAACTCGTCGTCGGCGAGCGCCACGATGTCCCACTCCGCCAGCACCTTCGACTCCCCGTACGGGGTCACCGGCGCGAACGGCGCGTCCTCGGCGACCGGGGTGTCGGTCTGCGCGCCGTACAGGCTGCACGAGGAGGAGAACACGAACCGCGGTACGCCGGCCGCCTTCGCGGCGCGCGCCAGCCGTACCGAGGCGGTGTGGTTGACGGCGTACGTGGTGCCGGGGTTGAGGTTGCCGAGCGGGTCGTTGGACAACGCGGCGAGATGCAGTACGGCGTCGAAGTCGGCGCAATGGCTGGGATCGACGTCCCGAAGGTCGACCCGGTACTGGTCGATCGGTGCCGGTGGCGAGCCGAACGTACAGTCCGCGAACAGCCCAATGTCCAATCCGACGACATCGTGCCCCGCCGCCTGCAGAATTGGCGTCAGAACACTTCCGATATAACCGTCATGGCCGGTGACCAGGACACGCATCGACAACCCCCGGGCTGGTGTTACTCGGCTCGTGATCAGCGCGAACACTAGGTCGCCGGAATGATCGGCGCGTCGTACTGACGGCTTTCTTACTGAGCCGTTTACGCCATTCCGGCGGGCGTGTTCCGTGGGGCTGTCGACCAGCGTCAGGCTGGCCGGGTCATTTGGAGTGATGTCGCATGCCTGAAATGCCGGAATGCCGCCTCTGCAGCCGGCCCTTCAACGGCGCTCCCGACGAAACGTTCGTCGACCTCGGAATGTCCCCACTGTGCGAGAGCTACGTGCCGGTGGACAAACTCGACGGGCCCGAGACGTTTTATCCGCTGCACGTACGGATCTGCCCGGATTGTTTGCTGGTGCAATTGCCGGCGTACGTCTCAGGAGAAGACATTTTCTCCGAGTACGCATATTTCTCGTCGTACTCGGACTCGTGGGTACAGCACGCCAAGCGGTACGCCGACGCGATGATCGCCCGGCGCCAGCTCGACGCGGACAGTCTGGTGATCGAGGTGGCCAGCAACGACGGCTACCTGCTGCAGCACTTCCACGCCGCTGGCATCCCGGTGCTCGGCGTGGAGCCGGCCGGCAACGTGGCCGCGGCCGCGATCGCCAAGGGCATCCGTACCGAGGTGGAGTTCCTGGGCGCCGGCACCGGCGAGAAGCTCGCGGGGAAGTTCGGCCGGGGTGACGTGGTGGCGGCCAACAACGTGCTGGCGCACGTGCCCGACCTGCGCGACTTCGTCGCCGGGCTGGCCGCGCTGGTGAAGCCGGACGGCCTGGTCACGCTGGAGTTTCCGCACCTGCTGCGGCTGATCGCGCAGCGCCAGTACGACACCATCTACCACGAGCACTACTCGTACCTCACGCTGCTCACCGCGTCCCGGGCGCTGGCCGGCGCCGGGCTGACCGTGGTCGACGTCGAGGAGCTGCCCAGCCACGGTGGCTCGCTCCGGGTGTACGCCACGCCCCAGCCGGCGCGAGTGCCGGCGCCGCGTACCGGCGACGAGGATCCGGCCGCCCCCCGGGTGGCGGCGGTGCTCGACGCCGAGCAGGCCGCCGGGCTGCACACACTGTCCGGGCACGCCGGCTTCGCCGCAGCGGTCTTCGAGGTGAAGCGGGAGCTGCTGGACTTCCTGCTCCGGGCCCGCGCCGAGGGCCGTACGGTGGTCGGCTACGGCGCCCCGGGAAAGGGCAACACGCTGCTCAACCACTGCGGGATCCGGCAGGACCTGGTGGCGTACACAGTGGACCGTAACCCGCTCAAACAGGGGAAGTTCCTGCCCGGGACCCACATTCCGATCCATCCGCCGGAGCGTATCGAAGCCGACCGGCCGGATTACGTGCTGGTGCTGCCGTGGAATCTCCGGCGGGAAATCACCGACCAGCTGTCCTATGTACGCAACTGGGGCGGGCGGCTGGTGTTCCCGATTCCGTCGCTGCAGATCGAGAATTTCGAGGTACGGGGATGAAGGTCGTATTGTTCTGCGGCGGGTACGGCATGCGGATGCGCGACGGCGTGACCAATGCGCCGAAGCCGATGGCGATGATCGGTGACCGCCCGCTGCTGTGGCACCTGATGAGGTATTACGCCCACTTTGGACACACCGAGTTCGTGCTCTGCCTGGGATATGGCGCCGCCGCCGTGAAGGACTATTTCCTGCACTACGACGAGACCCGCTCCAACGATTTCACGCTCTCCGACGGCGGCCGGCGCATCGAGCTGTTCAGCACCGACATCGCCGACTGGCGGATCAGCTTCGTGGACACCGGGCTCGGCTCCACGATCGGCGAACGGCTGCTGCGGGTACGCAAGCACGTCGCCGACGAGCCGATGTTCCTGGCCAACTACGCCGACGTGCTCACCGACGCGCCGCTGCCGGAGATGATCGCCCGGTTCTCCGACACCGACGCGGTGGCGAGCCTGCTCGCGGTGCCGCCGCAGTCCTCGTACCACGTGATCGATGTGGACGCGGCGGGGACCGTGGCGAAGGTACGCCAGGTCGCCGCGCTGCAGCAGTGGGAGAACGGCGGCTACTTCGTGATGCGGCCGGAGATCTTCGACGTGCTGCACGAGGGCGAGGATCTGGTGGACGACGGCTTCGGCCGGCTCGCCGCCGACGGCCGGCTGACCGCGTACCGGCACACCGGTTTCTGGTGCCCGGCGGACACCCTGAAGGAGCGCGCGCAGCTGGAGGAGGCCTACCAGCGGGGCGACTGCCCGTGGATGCTGTGGGACTCCAGCCGGCGTAGCACCGGCACCGTGTCCGCCGCGGCCTGGTGACCTCGATGCGTCCACTGTGGATTGACGACGTGGCGCGGCTGACCGTGCTCGGCGCGCACCCCGACGACATCGAGATCGGGGCCGGCGGCACCCTGCTGCGGCTGGCCGCCGCCTCGCCCGGCGTACGGGTGCACTACGTGCTGCTCACCGGTGCCGAGGAACGGATCGAGGAGGCGCGTACCGCGGCGCGGGCGTTCCTGCCGGACGCGGACGTGACCTTCGAGGCGCACCAGCTGCCGGACGGCCGGCTGCCGGCGCACTGGGGCGAGGTGAAGCAGATCCTGCAGGACGCCGTGGCCGGCTTCTCGCCCGACCTGGTGCTGGCGCCGGCCACCGACGACGCGCACCAGGATCACCGTACGCTGGCCGAGCTGGTCACCACCGCGTACCGGGACCACCTCTGCCTGCAGTACGAGATCCCGAAGTGGGACGGCGATCTGAGCCGGCGCCAGCTGTACGTGCCGCTCACCGACGAGCTGATGCGGCGCAAGCGGGAGCTGCTGCACGCCTGCTACCCGTCCCAGAAATCCCGCGACTGGTGGGACGACGAGCTGTTCGCCGGGCTGGCCCGAATCCGTGGCGTGGAGTGCCGCAGCCGGTACGCCGAGGCGTTCTCGGTGTCGAAGGCGGTGATCGACCTATGACGCTGTCGCTGGCGCCGGGCGCCGACGTGGAGCCGGGCGCCGTGGTCGGTGAGGGCACCGCCGTCTGGCACCTGGCGTCGGTACGCGCCGGCGCGGTCGTCGGACGCGACTGCGTGATCGGGCGCGGCGCCTACCTCGGGCCCGGGGTGCGCGTCGGGGACCGGGTGAAGATCCAGAACTATGCCCTGGTGTACGAGCCCGCGGTGCTCGAGGACGGGGTGTTCATCGGGCCGGCGGCCGTACTCACCAATGACGTGAATCCCCGGGCGGTGACCCCGGAAGGGGCGCTCAAGTCCGGGGCGGACTGGCTCGCCAGGCCGGTGACCGTACGGGAAGGCGCCGCGATCGGAGCCCGCGCGGTCTGCGGCGCCGGGATCACGGTCGGCCGCTGGGCGCTGGTCGGCGCCGGTGCCGTGGTGACGCACGACGTGCCGGCGTACGCCCTGGTGGTCGGGGTTCCGGCGCGGCAGGTCGGCTGGGTCGGCCGGGCCGGGGTCCGGCTGCTGGCCGACGGCGAGCGCCGGTGGCGGTGTCCGATCACCGGCCAGCGCTATCACGAGCGCGACGATGTGTTGGAGGAGAGCTGAATGTCGTTCGGGGTGTGTCTTTTCGGGGTGCCTGGAGCGGACCGGAATCTGGGGGTGGGCGCGCTGCGGGCGTCGGTGATCGCCGGGCTCCGCGCCCGGGAGCCCGACGCCGACATCACGACCTTCGACGACGGCTGGGGGATCCGGCACGCCGACGGCGTACGGCTCGCCGGAGCGCGGGACTCGCGCCGCTGGCACCGTACGGAGAGCTACCGCAACATGTGGTTCGCGGCGCGTACCGGGAGCCCGAACCCGTCGCTGCGGCTGATCGACCGCGCCGACGCCGTACTCGACATCAGCGGCGGTGACAGCTTCTGCGACCTGTACGGCCAGGCCCGGTTCCGTACCGTCGCCTGGCCGAAGCGGATCGCGCTGCTGCGGGGCCGCCCGCTGGTGTTCCTGCCGCAGACGTACGGGCCGTTCCGGAATCCCCGTACCCGGGCCGAGGCGGTAAGGCTGCTGCGCGGCGCCGCCGCCGCGTGGGCCCGGGACGCCGACAGCTACGCCGCGATGGTGGAGCTGCTGGGGCCCGACTTCGACCCGGACCGGCACCGGCAGGGCGTCGACGTCGCGTTCGGGCTGACGCCGATGCTCCCGCCGGAGCCGGTGCTGGAGCAGATGGAGGGGTTCCTGGGCGCCGACGCCAGCCCGGTGGCCGGGTTGAACGTCTCCGGGCTGCTGGTCCGGCGGGGCCGCGATTTCGGGCTGCGCGCCGACCTCGCGCTGGTGGTACGCCGGCTCACCGAGCTGCTGGTCGGCGACGGCGCCCGGGTGCTGGTGATCCCGCACGTGCGCACGCCGGGCGGCGTCGACGACGACACCGAGACCAGCGCGCTGCTGGCCCGCGAGTTCGCCGACCGCTATCCGGGCCGGGTCGGGCTGGCCCCGTACGGGCTCGGGCCACGGCAGACGAAGTGGCTGATCGGGCGTACGGACTGGTTCTGCGGGATGCGGATGCACGCCACCATCGCGGCGCTGTCGCAGGCGGTGCCGACCGCGTCGATCGCGTACAGCCGGAAGACCCGCGGGGTGTTCGCCGGCCTGGGGCAGCAGCGCCGGGTGGCAGACGCCCGCAACCAGACCACCGACGAGCTGGTGGAGCTGCTCTGGTCGGGCTGGCGGCAACGCGCCGGCACCGCCGCCGGGCTGGCCCGCCGGCTCCCGGAGGTGCTCACCGCCGCCAGCGACCAGCTCGACCAGATCGTCGCGCTGGCCCGGCTCCGCGCCGCAATCGCCCGGGTCTCCTGACCTGACGCCGGAGCCGACCCGGTACTAAGTCAGCCGGTGGCGGTCTCGGCCGGTACGCCGGTTGCGGCGACCCGCAGCGCGCTGGCGAGCGCGGCGCCGGACGGCGCGTGCTCCGGATCCACCAGCCACTGCCCGACCACGCCGATCAGCAGCGCGTAGTAGAACGAGCCGACCTGGGCGGCCTGCTCCGGGTCGGCCTCCGGGTCGATCCCGCCGAGCAGCGCGGCGAGCCCGAGCCGGGCCTTCTGCATCGCGTCGGCGAAGAAGTCGCGGATCTCGGGGGAGTGCTCCACCTGGGCGAAGATCTCGAAGTTGGCCGCCCAGAACGTACGCTCGCCCTCCAGCGAGGCGATCACGGTCTGCCACACCCGCTCGAACCGCTGCGTCGGATCCGCCACCGGGTCGATCCGCGCCAGCCGGCCCGCCAGCTGCTCGCCCCACTCGCCGACGGACTCGAACAGCGCGAGGTTCATCAGGGCTTCCTTGGAGCCGAAGTGGTAGCCGATCGCGGCCAGGCTGACTCCTGAGGCCTGCGCGATGTCGCGCGCGGTGGTGCGCGCGTACCCCTTCTCGCGGAAGCAGCGCTTGGCCCCCTCCAGCAGGGCGTCCCGGTTTCCCATGCGCGGATGCTACCCCACGTCTCAGACGTACGTCTTGCACAGGCGTACTAGACAAGTGTCTTAGACGTTAGTACGGGTCGTCTCGAACCAACCGGGCCCGCGCCGACCGAGGAGCGATCATGAGTACGACCACCGAGCTGCCCGCCGCGCCTCCGGAGCACCCCGAGCCGCACGCCAGGCCTCGATCCCGCTGGTGGCGGCGGCCGCGGATCGGGCCGTTGATGCTGGTCGTCGGCGTGTTCGTGCTGCTGGCGGTGCCGCCCTACCTGACCGGCGACCCGAGCCAGTCCCGGGTGCCCACCCACCCCGAGTACGCCTGGTACTACCCGGTCCTGGTCGGCCACATCGTGCTCGGCTCGGTCGTGCTGGTGACCGCGTGCTTCCAGCTGTGGCCGTGGTTCCGGCAGCGCTACCCGGTCGCACACCGCTGGATGGGGCGGGCGTACGTGGCCGCCGCGGTGCCGGCCGGTGTCGGCGGCCTGCTGATCGCGCCGCTGTCCAGCACCGGCGTGACCTCCCAGTGGGCCAACACCATGATGGCGGTGCTGTGGCTCCCGATCACCGTCGCCGGCTACCGGATGGCCCGGCAGCGCCGCTTCGCCGAGCACCGGCGCTGGATGATCCGCAGCTTCGCGCTCGCCTTCTCGATCGTCACCAACCGGCTGTGGGGCGTGCTGCTGCTGGCGCTGGTGGCGCCGCACGTACTGACCCAGCCCGAGCAGCAGGGCTCGATCGTCGAGACCGGCGACCAGTTGGCGCTCACCGCGATCGGAATCGCGAACTGGATGAGCTGGATCGTCAACCTGCTGATCGCCGAGTGGTGGCTGGAGCGCACCGACTTCGCGCGCAAACACCGGGCCCGGCTCGCCCGCCGCGCCGGCGCCCGCTGAGCCCCGTACCAAGAAAGGCTTGTCGTCCTTTGCATTTATACGTAGACTCATACGTATAAGCGGAAGGGGGTGTACGTGCCCAACAAGACGATCTACGTCTCCGACGACGACCTGCCGCTCTACAAACGGGCGCAGGAGCTCGTCGGAGGCAACCTGTCGGCGGCGATCAGCACCGCGCTGCGGAAGTACATCGAGCTCGAGGAAGGCCGGCTGGAAGGGTACGACGAGATCACGGTGAGAATCGGCCCCGGTGCCGGCCGGAAGGTCCGGTTCTCCGGCATCCTGCTCGGGGAGTGGGGGCGCGCCAAGCCGAGCGGGCTGGTCGAAGAGTTCAAGGTGTTCCGCAGCCGCAAGGACAAGTACGTCGTCCACACCAAGCGCTCCGACAGCTGGAGCTCGTCCGGTGGCTGGCGCGGCCACCTGGGGCTCTCCGAGACCGGCTGGGGGATGATCAAGGGCGAGGCCACGCTCGCGGTCGCCGACTCCCTGGACGAGCTGCGCGAGCTGATCCCCGACGAGCTGTACGCCCTGGTCGCCGCGCTGGCCGAGCAGCCAGCCGTGGAGGACCTCGACATCTGAGCTGACCCACTCTCTGGCCGAGCCGTCTCCGTACGGCTCAGGTCGCGATGCTCCCTGCCCAAAAAATCACGAGAAACGAGGAAAGATGTCTACGAATCTGTCGCCGCTGGCCATCGAGGTCCGCGGCCTGCGAAAGTCGTACGGCGACCACGTGGTGCTCGACGGGATCGACCTGTCCGTACCCGAGGGCACGATCTTCTCGCTGCTCGGCCCGAACGGTGCCGGCAAGACCACCACGGTGCAGCTGCTGTCCACGCTGATCGCCGCCGACGGCGGCACCGTACGCGTCGCCGGCCACGACCTGGCGGACGGTCCAGACCCGGTACGCGCCGCGATCGGCGTCACCGGCCAGTTCTCCGCGGTGGACACCCTGCTCACCGGGGCGGAGAACCTGCGGCTGATGGCCGATCTGCACCACCTGGGGCGCCGGGAAGGGCGGCGCCGGGTGGCCGAGCTGCTCAGCCAGTTCGACCTGGTCGACGCGGCGGGCAAGCCGGTGGCCACGTACTCCGGCGGGATGAGCCGCCGGCTCGATCTCGCCATGACCCTGGTCGGGCGGCCGCGGATCATCTTCCTCGACGAGCCGACCAGCGGGCTGGACCCGCGCAGCCGCCGCACCATGTGGCAGATCATCCGGGACCTGGTCGCCGGTGGCGTGACGATCTTCCTCACCACCCAGTACCTGGAAGAGGCCGACGAGCTGGCCGACCGGATCGCCGTCCTCGACCACGGCAGGCTGATCGCCGAGGGCACCGCGGACGAGCTCAAGCGGCTGGTGCCGGGCGGTCATATCGAGCTGCGGTTCACGGATCCGCGCGAGCTGGAAGCCGCGGCTCGGGCGCTCGGCGGCGCCGTACCCGACGACGGGTCGCTCACCCTGCAGGTCCCCGGCGACGGCGGTGTCCAGTCGCTGCGGGCGCTGCTCGACCAGCTCGACCGGGATTCCCTCACCGTCGAGGAGCTGGCGGTCCGTACGCCCGACCTGGACGACGTGTTCCTCGCCCTCACCGGCCAACCCCAGAAGGAGACCGTACGATGACCACCCTCTCTTACGCCGTGGCCGACTCGACCACGATGCTGCGCCGGCAGCTGCTGCGGATGCGGCGCTACCCGTCGATGACCCTGCTGCTCGCCGGGATGCCGGTGATCTTCCTGCTGCTGTTCGTGTACGTCTTCGGCGGCACGCTCGGCGCCGGCCTCAACGGCGCGCCCGGCGTGTCCGGCGCGTCCGGGGGGCGGGCGGCGTACGTCAACTACGTGGTGCCGGGGATCATTCTGATGACCATCGCCAGCGGCGCCCAGGGCACCGCGATCTCGGTCGCCATGGACATGACCGCCGGCATCATCGCGCGGTTCCGTACGATGGCGATCTTCCGTCCGTCGGTGCTCACCGGGCACGTGCTCGGCAGCATGATCCAGACGGTGCTCAGCCTGGGCATCGTGCTCGGGGTGGCGTGGCTGGTCGGCTTCCGGCCGAACGCCACCGCCGTCGATTGGCTGGCGGTGCTGGGTGTGGTCGCCATGATCACTCTCGCGCTCACCTGGCTGTCGGTCGCGCTCGGGCTAGCCAGCAAGACCGTGGAAGGCGCCAGCAACCTGCCGATGCCGCTGGTGATCCTGCCGTTCCTCGGCAGCGGCTTCGTACCGACCGATTCGATGCCGACCGGGTTGCGCTGGTTCGCGGAGTACCAGCCGTTCACCCCGTTCATCGAGACCCTGCGCGGGCTGCTGCTCGGTACGCCGATCGGCAACAGCGCGTGGCTCGCCGCCGGCTGGTGCGCCGTGATCACCGTCGCCTGCTACCTGTGGGCGAAGGCGCTCTACCAGCGCGATCCCGCCCACTAGCCGGGCGTACGACGGCCGCCGAGCTCTCGGCGGCCGTCACGGCACTGGGTTCGGCGGCCGTCACGGCGCTTGGCTCGGCGGCCGACCCGGTACTCAGGTCACGGGTTTTCCGTTGTGTTTCCAGACGTTGCTGCTGGCCCAGCTGATGCCGGAGTTGCTGTGGCCGGCGACCGCGCCGTACCGCGCGTTGTCGACGAAGGTGTTGTTCCGGAACACGATCCCGGAGCACACCAGGTCGGGCCGGAAGTTGATCGTGTAGTTGCCGCCGGTGAACAGGTTGCCCTCGACCAGCATGTTGCGTACGGCCGGCGACGTGGTCGAGCCGATCATGATGGCGGCGTTCATCGGGTCCCCGGTGCTGGTGTTGTACGCCTCCAGCGTGTTGTGCCGCACGATGATGTCGCTGGCGCCGGTGGTCTGCAACGCGTCGTTGTGACTGCCGGGCAGCCGGGCCAGGTGGTGGATCCAGGAGTCGTACACCCGGGTCTTGTCGGCCAGCCGCGGCCCGTCCTCGACGTTGTGGATCTCCACCCGGCGCAGCGTGTAGTGGCCGCAGCACAACGCGGTGGAGACCTTCCCCGCGCCGTCGATCTCGCTGTCCTCCACCACGAGGTTGCTGAAGCCGTCCCAGGTGCGGATCGCGGTGGTGTCCCGGTCGCAGGTGATCCGGGTGTTGCGGATCACCACGTTGTCCGCCTTGATGTCGACGCAGCCGTTGATCTGCAGCCCGTCGAGCACCTTGCCCGCGGTGGTCACTGTGATGCTGCCTGAGCTGCGTAAGGTCTTGCCGCTCGGTACGCCGGTGTTCGCCGCGTTCGGCCAGCTGCCGTACGTGGGCGGCGTACCGCCCGAGGGGGTGGGGGAGGGGCCGGGCGCGGTGTGGGAGCTGCCCGGCGACGGGCTCGGCGACGGCAACTGGTCGCCGGGCGTACCGACGTTGACCGGACGGCCGTTCCAGGTCGAATCCACGATCACCGCCGGGCTGGCGTCGCTGTACATGAAGCCGTTGCGGCAGCCGTACAGGTGCACCCGGCGCGCGGTGTAGTTGCCGAACACCACACCGTTGGTCTTCGCCGCCTCGCAGCGCACCACGGAGTCTTCGATGACGGTGCCGTCGGCGCCGTCGAAGATCCGGATCGAGTGGTAGCCGGCGTACCGCACCTCGGTATTGGTCACCCGTACGTTGTCGGCTTTGATGTGGAGATATCCGCGGATCAGTTTTCCGTCGACAACGGTGCCGGGGCGCGTGACCACAACATTGTTGGACGGGGCCAATCCGAGTACCTCGAGCCCGAACGCCGGACCCTGCAGCGTCGCGCCCGCGGCACCGGCCCCGAGCAGCAGCACGAGGAGTAAGGCGGTGTAGATCCGGCGTCTTACGGTGGGCCTGCGTGGACCGTTGTCCACGTGCCTGCCGTTGCTCACAGGAGCTCCTTTGCGCTGGTCAGAGGGGGTGCTGGCGGCATCGACCGCGCCGACATTAATAGGCTCGCCGTACTTATCACAAGGTAGCGGGTCGCAAATCATCACGACATTTTCAAGGTCATTTCTTTGGTACGCGCAGCCGAAAGAATTTCCCGTCGATTCGCATGATCTGAAACCGCGTACGCAATTCGTCCTCCCAAAGTGCGACATATCTGCGCGAGCCACCCCACGGGCTGGCGTCGGGAACGCCACAGTCGGCATTCGGCGGGTCCGGTGCGCGCCGCCGGTCGGCACCAGCGAAGATGAACCCATGGAGATCGCATACACCCGAGCCGGGGCCGGGGTGCCGCTGGTGTTGTTACACGCCTTTCCGCTCTCGTCGGAGATGTGGGCCGCCCAGCGGGGCGGGTTGAGCCGGGAGTCCGACGTGATCACGCCCGACCAGCGCGGCTTCGGTGAGTCCGCCGGACCGGAGGCGTTCGACGGCGTACCGGCCGACCTGAACGAGGCGGTGGACGACCTGGTACGCCTGCTCGACCAGCAGGAGCTGCCCCAGGTGGTGTTGGGTGGCCTCTCTATGGGCGGGTACGTGGCGCTCGCCTTCGCCCGGCGCTATCCCGATCGGCTCCTCGGGCTGCTGCTCGCCAACACCAAGGCCAGTGCCGATGCGCCCGTGGCCGCCGCCAACCGGCTGCGGATCGCCGACGCCGTGGAACAGGCGGGCGACAGCGAGCTGCTGCTCACCGAGGTGTACCCGAAGCTGCTGGCCGAGGGCACCGACGAGCGCAACCCGCAGCTGGCCGAGTCGGTGGCGGCGATGGTGAGCGCGGCGCCGCCGGGCGCGGTGGCGTGGGCGCAGCGGGCGATGGCGGCGCGTACCGAGGCGTACGACGTGCTGACCCGGCTCGCCGTCCCGGTGCTGGTGGTGGCCGGCGACGCCGACGCGCTGATGCCGCGGGAGGAGGCCGACGCGATGGTCCGCGCGGCGCCGGAGGCCGAGCTGGTGACCCTGCCCGGCGTGGGTCATCTCAGTGCGCTGGAGGCACCCCGGGAGTTCAACGCCGCCGTCTCCGAGCTGCTCAAGCGCGTCTGAAGCGCCGGCGTCCCGCCGGGAGCCCCGCCGCCAGCAGGGTCGCGAGGGGTCAGTTGGCGTTCTGGCGGGGGATCACGACCTCGCGCGCGATCAGCTGGATCGCGGCGGTCGCCGGGATCGCGATCAGGACGCCCACCAGGCCGAGCATCGCCCCGCCGACCAGCATCCCGAGGATCGCCGCCAGGTCGGACACCTGGGTGGTACGCCGCATCACCTTCGGGTAGATCACCCAGTTCTCCAGCTGCTGGTACAGCAGGAAGAAGACCAGCGCGGCGATCGCCACCGGCACCGACACCGTGAGCCCGACCAGCGTCAGCACGAGCGCGCCCAGGGTGGCGCCGACCTGGGGGATCAGGTCGCAGATGGCGACCACCAGCGCCAGCGCCAGCGGGTACGGGATCCCGGTGATCAGCATGAACACCAGCGAGCTGAGCCCGGCCAGCGCCGCGATCAGCAGTGAGCCGACCATGTAGCCGCCCACCTTGGCCAGGATCGCGTCGCCCAGCAGCCGTGCCCGCGGCCGGCGCGAGGCCGGTACGAGCTGGTAGGCGCCTTCCTTGAGCCGGTCGAACGCGGCGAGGAAGTAGAGCGTGAGGATCCCGATGGTGACGATGTTGAACAGCGACCCGAACACCAGCCCGGCCCCGCTCATCACCCCGCCCAGCGCGGTCGTCACGTTGTCCGGGGTCAGCGCGTCCTGCACTTTGTCGAGTACGTCGTACCGCTCGTTGAGCTGTTCGATCCAGTCGGCGCGTCGCAGGTCGTCCAGATATCCGGGCGCCGCCGCGATGAACGCCGCGCTCTCGCGTACCAGTGGCGGGATCACCGCGAGCAGGCCGCCGCAGCTGACCAGCAGCCCGACCAGGGCGACCACGGCCACCGCGAGCCCGCGGGAGAGTCCGTACTTCTGCAGCCACGCCACGGCGGGGTGCAGCCCGATGGCGAGGAACCCGGCGACCACGATCAGCACCAGGATGCTCCAGATGCTGCGTACCGCCTCGTAACCCACGTACGCCACGGCGAGGCCGAGGCCGGCGGTGAGCGCGATCAGGAACGGCGAGCGACTCAGCGGTTTGCCCGGCTCCCCGTACGGAAGACCCTGCGCGGCCTCGGCCTCGGCTTCCCGGAGCGGCTCGCTGTCCTCGTCCGGGAGGAGCGGCTTGTCGGGCGGCAGTTGCTCGCCGTCGGCTGCCCGCGGCGGCTCGTCAGGTGTGCCGCCTGGTGTGCCGTCTGCCATCGCCGACTAGTCCCGCCGGGGCCAGCCGGCGGCGGCCTCCTGCTCGTCGCCTTCGCGGGCGGCGGTCGCGCCGTTGTCGCCGGGGGCCTCGTCGGCCGCCGCCGGCGGTGAGGCGCTCAGCGCCTGGCTGCGGTGCGGCCGCGGCCGGGACTCGTCAGCCTTACCCTGCCGGGGCGACGGGCGGCCCCGCGCCGGAGCCTCGTCCTCGACCGTGTCGGCCGGCTCGTCGGCGCTCACCTCGGCAGGCGCCTCGGCAGGCGCCTCGGCCTTTGTGTCGGCCTTTGCGTCGGCCGGCTCGTCGGCGGCGGCGACCGGCTCGTCGGTGTCGTCGTCATCGTCATCGTCGAGCAGTGCCGCGGAGCTGCCGGTGAGCCGGGCGATCGTCTCCTTGAGCTGGCGCAGATCGCGCCGGATGTCGCGGCGCTGGGTCTCCAGCTCGGAGACCTTGCGGCGAGCCTCCTCGACGATCCGCTCGCCCTGCGCCCGCGCCTTGTTGAGAATCCCGTCGGACTCCTGGCGGGCGGCTTCGGCGGCGTGCCGGGCGCGTTCGTCGGCCTGCAGCTTCAGCTGCGCGGTCTGCTGCTCGATCTGCGCCCGGATCTCGCCGGCGTGCGCCTCGGCCTCGTCGCGCTGGCGCTGCGCCTCCGCGGCGGCCTGCTCGCGGACCGACCGGGCCTGCTGCTCGGCATCGGTACGCAGCCGGTCGACGTCCTGGGTCGCGGCGGTACGCAGCCCGTGCAGGTCGGCCTCGGTCTGTTCCCGCAGCTGGGTCACCTCGAACTCGGCGGCGGTACGCAGCTCGGCGGCCTTCTGCTGCGCGTCGGCGGTCAGCGTCGTGGCGTGCTGCTCGGCGTCGGTACGCAGCTGCTGGGCGTACGCCGTCGCCTCGGCGCGTACCTTCTTGGCTTCTTCCTGGGCCCGTTGACGCAGGCTGTTCGCCTGCAGCTCCGCCTCGGCGCGCAGCTTCTTGGCGTGCTGGGCGGCCTCTTCGTGCGCCCGCTCGGAGTCGCGGTGCAGCCGCTGGATCTCGGCGGTCTTCTCCGCCACGTACGCGTCGACCTTGGATCGCCGGTCCGCGTCGGCGCGCTCCTCTTCGGCGCGACGGGACGCCAGGGCGGTTTCGAAGTCCTTCCGCGCCTTGTCCGCCTCGCCGCGGGCCCGGTCCAGGATCCCGGCGGCTTCTTCGCGGTGCTGGGTGGCTTCGTTCTCGGCGCGCTTCTTGAGGTAGTCGGCTTCTTCCTCGGCCAGCGTCAGGATCTGCTCCACCCGCGCTCCGAGGTGCCGGTACGAGGCCCGGTCGTCGGAGACCACCCGTCGCTGCAGCTCGGCCAGCTGCGCCGCGAGCGTCTGGGCCTGGTTGTAGATCTCGTCGCGCGCGGCCAGCAGCGCAGCGTTGTCCGAGGCGAGCCGCTCGTTCAACGTGGCGAGCTCGTCCAGGTGCCGATCGACCTGTTTCCGGTCGTAGCCCCGGATGACCAGGTCGAAGCCGGGCTCAGCCGAGCCCCCGGCGCCGAGGTTGAATAAGCCTTGGTCAGCGCTATGCGACATGGACTCATCCTCACACGAGGCGTCCCGCCACGCTCATGGGGCTCGGCGTGGCGGGACGCACATCGCAAGTCGTACTCGTAACTTCCTTCAGATCACCGCGAGCTGTTCGCACCGATCGGCGCGTCGGAGCGGTCGCTGTCGTCGGCGTCGTCCTTGCTGGCCTTGCCGTCCGACTTCGCCTTGCCACCGTCGGACGCCGCTGCCGGCGCGGCCGGTGCGGCCGCGGGCGCGGCCCCCGGCATGATGCCACCGAGCATCTCGCGCAGCTGGCCGAGCTGTGCGGTGATCGCGTCCCGCTGGCGACCCAGGTCCTCGACCTCGCGGCGCGCGGTCTGGGTGGTGTCGTCGGCACTGGAGCGTGCCTCGGACACCAGGCGCTGGGCCTCGGCACGGGCGTCGGCGACGGTCTTGTCCGACAGTGCCTTGGCCTTCTCGATGGTCTCGTTGGAGTGCTGCTCGGCCTCCGCGCGACGCGCCTCGGCACGCGCCTCGATCTCCTTGGCGCGCTCGTCCGCGGCGCGAGCCCGCTGCTCGGCCTCGGTGACCAGCTTCTGGGTGGCGGCGACGGCGGAGTTGTGCCGCTCGGACTCTTCCCGCTCGGAGGTCTCGCGACGCTCGGCGAGCTCGAGCGCAAGGCTCTGCAGCTCCTTGTCGCGCTTCTCCTTGGCGTCGTTGTAGAGCTTGGCGGCCTCGGCGCGCTTCTCCTCGGCCTCGCGCATCGCCTTGGCGCGGAGCTGGGTGATCTCCCGCTCGGCGGTGGCCCGCAGCGTGGCGACCTCCCGCTCGGCGGTCGCCTTGGACTCGGCAACCTCGTGTGCGGTGGCGCTGCGCAGCTGCTTGGTCTCGCGGTCGGCGTCGCCGCGCAGTGTCTCGGCCTCCCGCCGGGCGGCCACCCGCAGCTCGGCGGCTTCCCGCTCGGCGGCGGTACGGGCACTGCCCGCATCGCGCTCGGCGGCGGCCTTCAGCGCCGCGGCTTCGGCACGCGCTTTGTCGGTGATCTCGCGGGCCTCGAGCCGGGCGGCGGACACGATGCCTTCGGCTTCGCGTTTGGCCTCGGCACGGTGCTCGTTGGCCTGCTCCTCGGCGAGCCGCAGAATGTGCTCGACCTTGGTGCCCAGGCCGGAGAGGGTGGGCCGGCTGTTCTCTTCGAGCTGCTTCGCCTGGTCGCCGAGCTTCTGCTCGAGACCGGTGGCGCGCTGCTCGGCCTGACGGAGCCGGCGCTGCGCGTCGGTCATCCGGCGCTCGGCCTCGCTCCGCTCGGTCTCCTTCTGGGAGATCAGCGAAACCAGGCGCTGCAGCTCGGTGTCGACCTGGCCGCGGTCATAACCGCGCAGGACCACCGTGAAGTCGGGTACGGGGCTGTTGGCATTGTCGAAGAATGACAAGGAGGGCTGCTGGGGCATTGGGACATACTCGCAGACGGCAGGGGGCCTTAGGCAAGACCAAACGGAACAAGATGCTGCCGAAGAAGGATCGGATCCGGGGGTACGACGCCTTCTGCGGCAGCTGTATCAGCGCTTACTTACCATATGTACGTACTGACCGCAATCCCCTGTACCGAGACCACTGGTCCCGATACAGGCTCCGTATCCGGAGCCCGTGGTCGAGCCGTACTACCGGTCGCGGAACCGGTTGATCTCCGCCAGATGACGCTGGCGTAGCTCCTCATCGCGTACACCGAGGCCTTCCTCCGGGGCCAGGCAGAGCACGCCGACCTTGCCCTGGTGCAAGTTGCGGTGCACCTCGTACGCGGCTTGGCCGGTCTGCTCCAACGGGTAAACGCGCGAGAGCGTCGGATGGATACGGCCCTTGCTGATCAGGCGGTTGGCTTCCCACGCCTCGCGGTAGTTGGCGAAGTGGGAACCGATGATCCTTTTCAGATTCATCCAGAGGTAGCGGTTGTCGTACTGGTGCATGAATCCAGAGGTGGACGCGCAGGTGACGATGGTGCCGCCGCGCTTGGCGACGTACACACTGGCGCCGAAGGTCTCCTGGCCGGGGTGTTCGAAGACGATGTCCGGGTCTTCGCCGTTGGTCAGCTCACGGATCTTGGCGCCGAACCGCTGCCATTCCTTCGGGTCCTGGGTGTTCTCGTCCTTCCAGAACTTGTAGCCCTCCGCGTTGCGGTCGATGATCAGCTCCGCGCCCATCGCCCGGCACAGCTCGGCCTTCTCCGGGCTGGACACCACGCACACCGGGATCGCGCCGCCGTTGAGCGCGAACTGGGTGGCGTACGAGCCGAGGCCGCCCGAGGCGCCCCAGATCAGTACGACGTCGCCCTGCTTCATCCCCGCGCCGTTGCGCGAGACCAGCTGCCGGTACGCCGTCGAGTTGACCAGCCCGGGGCACGCGGCCTCTTCCCACGACAGGTGCGCCGGCTTCGGCATCAGCTGGTTCGCCTTCACCAGGCTCAGCTCGGCCAGCCCGCCGAAGTTGGTCTCGAAGCCCCAGATCCGCTGCTGCGGGTCCATCATCGTGTCGTCGTGGCCCTGCGGGTCCTCCAGCTCGACCGACAGGCAGTGCGCCACCACCTCGTCGCCCGGCTTCCATTTGGTGACCCCGGGGCCGACCCGCAGCACCACGCCGGCGGCGTCGGAGCCCACCACGTGGTAGGGCAGGTCGTGGCGCTTGGTGAGGTCGGAGACCTTGCCGTACCGCTGCAGGAACTTAAAGGTGGAGACCGGCTCGAAGATCGAGGTCCACACGGTGTTGTAGTTGACGGCGCTGGCCATCACGGCGATCAGCGCCTCGCCGGGGCCGAGCTCCGGTGTCGGGACCTCGTCGAGGTGCAGCGCCTGCCGCGGGTCCTTGTCCCGGGTCGCCATGCCGTCGAACATCGCGGCCTCGTCGGCGCGTACCACCACTGCCTGGTACGACTTCGGGACCGGGAGGTTGGCCACGGCCTCGGGCTGGCCGCTGTTGATCGCCTCGAGGATGTCCTTCATTGCCGGGGTCCCTCCCTGTGTCCCGTGCTGCCGTTGCTGGCGAATGTTACCGACGGGTAATGATGCCCGTAACAGCGGTGTGACAAACCGCACCGGGCGTCAGTGCCCCGCGGCCGGCTCCACCAGCTCGACCAGAACTCCGCCGGCGTCTTTCGGGTGTACGAAGTTGACCCGCGAGTCCGAGGTGCCGCGCTTCGGCGTGTCGTACAGCAGCCGTACGCCGCGCTCCCGCAGCGCCGCGCAGGCGGCGTCGATGTCGGCCACCGTGTACGCCACCTGCTGGATCCCCGGACCCTTCTTGTCCAGGAACTTCCCGATGGTCGAATCCGGCGACAGCGGAGCCAGCAGCTGTACGCAGCCGCCGCTCGGGTCCGGCCCCACCGACAGCATCGCCTCGCGTACGCCCTGCTCCTCGTTGACCTCGGTGTGGACACAGCGCATCCCGAATGTCCGCTCGTAGAAGTCGATACCGGCGTCGAGGTCCGGTATGGCAATTCCCACGTGATCGATGCGCAACAGCCCGATGCTTGCAGAATCCATGCTCGGTAGTGTGGCGGTTGAACGCTGGTTCAGCTCGATATCACGCAAATGACATCGGTCACGGTCCCCGCAGGAGGCGGCTATGGGTTCGGTCATCGTCGGCGGCGCGCGTACGCCCATGGGCAAGCTGCTCGGTTCGCTGAAGGACTTCTCCGGGGCGGACCTCGGCGGCTTCGCGATCAAGGGCGCCCTGGAGCGCAGCGGCGTCTCGCCCGACCAGGTGCAGTACGTGATCATGGGCCAGGTGTTGCAGGCCGGCGCCGGCCAGATCACCGCGCGGCAGGCCGCGACCAAGGCCGGCATCGCGATGGACGTACCGGCGCTGACCATCAACAAGGTCTGCCTGTCCGGGCTGGACGCGATCGCGCTGGCCGACCAGCTGATCCGGGCCGGCGAGTTCGAGATCGTGGTGGCCGGCGGCATGGAGTCGATGACCAACGCCCCGCACGTGCTGAAGGGCTCCCGGGTCGGCGTCAAGTACGGCGACACCCAGCTGATCGACTCGATGCAGTACGACGGGCTCTGGGACGCCTTCACCGACGCCGCGATGGGCGAGCTGACCGAGAAGAAGAACGCCACCCTCGGGATCAGCCGCGAGGACCAGGACGCGTTCTCCGCGCTGTCGCACCAGCGGGCCGCCGCCGCGGCGAAGAACGGCGTCTTCGACGACGAGGTCGTCCCGGTGGAGATCCCGCAGCGCAAGGGCGACCCGGTGGTGTTCTCGACCGACGAGGGCGTACGCGGCGACACCACCGCCGAGGGGTTGGCGAAGCTGCGGCCGGCGTTCGCCAAGGACGGCACCATCACCGCCGGCTCCGCGTCGCAGATCTCCGACGGCGGCTGCGCCGTCGTGGTGATGAGCGCCGCCAAGGCGGCGGAGTTGGGGCTGACGCCGCTGGCTGAGATCGGGGCGCACGGGGTGGTCGCCGGGCCCGACTCCACGCTGCAGTCGCAACCGTCCAATGCGATCCGGGCCGCCGTGGCCAAGGAGGGCATCGCGGTCGAGGACCTGGACCTGATCGAGATCAACGAAGCGTTCGCCAGCGTCGGCATCCAGTCCATGAAGGAGCTCGGCGTCACCGACGAGAAGGTCAACGTCAACGGCGGCGCGATCGCGCTCGGCCACCCGATCGGGATGTCCGGTGCCCGGCTGGTGCTGCACCTGGCGCTGGAGCTCAAGCGTCGCGGCGGCGGCGTCGGCGCGGCGGCGCTGTGCGGCGGCGGCGGCCAGGGCGACGCGCTGATCGTGAAGGTGCCGAGCGCCTGATGACCTCCGGTGGTGCCTCGGCGAGCGGGGCGGCCGCGGCACCTGGCGGTGGTGCCGCCGGGGCCGCCGGGATGCCGTCCCGCTCGCTGCGGCGGTCGCTGGACGTACCGGATCTGCTGGAGCGCGCCCGCAACGGCGACGCGCGGGCGGTGGCCCGGCTGATCTCGCTGGTCGAGGACGAGCACCCGGTGCTGCGCGAGGTGATGGCGGCTCTGGCGCCGTACACCGGACACGCGCAGGTGATCGGGCTGACCGGCTCGCCGGGCGTGGGTAAGTCAACCTCCACCAACGCGGTGGTACGTGCCTACCGCGCCCAGGGGCTGCGGGTCGGCGTACTCGCGGTGGACCCGTCGTCACCGTTCACCGGGGGCGCGATCCTCGGCGACCGGGTCAGGATGCAGGACCACGCGACCGACTCCGGGGTCTACATCCGCTCGATGTCCTCGCGTGGCCACCTCGGAGGGCTCGCCGCGTCGACCCCGCAGGCGGTACGCGTGCTGGAGGCGGCGGGCTGCGACGTCGTACTGGTGGAGACCGTCGGGGTGGGGCAGGCCGAGGTCGAGGTCGCGTCCCTGGCCGACACCACGCTGGTGCTGCTGGCACCCGGGATGGGCGACGCGATCCAGGCGGTGAAGGCGGGGATCCTGGAGATCGCCGACATCTTCGTGGTCAACAAGGCCGACCGCGACGGCGCCGACCAGACCCTGCGCGACATCCGCGGCATGATCTCGCTCGGGGAACGCGCACCCGGCGACTGGCGCCCCACGATCGTGAAGACCGTGGCGTCCCGCGAAGAGGGCGTCGACGACGTACTGGGGGCGATCGCGAAGCACCGCGAGTGGCTCTCCGACCACGGCGAGCTGGACCGCCGACGCCGGGCCCGGGCCGCCGCCGAGATCGAGGCGATCACCCTGGCGGCGGTACGCCAGCGGATCGGCGAACACCACGACGGGGCGCTGCTCGACTCGCTCGCCGCGAAGGTGGTCGGCGGCGGGCTCGACCCGTACTCGGCCGCCGACGCGCTGATGCAGGGCCTCGACATCTAGCCTTGGGTGAGCGCCGCTAGCCTTGGGTGGGCACCGCCGGGTTGAACCGGACGCGGTGCGTAACCGTGCAACAGGGCGTGAGGGATTCCGTGGCTCAGCCGCCGGTGTCTGACGAGCTGCTCGTGGCCTTGCACCACGAACACGCCGGTGCGCTGTACGCCCACGCCCTGCGGCTGACCAGCGGCGACGCGGGTCAGGCCGAGGAGCTGGTGCAGGAGGCGTTGCTGCGCGCCTGGCAGAATCCGCAGGTCTTCGACCCGGCCAGGGGGTCGGTACGCGGCTGGCTGTTCACCACCGTCCGCAACCTCGCGATCGACGCGTGGCGGCGGCGCCAGGCCCGTCCGGCAGAGGTCGAACTGGACGGGGCCGCCGAGCCCCACACTCCCGACCAGACCGACCGCGCTCTGGAGTCGTGGATGGTGGCCGACGCGCTCTCGGCGCTCTCCCAGGACCACCGCCGGGTGCTGCTGGAATGCTTCTACCGGGGGGAATCGGTGGCCGGAGCGGCAGCCCGGTTGGGAATCCCGACCGGCACCGTCAAGTCGCGGCTGCACTACGCACTGCGGTCGCTGCGTGTGGTACTCGAGGAGCGGGGGGTGACGCGATGAGCTGCGAACGGGCACACGACGACGCCGCGTACGTGCTCGGCGCGCTCAGCCCCGCCGAACGCGACGCGTACGAGCAGCATCTGCGTACCTGCCCCGAGTGCCGGCGAGAGGTCACCGCGCTGGCCGGGCTGCCCGGGCTGCTGCGCCGGCTGCCGGCCGCCGAAGCGGAGGCGCTGCTCGTGGCACCGGAGTCGGAGACCTCGTTGGGGTCGCTGCTGGCGGCGGGGGCACGGCGGCGTACCGCCCAGCGGCGCCGGGAGCGCTGGCGGGTGG
>JBOGDF010000041.1:0-22377 GCA_050701635.1 Micromonosporaceae bacterium | reverse complement strand
CAGACGACGACCGGCGGCGTTGGAGAACCGTCCGAATACAACACCGGTATTCGGACGAACCTCCGCCTTGCCGGACCGCCGCCTGGCACCTGTCTCGCTCGACCAAGATCCACAGGACAGGCCCTAGCCCGGCGCGGCGGCTACAGACGGGGGTCGGTGGGCTCGGATTCCAGGGCGAGGATCGCGAAGACCAGCTCGTGGATCTTGTAGAGCGGTTCGGCGGCGGCTACCCGGTCGAGCGCGGCGAGGCCGAGGCCGTGTTCGCGGAGCGCGAGGTTGCGCTTGCGGGCCAGGCCGCGGTCGCGCAGCCGTTCCAGGTGCGCCGGCTCGGTGTAGTCGGGACCGTAGATGATCCGCAGGTACTCCCGGCCGCGGCACTTGATGCCGGGCTGCGCCAGCTTGCGGCCGGCGCCCTGGGTGAGGCCGGCGTACGGCTTGACCACCATGCCTTCGCCGCCGGCGCCGGTGAGCTCCAGCCACCAGTCGGTGGCCGCCGACTCGGACGCCGGATCGGCCAGGTCGACCACCCGCCGCCCGGTGGTACGCAGCAGCGCCGGATCCGCGGCCACCAGCCGGTCGCACCACTCCAGGTGCCACCCGTGGTCGCGGCCCGCCTGCGACCCGCGCGCCGTCGCCAGCACCGCGAACGGCGCCAGCTGTACGCCGTCCAGCCCCTCGGTGGGCCACACGTACCGCCGGTAGGCAGTTGTGAAGGCCGACGCGTTGACGACCCGAGCGGCGAGCCGGTCCCGCAGCTCGGCCAGATCGAGGCCGCGCGCCAGGCCGGCGTCGACGGCATCCAGCGCCGAGGGCAGGGCGGCCCGGGCGGCGGCACCGACCGCGGCGTACTGGCTGCGGATCAGGTCTTCCGCCTTCGCCGACCAGGGCAGCAGCTCGCAGTCGAGCAGCAGCCAGTCGGTCTCCAGCCCGTCGAACACCGGCGCGGCCGCCGCGCGCACCCGAGCCAGCAACTCCTGGTTCAGCGCCGGCGCGAAGAACGGCCGGCCGGTACGCGTGTAGAGCGCGCCGGCGCTGCCGTCGGTGACGCCGAAGCGCTCCGCGGCCACGTCGGCCGAGCGGCACACCAGCGCCACCGCGCGGGAGCCCATGTGCTTCTCTTCGCAGATCACCCGGTCGATCCCGGCCGCCCGGTAGTCGGCGAACGCCTCGGTCGGGTACTCCAGGTAGCCCTCACGGTCCGATGTGGACGATGGTGACATGGTGGGCGGCAGCCACAGCAGGTAGCGGGGGTCGACGGCGTACCGGCTCATCACCTCGAGCGCGGCGGCGGCGTTCTCGGCCTCGATCAGTACGGTGCCGTAGTCGGTACGCAGGTGCCGCCGCCCGGTGACGTCCGCCAGCTTCAAGACGCCGCCGTCGTCCCGGTCGGGGGCGATCAGCGGCTTGACCGGCTCGTAGTAGACCCGCTCGGCGGGGACGCTGACCAGCGCCTTCTCCGGATACCGCAGCGCGGTCAGCTCGCCGCCGAACACGCAGCCGGTGTCCAGGCAGATGGTGTTGTTGATCCACTCCGGCTTCGGGGTCGGGGTGTGGCCGTACACCACCATCGCGTCGCCGCGGTAGTCGTTGGCCCACGGGTAGCGCACCGGCAGGCCGTACTCGTCGGTCTCGCCGGTGGTCTCGCCGTACAGGCAGAAGCTGCGTACCCGGCCGGACGCGCGACCCTGGTACGCCTCCTTCAGCCCGGCGTGCGCCACGACCAGCCGGCCGCCGTCCAGCCGGTAGTGGCTGACCAGCCCGTCGATCCACCGCGCCGCATCGTCCACAAACGACCGCGGCTCGGCGGCGAGTTGCTCCAGCGTCTCCGCCAGCCCGTGCGAGACCCGTACGTCGCGGCCGCGCAGCTTGCGCAGCAGCTTCTGCTCGTGGTTCCCCGGTACGCACAGCGCGTTGCCGGACCCCACCATCCCCATCACCAGCCGCAGTACGCCCGGCGAATCCGGCCCGCGGTCCACCAGGTCACCGACGAAGACGGCCTGCCGCCCGTCGGGATGGCGCGCATCGATCGGGCGACCCGAGCCGTCGCGCTGCAGCACGTAGCCGAGCGTGCCGAGCAGCGTCTCCAACTCGGCGCGGCAGCCGTGCACGTCGCCGACGATGTCGAAGGGCCCGGTCAGCTCCCGCTTGTCGTTCCACGCCTTCTCGTACGCGACCGTCACGTCGTCGGGGTCGGTCACCACGTGCACCTTGCGGAAGCCTTCGCGGGCCAGCTTCGACAGCGATCGCCGCAGGTCACGCGACTGGCGCTGCAACACCGAGCGGCCGAACGTACGGTCCGGCCGGCCATGCGTACGCTCCCAGGCCACGGACTCCGGGATGTCCAGCACGATCGCCACAGGCAGCACGTCGTACTCCCTGGCGAGCTTCACCAGCGAAGCCCGGGCGAACTGCTGCACGTTGGTGGCGTCCACCACCACCCGCCGCCCGGCGCGCAGCCGCAGCCCGGCGACGTAGTGCAGCGCCGCGAACGCGTCGGACGTGGCGGACTGGTCGTTCTCGTCATCGGCCACCATGCCGCGGAACGTGTCGGACGAGAGCACCTCGGTCGGCAGGAAGTGCTGCCGCGCGAACGTCGACTTGCCGGACCCGGAGATCCCGACCAGCGCGATCAGCGACAGCTCAGGAACATCAAGCTGCACCGCGCACCCCCCGCCGGAAGTACGCCAGCTGGGTCGGGG
This sequence comes from Micromonosporaceae bacterium, assembly GCA_050701635.1. GTDB lineage: Bacteria > Actinomycetota > Actinomycetes > Mycobacteriales > Micromonosporaceae > WHSM01. The sequence continues at coordinate 19,678 of JBOGDF010000041.1, read as the reverse complement.
ACCCGACCTCGGGGTCGACCTCGCCCACGGCGCTCAGCACGACGGTGTACCCGTACGCCGCCGCCACCCGCTCGGCCCACGACCCGAACTCGGCGCGGGTCCACTCGAAGCGGTGGTCGTCGTGCCGCATCCCGGCCATGGCTTCGTAGCGCACGTTGTACTCGGCGTTCGGGGTCGTCACGATCACCACCCCCGGCGCGGCGTGGCCGAACACGGCACGCTCCAGCGCGGGCAGGCGCGGCTCGTCGACGTGCTCGATCACCTCCATCAGCACGGCGGCGTCGTACCCCTTGAGGCGGTCGTCGTGGTAGGTCAGCGCGGTCTGGATCAGCGTGATCCGGCCGGCGTCGTGGGACGGCTGCCGGTCCAGCTGGAGCCGCCGCTCGGCGATCCGCAGGCTCTGGCTGGAGACGTCGGCGCCGACGATCTCGGCGTACCGCCGCTGCTTCTGTAGTTCGAGCAGTAGCGCGCCGGAACCGCAGCCGAGGTCGAGGACCCTGGCCGCCCCAGACTCCGAAAGCGCCGCGAGCACCGCGGCCTTGCGCTGCGTGACCAGCGGGATCCGCTCTTCCTGCGCCGCCGCTTCCTCGGGCGGCTCGTCGGCCGGCTCGGGCTCCGGCTCGTCGACCGCCAGCCGCTCCAGCGCGGACTGCGCCAGCGACCGCTGGTTGGCCAGGTAGCGCCGTGTGATCAGCTCCTTCGCGGGGTGGCCGGCCAGCCAGCCCTCGCCGGCGCGCAGCAACTTCTCCACCTCGTCGGCCGACACCCAATAGTGCTTGGCGTCGTCCAGCACCGGGAGTAGCACGTACACGTGATTGAGGGCGTCCGCGAGTCGGTGGTTGCCGGTCAGGGTCAGCTGGACGTACCGGGAGTCACCCCACTCCGGAAAACCTTCATCCAGTGGTACGGGCTGCGCCACCACCTCCCAGCCCAGCGGCCCGAACAGCCGCTCGGCGACCTCGGCGCCACCCCGGCACGGCACCGCGGGCAGGTCGATCCGCAGCGGCAACGGCTGGTCCGCCAGCTCGGTACGGTCCTTCGACGTGCCCTTCAGCGCACTCCGGAACACCTTGCCGAGCGCGACGGTGAGCAGGCTGGAGGCGGCGTACGGGCGGTCGTTGACGTACCGGCCGAGCGAGAAGCCGTCCGGGGCCTTCGTGCCGCGCGCGGGGCGGGCCAGCGCGACCGGGTCCACGTCGAGCAGCAGCGCCGCGGTGCACCGCTCGGGCGTCGCCTCCGGATACCACACGTACGCCGTCCCGCCCGTGGTCGGGAACGACTGCACCCGGTCCGGATGCTTGACCAGCAGGTACCCCAGATCGGTCGCCGGCTGGTGCGTGGTGGAGATGGTGAGCAGCACCCCCTGATCCTCACACGCGGGTGCCAGCGGTTTTCGGGATCGCGGTACGGCGCAGCGCCACCGAGCGGTAGATCGGGTAGCCGATCACGGTCAGCAGCGACAGCACCGGCATCGGGCGCCCGGTGACGAAGGCGCTGAGCAACAGGTCGCCGGTCGGTACGGCGACCGCGGCGGCGAACAGCCACGGACTCGCGGTGGGCAGCTTGCCCGGGCTGGCCCACGGCGTACGGCGCCACGGTTTCGCCACCGACAGCCAGGCCTGAAACGCGATCGCCGACATCATCAGCAGCGTGCCGGTGGCCAGCGGCACCGCCGGCCCGATCCCGCCGTGCGCCGACGCCTCGACCGCGGAGTGCAGCGTCCCGCTCAAGATGAAGATCCCCAGGTAGAGCTGCACGATCGTGATCACGAACTTCCCCAGCACCCACCGGTAGCGGAAGAACCCCCACGAGGTCAGAGCACAGAGCATCATCCCGGTGTACGCCGATGCATTTCGCCAGGTACGCCAGCAGCTGCCCGTCGATCACCCCGGCCATCGAGAACGCGCTGTGGCGTACCGCCGGATCACCGATCCCCACCGTGAGCAGCGTGAACAGCGCGAGCGCCATCGCCATCCAGCCCACCGACGTGACCACGTGCAGCCACACCAGCAGGTGACGCGCCCCTCGTCCACCCATGCGCCCCAGCCTGCCGACCGGCCACCCCGAGCCACATCAGGGAACCCCCCCGAGCGACCCCGGAACCCGGAGCCTCAGCTGGTGATGTCGCGGCCGGCGAACCGGGCCCACGCCGCGGCGCCGAAGATGGCGGCGTACGAGGCCGCGGAGATCAGCCCGGGGCCGATGCTCTCGGTCGCGATCGGGTCGCGGAGCAGGTCGCCGAAGCCGAACCACCAGTGCGAGAGCAGGTATTCGTGGATCGGCTCGAGCTGCGGGATCGTACCCAGGATGTGGCTGGTCAGCACCACCACTGCGACCGCGATCGTGGCCCCCACCGGCTGCTCGGTCAGGGTCGAGACGAACAGCCCGATGGCGCCGACGGCGGCCAGGCACGCGGCCACGTACAGGCAGACCAGCAGCAGCCGCCCGAGCGCCTCGCCGAAGCCGATCCGGGTGCCGGAGAGCAGCGTCAGCTCACCCCCACCGAACAACGCCAATCCCGCCAGTACGCCGGTCACCGCGATCGCCAGCACCGCTACCAGCGCGAAGGTGACCACGCCGGCGTACTTCACCAGCAGCAGCCGGCCGCGCCCGGCCGGGACGGTGAGCAGGTAGCGCAGCGTGCCCTGGTTGGCCTCGCCGGCGACCGCGTCGGCGGCGACCGCCGCCACCGCGAGCGGCAGGAACAGGCCCAGCTCGACGGTGAGCGCGGCCAGCGCCACGAACAGCCCGTTCTCGGTGATCGCGCCGAAGAAGTCCGGCCCGTCGCCCGGCTCCGGGGCCGACCACCACACCGCGAAGGCGATGATCAGCGGTACCAGGCACAGGATCACCAGCGCCACCTGGTTGCGCCGCCGCCCGAAGATCAGCCGCAGCTCGGAGGCGAAGAACCGGGCGCCCAGCCGGCGGCGCGGTACGGCGACCGGCGCGGACAGCTCAGCCACTGACATCGAAGCCCTCCCCGGTGAGCGTCACGAACACGTCCTCCAGGTCCTGCTGCACCAGGCCGAAGCCGCGTACCGGTACGCCGTCGTAGACCAGCTCGGCGAGCACCTTCTCCGGCGGCAGCTCCCCGACCGTCGCCGTGAGGCCCCCGCGCTGTGCGTCGATGTCGGTGAGCCCGAGCCGGCGCAGCGTCGCGGCCGCGTCGTCGGCGGCGTCGGTCTCGATCCGCAGCCGGTCCACTGTGGACGTACGCAGCTCCGCCAGCGGTTTCTGCGCCACCAGCTTGCCGAGGTGCATCACCCCGACGTGGGTGCAGATCTGTTCGACCTCGCTGAGCAGGTGGGTGGACAGCATCACGGTGCTGCCGGCGTGCGCCAGCTCGGTGATCAGGGCGCGTACCTCCCGGGTGCCCTGCGGGTCCAGGCCGTTGGTGGGCTCGTCCAGGATCAGCAGCTCCCGGGGGCGCAGCAGCGCCGCCGCGATCGCCAGCCGCTGTCGCATCCCCAGCGAGTACGCCCGGTAGCGCTTGCCCGCCGCGGCGGCCAGCCCCACCCGCTCCAGCGCCCGCCCGATCCGCGCCCGGGTGGTCGCCGGTTCGGCGGTCAGGTCGGCGGCGTCCAGCCGGCGCAGGTTCTGCGCCCCGGTCAGGTACGGGTGGAACGCCGGCCCCTCCACCAGCGCGCCGACCCGGGGCAGCACCGCACCGGCGGCGTCCGGGATCGCGCCGCCCAGCAGCGAGCAGCTGCCCGCCGTCGGGCGCATCAGCCCGAGCAGCATCCGGATCGTGGTGGTCTTTCCGGAGCCGTTGGGGCCGAGGAACCCGTACACCGATCCGGTGGGTACGGCCAGATCGATGCCGTCCACGGCGACCTGCCCGCCCCGGAACCGCTTCGTCAACCCCTGCGAGCTGACCGCGACCTCGGCCGCCGGCGCCGTCACTTGAGCTGGGCTTTCGGGTCGGCGGCGGCTTCGTAGAGCCGTTCGGGGGCGACGGCGCCGACCAGGATCCGGCCGTCGTCGGTGAGCAGCGCGGAGAACAACTTCGTCTCCAGGACCCGCCCGCTGCCCCAGGCGCCGCTCACCTTCGGCAGCTGCGCGAGCATGTCGGCCAGCGCCTCGCTGTTGCTCTGCGGCCCGTGCCGGCGGTCCGACTCCGGCGGCGTGGCGCCGGGCTGCTGCTGCGGTGCGCGCCCCACCAGTACGGCGGTCCAGCCCTCGCCGATCACCACCGAGCCGCTCGCCTTGCCGGACCGGTAGTGCGCGCCGTCCGGCATCCCGGGCTTGTCGAGTTTGTCGGTCGGGCGATCGCCGTGCCTGCCGCCCGGCTTACCCGCAGTGCCGTCGCGGTGGCCGCCGAACATCCCGCCCGCGTCGCCTTCGGTCACTTTCGTGCCCGGCGGCGGGGTGAAGCTGAACTGCGCGGCGTCCGGCTTGGCGAAGCTGACCTGGGTGAAGCCGATCTGCAGCGCCGGCTCGTCACCGCGGTCGGCGTACACCTGCACCCGCAGCGGTACGTACTTCTCGCCGTCCAGCGCGATCCTGACCTGGCGTACCAGGGAATCAGAGTCCTTGGGGGTGAAGACCAGCTCGTACGCCGCCCGCCCGGCCACCCGCGCGGTGCCGTCCGTGGTCACCTTGGTGCTCGGGTCGAGCCGTTCCAGCAGCTGGTCGGCGGCCTCCTGCGGGCTGCGCGGCAGCTCGCTCGGGTGCATCGGCGGGTGCTTGCGGGCGTCGCGACCGGTGTCGGCCGGCAGCCGGCTGTGGGTGGCGGTCTTCTTCTCGCTGTCCCAGGTCCACACGTCGCGCCCGTTGCGGATCACGTCGGATTCGCCGAGCGTGCCGAGCACCGCCATCCGGAACCGCTCCGGCCCGTCGTACCAGACACGAAGGGTGTGGGTGCCGTCGACCAGTGAGGCGAGGTCGGCGCTGTTGCGGCCGGTGCTGACCGGCAGCGACGGGAAGCCCAGGTCGGCCTTCTCCACCACGGTGCCGGACATGCTCGCCACCTCGGCGGTCTGCAGCTTCGTCAGCAGCTCTGCGGCGCTGCGCTCCGGCAGGCCGGCGTCGGCGTACAGCAGCTGGGTGGCGCTGCCGGCGACCAGCACCGCGGCAGCCACCGCGGCCGGCGCCAACCAGCGCAGGTACGGACGGGCGGAGAGTACGGACACGATGCCCCCTGCGGTCGTGGGATTACCCCAAGAGTGCCCCCGACGGGCTGTGCGGAGCCTGAGAGCCGCTGAGAAGCCGCCGCGGCGAGCTGGCAGCGACCCGGGGCGAAAGCGGGGCTCAGTGGAAGCGCAACGGGAGGCGGAAGGTGAACCTGGCGCCGCCTTCCGGCGCGTGGCCGGCCTCGATCCTGCCCCCGAGCCGGGTGATCAGCTGCGCGGCCAGCGCCAGCCCGAGACCGCTGCCGACCCGGCGTACGCCCCGGTAGCGCTGGTTGAGCGCGCCCTGTTCGAAGGCGACGGCGAGGTCCTGGTCGGTCAGCCCGGGGCCGCCGTCGCGTACCTCCGCCACCGCGAGGTGGTTCTCGGCGCGGGTGGCGAGGATGATCGGCGCCCCCGCCGGGACCAGCCGCAGCGCGTTCTCCACCAGCCCGTCCAGCACCTGCCGGATCCGGCCCGGGTCGGTGTACGCCCACACCGGCCCCGACGGCAGCTCGGACCGCAGCTGTACGCCCACCTCCTGGCACCGTGGCGCCCAGGCGGTGGCGGCGCCGTCCACCACGGCGACCAGGTCGACCACGACCATTTCGACCGGGAACTGCTGCGCCTGCAGCCGCGCCAGCGACAGCAGGTCGGCGATCAGCCGGTCCAACCGGCCCGCCTCGGCGAGCATCACCCGCCCCGCGTCGCGCCCCGCGTCCGGGGGCAGTACGCCGTCGGCGAGCGCCTCGGCGTACCCCTGGATGGTGGTCATCGGGGTACGCAGCTCGTGCGAGACCGACATCAGGAAGGCACGTTGCCGGTCTTCGCTGGCGGCGAGCGCCTGGTTGAGGTTGTTCAGTGCCCTACTCAGCTCGGCCGCCTCGGCGGGCGACTCCTCGGGCAGCGTCACGTCGCGGTGGCCGCCGGACATCTGCTGCGCGGCCTGGGCGGCACGCCGTAGCGGCCGGGCCACCCGGCGCGCCAGCAGGATTCCGGCGATGATCCCGGCGAGCAGCCCGACCGGCAGCGCGACCGCCAGCCGCGCCAGCACCTTGGCGCCGGTGTTGCGGCTGAGCGGCTCGTACAGCACGATCCCCCAGCCCAGCCAGGCGATCTTCTTGGTCTTGAGAGAGCGACCCTCCACCAGCATCCGCTTCCCGTCGGGGTCGGTGACGATGGTCGACACCGACTTCTGGTCCCGGGCGATCCGGGTCACCACGTCGTCCGGGAGCAGGTTGCCGGGGTAGGGCCCCTTGGGCTCGATCATCACCAGGTTGAAGCCGTTGGCGCGCAGCTTGCGGGCCAGCTCCTTGCGGGCCTTGGGAGCGCGTACCTTCATCAGCCCCGCCACGAAGTCAGCGCGGGTGGCGAGCGAGCGCTGCGCCTCCTGGTACGCGGCCCGGTTGGCCAGCGGCCAGGCGATGCCGGCGGTGGTCAGCACCGACACCAGCGCCACCACGCAGGTGATCACGACGGTACGCATCGTCAGCGTCGCGAACCGCCGCTGCTTCGCCGTTTCAGCCGGCGCCGTGCCAGCCGGCACCGGGCCGACCGAGGAGCCTGGCACCGGCGGCGGCACCCCGCCCCCGGGGTCGCGCGGCAGCGGCTGGGTGGCGTCGCTCGGCTCACTCATCGGCGGTGTAACCGACCCCCCGGACGGTACGTATCGGACTGGCGGTGCCCAGCTTGGCGCGTACCTGGGCGACGTGTACGTCGACCGTACGGGTGCCCGCCATCGCGTGGTAGCCCCACACCGAGGACAGCAGCTCCTCGCGGGTGAACACCCGCCCGGGCCGGCCCACCAGGTGCGCCAGCAGGTCGAACTCGGTGGCGGTGAAGCTGACCGGTGCCCCACCGACGGTGACCGTACGCCGGTTCGGGTCCAGCTCGACGGCGCCGACGCGGCGTACCGCGGCGCCTTCGGAGGCGTGGGTACGGCGTACCGCCGCCTTCACCCGGGCGGTGACCTCGCGCGGGCTGAACGGCTTGGTGATGTAGTCGTCGGCGCCCAGCTCCAGCCCGAGCACCCGGTCCACCTCGTCGTCGCGCGCGGTGAGGAACAGGATCGGCGTCCAGTCGTCGGCGGCGCGCAGCCGGCGGCACACCTCGATGCCGTCCATGGTGCCGCCGGGCAGCCCGATGTCGAGCACCAGCGCGCTGGGCCGCAGCCGCCGCGCGGCCTCCAGGCCGGCGTCGCCGGTGGTCTCCACCTGTACGCCGAACCCCTCCCGGCTCAGGTACATCCGGATCAGATCGGCGATCGCCTTCTCGTCCTCCACCACGAGGATCAGGCCGGTCGACGGCAAGCTGTTCAGGGCCGACGGCAAGGTGTTCAGGGCGCGCCTCCTTCCACGGGTGCGGTCCATTGAAGACCCCGCGTGGTGTCGTACCGGTCAACATCATGTTCGAGCAATGTTCGGGCCGCGGGCAAACCCGGCCTGTGGCGGGGCTGAGAGACGCTGCGTACGGACGGCGTCACAATGGCAGGCTTGGGTACGTGAGGCTGCTGGTGGTCGAGGACGAGGAGCGGCTGGCGCGCGCCCTGCAGCGCGGGCTGACCGGCGAGGGCTTCGCGGTGGACATCGCCGGCGACGGCCCGTCCGGGCTGGAGGCGGCCCGGCACGGCCAGTACGACGCGGTGATCCTGGACGTGATGCTGCCCGGGCTGTCCGGCTACCGGGTGATCCAGGCGCTGCGCGCCGAGGGCAACTGGGTGCCCGTACTGATGCTCTCGGCCAAAGACGGCGAGTACGACCAGGCCGACGGGCTCGACGCCGGCGCCGACGACTACCTCACCAAGCCCTTCTCGTACGTGGTCCTGCTGGCCAAGGTGCGGGCGCTGCTGCGGCGGGGCGCCCCGGAGCGTCCGGCGGTGCTCGAGGTCGGCCCGCTCACCCTGGACCCGGCCAGCCGGCGGGTCACGCTCCGCGGGGAGCCGGTGAACCTGACCCTCCGGGAGTACGCGCTGCTGGAGTATCTGATGCGCCGCCCCGGCATGGTGCTGTCCAAGATCGAGCTGCTCGACCACGTGTGGGACGCCGCCGAGGACACCGACCCGAACGTGGTCGAGGTGTACGTCGGCTACCTGCGCCGCAAGCTGGGCCGCGACGCCGTGGAGACCGTACGCGGCGCCGGCTACCGGCTCGGCGTCGGCCCGTCGGGGCACCCGGATGCCTGACGCGTGGCGGCGGTTGTCGCTGCGTACCCGGCTGACCCTGATCGGGACGGTGGGGCTGGCGGTAGGGCTGGGGCTGGGCGGTGTGATCCTGGTGGCGGCGCTGAAGTACACGCTGCAGCGGACCCTGGACGAGGGGGCGCTGCGTACCGCCGGGGACGTGGCGGCGCTGGTCGACTCCGGGCAGCTGCCGGATCCGATCCTGACCGGTGAGGGCGGCGTGGTGGTGCAGGTGATCGACTCCTCGGGGCGGATCCGGGCGGCGTCGCCGGGCGCGGACCGGCTGGTGCCGGTGCTGCGCGGCCGCGAGCTGGACGCGGCGCGCGGCGGCGAGAGGTTCTACGTACCCGGGGAAAGGGCCGGGGTGAGTGGGCAGCTGCGGGTGGTGGCGGTGCCGGCCGGGCCGCGCTGGGACCGGCAGACCGTGGTGGTGGCGGTGCCGGCCGACGCCAACCAGGACGCGCTGCGGCTGCTGCGGATCACGCTGTGGGTGGCGTTCGCGGCGCTGCTGGCCGGCCAGGCGGGGCTGGTGTGGTGGGCGGTCGGCGGCACCCTGCGCCCGGTCGCGGCGCTGCGCCGGGGCGCCGCCGAGATCAGCGACTCCGCGGGGACCGCCCAGCTTCCGGTGCCGGACGCCGAGGACGAGGTGCACCGGCTCGCGGTCACCCTCAACGACATGCTGACCCGGCTGTCGGCCTCCCGGGCGCGGCAGCGCGCGTTCGTCGCCGACGCGGCCCACGAGCTGCGCAATCCGCTGGCGAGTCTGCGTACCCAGCTGGAGGTGGCGCAGCGGCACGGCGCGGACGCCGCCACGCTCGCCGACCTGCTGGCCGAGACCCAGCGGCTGGGCCGGCTGGTCGACGACCTGCTGCTGCTGGCCCGCGCCGACGATGCCGGCCCGGCCGGTGCCCCGCGCGCCGAGCCGGTGGAGTTGACCGAACTGCTCGCGACCACCGTCGAGCGACTCGCCGAGCCGCGCGTCCCGGTGGTCGTGCAGCCCGGCGAGACTGTGGTGGTACGCGGAGACGCCCGGCAGCTGGACCGGGTGCTCGCCAACCTGGTGGACAACGCCGTACGGCACGCCGCCACCCGGGTCACGCTGGCCGCGACCAGCGACGGCGCGTACGCCACGGTGACGGTGACCGACGACGGCCCCGGCGTGCCGGAAGCCGACCGGGAGCGGGTCTTCGACCGGTTCACCCGGCTCGACGACGCCCGCGACCGCGACGCCGGCGGCGCCGGCCTGGGCCTGGCCATCGTCCGCGAACTGGTACGCCTGCACCACGGCACCGTCCAGCTCCGCCCCCGCCCGGACGGCCTCTCCGGCACCACCGCCGAAGTCCGCCTCCCCCACTGATCCCGCCAGCGGGCTGGCCGGCTTCCGGGCTGCGGCTCAGCTCCGCTTGTCGGGCGGCGGTTCAGGTCTGCTTGCGGGCGGCGGCCTGGGCGGCGACGCGGTCCTCGTACGGTGCTCGGGCCGCGGGGTCGAGCTGGGTGAGGCCGCGGTCGTCGCCGACCAGCCGCCGGCCGAGGCGCAGCAGCGGCTCGGGCGTGACGGCGGCGATCAGGTCCCAGCCGGCGAGGTAGCCCGGCACCGGGATCTCGGCACGGCGGGTACGGCAGCTGCGTACCACCGCGCGGGCGACCGCCTCCGGATCGACCGTCGGCAGGCCACGCCCCAGCGGCACCCCGGACGCCAGCCCGGTACGCACCGCGGACGGCAGCACCGCACTGACGCTGACCCCGGTGCGGTCGCACTCCCGACGTACTGCCGCGGTCAGCCCGACGGCGGCGAACTTGCTGGCGTTGTAGACCGCCATCCCGGGGATCGGCAGCTTGCCGGCCATCGAGCAGATGTTCACCACGTGGCCCCGGCCGCGCGCGATCATCTCCGGCAGCACCAGCCGCATCCCGTGGATCGGCCCCCAGACGTTGACCTCCAGGGTGGTACGGCTGATCGTGTCCGCCTCGTCGAGGAAGCCGCCTAGCGGCATCACGCCGGCGTTGTTCACCAGCACGTCGATCCGGCCGTAGCGGTCGCGTACCGCGCCGGCGAAGCTCGCGAAGGAGTCGCGGTCGGTGACGTCGACGCCGCCGCCGTACCCACCGAGGGAAGTGGCGGCCTCGACCGCGAGGGCACCGTCCAGGTCGCCGAGGCAGACGGTGGCGCCCGCCGCCGCGAACGCCTCGCCGGTGGCCAGCCCGATGCCGCGGGCACCGCCGGTCACCAGCACCACCGCGTCTGCCAGATCGATTGCCGGATACCGCATGGCGCCTCCTGAGACCGCGCAGATCCAGATACTAGCAGTATCTGGATGGTACGGCCCGCTACCAGCCCGGACACCGCGGTCCGGCATCCTGGCAGGCATGGTGAAGCTGATCGAAACCCCGACCAAGGTCGCCGCCGCCGGCGAGCCGCCGAAGACCATCGAGGAGTACGTGGGCCGGGTCAACACCGGCTCCGACGCGGTGAGCGTGGCGTACATGCGGAGCCCGTCGGGCTGGCAGGAGCCGGGCCAGCGCCCCGACTTCGAGGAATACACCCTGGTGGTACGCGGTGCGCTGCGCGTCGAGTACGACGGCGGCGAGCTCGAGGTGGCCGCCGGGCAGGCCGTACACACCGGAAAGAGTGAGCGGGCATTAGACGCCCACCACCTGGAGTACCCGCCATGGGCAACGCGCTGCGCGACCTGTACGAACTCGACCGGCCCGAGGAGACCGTCTCCGTGTCGGAGACTGTGCGCCGCGAGATGTGGCGCCGGGAGCTGGTGCTTGCGCTCGCACGGCTGGCACTCCTGGCTGTCGCCGCCGTGATCGCGACCGTCTACGCGTACGTGTGGAACGAGACCGCGACGGCTGCCGCAGCGCGGCGCACTGATGCTGGCTGGGCAGCTCGCACTCAGGCCCGCCCTCTACCCACGGCGGGGACGCGAGACGCTGTGGGAACGCCTGCAGCTGTTGCCGTACCACCCGACGACACGGCGCCTGCTCGCTACCCTCACCACCACCCGCGGCCGACACCGCGCGCCGCAGCGATCACTCCGGGAGAGTCTCCAGCAGCTCGTCGAGCCGCTCACGGGTCCCGCCGTTCGCCCACTCCATCGCCGCCGAGAAGATCTCCATTCGCCGGTCGGTGTCGAGCTGCCCCCGCGCGCTGTAGAACTGGAGCACCAGCAGTAAGCGGTTGGGCTGGTCGTACGACTTGTGCACCGTCCAGTCATCGCGCCACTGCTCAGCCGCCGTCAGGATCTCGCTTCGCACCGCCGAACCTCCCGGGCCATCTCCGTCAACACCACCGACCGCTGATCATCCGGCAGCCGATGCAAGGTGTCACGCGCCAGGTCAAGGCCGGTCATCGTGTCCCCGGCGCGGGCGTGGGCGACCGCGCGCTCCATGTGCAGCTGCGCCTCCCAGCGCCGCACGGTGTTGGGCGGTCGTACGCCGTCCAGCTCGTCGGCGTTCGCGCTGATGTCGCCGAGCAGGGCGTACACGTACGCCGCCGACAGGTGCCACCGCCACGGCGGCATGGCGTAGATCGTGCCCTCGGCCTGGTCGCCGCGGTCGTGTAGCCGGCGCGCGGAATCCAGCGCAGCCAGCGCGGCAGTCCGCTCGCCCGCCCGGGCGTACGCCTGGGCGACCGCGAGCTGAGCTTCCACGTCCTGCACGTCGGCTCCGATCGCGAGCACCTCGCCCGGCGTGCCGCCCTCGTACCCCCGGCGAAAGGCTTCGCGCCCCCGGGTCCACTGCTGCAGCGCAGCGTCGTCGGTACGGTCAGCGGCGAGCCGGGCCGAGCGGTACCAACGGGCAGCGGCGGCCACGTCGCCGGTGTTGCCGACCGCCATCCCAGCCAGCGCCATGAGCCGCGGCGCGGTGAGCCGTACGGCGAGGTGGTCGGCGCCCGCGGTGATCTGCGCCCGCAGCACCATCAGGTCACCGGTCAGGCAGCTACGGAACACGGCGGGCGCGTCGGTCATGAACCGCCGGCCGTACTCGGTGGCCACGTCGGGCCAGTCGTCGCCGCCGCCGTACGCCGACAGCAGGCTGGTGCGTAGGCTCTCGGCCACGACGTACGCGGGCTCAGCGGCACCGAGGCCGGCCACCGTGCCGAGCGCTGCCAGGACAACCCGTCGCCTCATGTCATCCCCTCCGGTCTCGGCGGCGTACAGCTCCTCAATGAGCCCGCCAGCGCCGAGCGCCCGGTCTAAGCGCTGCGCGAGATCCACGGTCACCGGCCGGTGACCGGTCTCGACCGCCCGCAGGTAGCTCTCCGACATCGTGGCGGCAAGCGCAAGGTGCGCCCGGGACATTCCCCGGCTCTGGCGTGCTCGCTTCACAGCCTGCCCGATGGTGTCGCTCACTGTCCGGCTCCGCACCTGGTTTGAAACGCGTTGAAACGCCCCGCCTTCTAGTGACCGGCGGTGATCCCACGCACGCTACCCGTATGCAAGCCAGTCCGACATACAGGGTGGGGAACGAGACGCGGCCGATGCCGTTCGGTGGCGACCGCGCGGTGGCACGCACGATCGCGCGGGTCCACCAGGTCAGCCGGTACAACCCACGGCGCTGCGGTGGGTGCGGCGAGCTGTACCCCTGCGAGGCGCGCCGGCAGGCTGACCGGGTGCTGGACGCATGAGCCGGTGGAGCGAGCGCAACCGGCCGCCGCTGCAGCCACCGCCTCACCTCACACCGGATCGCGGCCAGGGCGTCTGGCGGGTCAGTGCGCGGACGTGGCACGGTCACCAGCCGGAACGACACCTATGCCGGGAGTGCGGCCGTCTCTGGCCGTGCGATGCGTTCCTGGGCGCTGACCAGATCCTCGAAGGGCTGATGACGTACCCGCGCGGCTGGGGGTTGGCCGACGAGGGCAACGCGAAAGCCGCCCCGCTTCCCCCCGTGAAGGGGAAGCGGGGCGGTGCGTCGCGTGGTGGCGAGTAGCGTGCTACTCGCGGCGGCGGTAGCGGCGCCAGAAGTGGACCGGCAGCCACAGCACCAGCGCGCCGATAGCCGCGTACGTCAGCTCCTCCGGTACGTACCGCATGACCATCGGCTAGGGCGAGTGGGTGCGCTACTCGTCGCCGGGGCCGGACGGCGCGGAGTACGTGGCGATCTGCCTGCCCGCGTTCTCCCCCGACACGGTGCACCGCGACGACACGCCCGAGGCTTGATACCCCTGGGGGGTACTAGGTCTCCGCCATGACCGAGACCGACTCCCGCGCGGCCATCGTGTCCAGCCCCGCCGCCGCACCTGTCGCGCCCGCCGTTGCTGACACCACCGCCTCCGTGCGTTCCCCCGTCCGGGGTTTCGTCTGGCACTACCTCCAGATGCTGATCGCGATGATGGTGGGGATGATGGTCCTGGCCATGCCGGCGCGCTGGCTGCTCGGCGCGCTGGGCGCCTCCGCCGCGTTCGACTCGCCGGTGTGGGACGCCCTGATCATGGCCACCAACATGACGATCGGGATGTCGCTGTGGATGTGGTTCCGCAAGCACACCCTGGTCAGCATCGTGGAGATGGGCGCGGCGATGTACGTGTCGTTCGCGGTGCTGTTCCCGCCGTACTGGATGGGGTCGCTGCCGGGTGAGGCGATCATGGGGATCGGCCACCTGCTGATGCTGCCGGCGATGCTCGGCGCCATGCTGTGGCGCCGCCACGAACACCTCCGCCACCGCTGACCGCGCCGCCGCGGACCAGCCATGATCATGGGCCCCTTCACGTCGTCATGACTACGTGAAGGGGCCATTCATGCGGGGTCAGTCCATCGGCGCTGAGGTACGCGTTCACCTAACGCGAGGGCTGCGGCGCTCCAGCTGTACGACGTCGCGCCACCGTCCGTGGTGCCGGCCGATCCGCTCGCGTACGCCGACGATCCGGAAGCCGGCGCGCTGGTGCAGCGCGAGGCTGGCGGCGTTCTCGCCGAACACCCCGGACTGGATGGTCCAGATCCCGGCCGCCTCGGTGGACTCGATCAGCCGCCGCAGCAGCATCATTCCGACGCCGCGACCCCGGGCCGCCGGGTCGACGTACACGCTGTGCTCGACCACGCCGGCATACACGCAGCGGCTGGACACCGGCGAGACCGCGACCCAGCCGAGCACCGTACCGTCGGTGTCGAGGGCGACGTAGCGGTGGTCGGGGAGCCGGGCGGCGTCCCACTCCGGCCAGCGCGGCGCCTGGGTTTCGAAGCTGGCGTCCCCGCTGTCGAGCCCGGCCTGGTAGATCGCGAGAACCGCGTCGGCGTACGCCGCGGTCAGCGGCTTGATCGTGACGGACATGCCATCACGGTATGCCGAGCAGCCGGAGCACCGCGGTGGCGGCACCCGCCGGATCCGCCGCCTAGGGTCTGTCCTGTAGATCTTCAGTCGGCTGCGACAGGCACCAGACGACGACCGGCGGCGTTGGAGAACCGCCCGGATACAACACCGGTATCCGGGCGAACCTCCGCCTTGCCGGCGAGGGTGCCGAGTCCCGGGCGTGAGGCATCGAGGGAGTCGGCACCCTCGCAGCCGCCTGGCACCTGTCTCGCTCGACCAAGATCCACAGGACAGACCCTAGTTGGTGCACGCCTGGAGTAGCTCCGCGGCGTCACACTCGGTCACCCGATGCGGCCCGTGGGCACCCGGGCCGGGCGTGAGGACCGCGAGGGCGGCGAGGTGGCCGGGACGGTCGGTGAGCTGGCCGGGACGGTCGGCGAGGTCGTACAGGCTGAGCCGCGGGAGCAGGTCGGCGCGCGACGGCCAGGCCCGCACCGCCGGGACCTCGTCGGGCGCGCTCACGGCGATCTCGGCCAGCGGCGTACGCAGCCCGTCACCGGTGGCCTTCGCCGCCGCCTCCTTCCGGGTCCAGTACCGGAAGAAGTCCATTGTGGACCGCGCGGTCTCGCTGGGTGCCAGCACGAGCCGGCCCAGCTCGGCCGGGTCGATGTGGCGTACCTGCTCGATGTCGAGCCCGACCTCGGCGCCCCGCGCGAACGCCACCCCGACCCAGTCGCCGGAGTGCGACACCGAGAATCGCAGCCCACCGTCGGCAGCGCCGGGCTCGCTCAGACGTACTTTGCCGTGGGGCTTGCCGCAGTCGTTGCAGCGCCGGTCCAACGCGATCCGCTCCGGCGCCGTGTCCAGGTAGGCCGCGCACCCCAGCCGTACGATCCCGGCACCGAGCAGGAACCGGTCCTGGTCAGCCGGTCGCCGGTAACCGGCGATCCGCTCCCGCTCGACCGGGTCCAGCAGCCGCTCCAGCCGGGAACGCAGCGCCGCGTCGACGCTGCCGAGCAACGCCCACCACACCCGTACGCCGCCCGGAGCCAGCTCCACCGGCCCACCGTAGTAGGAAACGCTGCCATGAAGCGGGGCCCCGGACGGATCCGGGGCCCCGCGGTTCGGTCGTACGGTCAGGCGAAGGAGATCTTCACCGTCATCGTTCCGGTGGTGCCGGAGAGCACCGTGATCTTGACACCGGCGCCCGCCACCTTGCAGGAGTTCCACGGGTTCGCCGCGGACCAGTAGCGGTCAGGGTCGGAGTCGTCGAAGGTACGGATCCCCGGCGAGGACGGCACCTCGACCGGCACCCCGTTGCGGTGGAAGGTCACCGCGTCGGTCGCCTCGATGCCGAACGTGGCGTCGAACGACTGCCGCCGGTTGCCCAGCTTCACGCCGTCGGAGAACACCACCGGCGCCGGCCGGGCGTCCACCGGGAGCACGTTGCCGTACCCCGGGTGGGTCTTGGTGTTGTTGTCCTCGTACGCGTAGTTGACGTACCAGACCAGCAGGCCGTTCTGGTTCGGGAAGCGCTCCACCCAGTCCGGCTTGGTGTTGGCCCAGCCGAAGTTGTACGGACCGGTGCGCAGCGTGTCGTCGTACCCGACGTACTGCCGGTTCTCCGCGAGGTAGTAGTGCTCCTTCTCCTCGGTCTTCGAGCCGGTCATCCGGGTGAACCCGGTGGCGGCCCAGGAGCCCTCGCCGGCCTCCACGTCATCGCTCCACGCCGCGGCGCCGTCGACCACCAGCGACAGGTCGTCGAGGAACGCACCGGCCAGGTGTACGCCGCCGTCGCTCTGGTAGCGGTATCGGAACTTCACCGACGTGCCCTTGTACGCCGACAGGTCGTAGCTGACGTCGGTCCACTGGCCGTTGCTGGTGCCGTCGACCGGCTGGCCGACCGCCTCCCAGGTGTTGCCGCCGTCGGCGGACACCTCGGCGTACAGGTAGTCGTAGCCTTCCTCGATCTCGTACCAGGCCTTGGCGTTGAGCGCGGCGCTGGTGGTGGCCCCGGTCAGGTCGAGGTCGCGGGCGAGCGTGGTGTTGAGGTTGTCGGCGCTGCCGCCCCACCACTCGTACTGGCCGGAGTGCGGCTTGTTGTACTCGGTGGTGATCTTCTGCTTCGGCAGCGTGACGACCACCGCGCCGTACTCGTCGCCCGGCTGCCCGGCGCGGCCCAGCTTCACCTTGACAGCCTCGCCCTGGTACGGGACCACCTCGTAGTCGAGCCAGCCCAGCACCAGCTTCTCCCAGGCGCCCATGTAGCCGGGCTTGGTGCCGATGGAGTCGAAGCCCTTGTTCAGCCAGGAGCCGCCCGACATGATCGACCAGAAGCCGGTGCCGTTGTCGCCGCCGGCGGTGTCGTACAGGTCCGGCAGGCCGAGGTCGTGGCCGTACTCGTGGGCGAACACGCCGAGGCCGCCGTTCTCCGGCTCGGTGGTGTAGTCGCCGATCCACATCCCGGAGTCACCCAGCGGTACGCCGCCGAGCTTGTTGAAGTCCGGGCCTTCCCGGCCGATGTTGTTGGAGAACGCGTACCAGCGGTGGGACCAGATCGCGTCGCCGCCCTGGGAGCCGCCGCCGGCCTCCTCACCGACGCCTGCGTGCACCGCCTGGAAGTGGTCGATGTAGCCGTCGGCCTCGTCGAAGTTGCCGTCGCCGTCGTGGTCGTACCGGTCCCAGAGGTCGAACTGGGTCAGGTACTGCTTGATCTCCTCAGGCGTCTTGCCGGCCGCCACCTGGGACTCGTACCAGGCCTTGGCGGTGTCCTTGACGTAGTTCCAGTAGCCGTCGGCGCCGGGGATCTCGTTGCTGCCGTACCGGGCCTCGTTGTACGGCACCGTCACCCACGGACTCACGTCGCCCTTGATGGTGTACTTGCCGCCGGACTGCTTGAGGTAGAAGTCCCGGAAGGAGTCCCGCTTGCCGTAGAACAGCTTCATGAAGTGGGCGCGGCTGAAGTCCGACACCCAGTAGTCGGAGTTGTTGTCGGTGGCGTCGCCGTTCCAGTCCCGGTCGGGGCGGGGGATCTGGTTGTGCCCGGGTCCGGCGGTGCCGCCCGTACGCGGGTCGGTTTTGTCGCCGAAGTCGGTGAGCACCGTGAAGACCGGGTCTTCCTTCGCCAACTCCATCTCGACGTACTCGTCCTTGCCGAGCCGCATCACCTCGGAGTCGCCGCGGCGCTCCGTCTTGCCGCCGCGCAGCGCCTTCGCGATCGCCGCCTTCTTCATCTCGCGCTGCTTGTCGGCGAGCGGGTTGGGCAGGTCGTCGGGTGCGTGGGCGCGGGCTGGTGGTGGTGCGTCGTCCGACGGGGTGGTGCCGAGCGCGTGGGTGCTGATCCCACCGGCTGCGAGCACGCCCGCCGAAAGACCGGCCACGATGACCTTGGTCAGTCTTCTCACGGAAGTGGTCCTCCTTCGTGCCCGGCCGTACGGGGGTAGCGAGGCCGGAGCAGCTGTGCCATGTCGCGGGGGGCGACCGGGTCGTGACAATGACGCGCGTCACCCTGGCACGAGGGAGTCAGGCGTGTCACGGGCGGATTCCAGGGGTTTGTCCGGAGCCGCCGCGCCTGAGACCAACCCGGTACCGGGACCTCAGCCACTCTTAAGCTCGGCGCGGGATTGCCCTTCCGCCGGCACGCGGCGCTGAGCCGGCGGTCACGCGGTGGTCATGACACCAAGGTCAGCGGCGGAGCTCGCCGGAGCCGCGCGGGATGAGCGCGGTGGGGAGCACCACCTTCTGCGCCGGGCCGGCGTGGCCGGCCAGGCGGCGTACCAGCAGGTCAGCGGCGGTACGCCCGAGCGCGGCCGGGTCCTGCGCGACCACCGTGATGCCCGGCGACACCAGGTCGGCCAGTGCGAAGTCATCGAAGCCGACCAGGGCGGGGCGCTCGGCGTACTCCCGGAAGACCTGTAGCGCGGCGACCGTGAGCGGGCCGTTGCCGGTGAATACGGCGGTCGCCGGGTCCGGTCCGGCCAGCATCCGCGCCAGCGCGTCACGCATCCCGGACACACTCGGCGGCGCCATCTCGATCAGAGCGGCGTCCACCGCCAGCCCGGCGGACGACAGCGCGTCCCGGTAGCCGGCGAGCCGTTCGGCCGCGGTGTAGATGTCGGGGCGGTCGCCGAGGAAGCCGATCCGGCGGTGGCCCTGGCGTACCAGATGCAGCACGCCGGTACGCGCCCCGCCGATGTTGTCCGACAGCACGGTGTCCACGTCCAGGTCGGTCGGCCGGTCCACGAACACCACCGCGACTCCGGCTGCGATGTCCGGCAACAGGTACTGGTGGCGGCCCGCGGTCGGCACCACGATCAACCCGCTCACCCGCCGGGCACAGAACGTGGTGATCAGCTCGCGTTCCCGGTCGGAGTCTTCGGCGGACGTACCCGCCAGAAGGGTGTAGCCGTGGCGGTGCACCTGCTGCTCCACCGCGGCGGTCAGCGTCGAGGAGAACGGGTCGCTGAAGTCCTCCAGCACCAGCCCGAGGGTGACAGTGGAACCCTGCCGGAGGGTACGGGCGGCGTCGTTGCGGCGGAAGCCGAGCGCGGTGATCGCGTCCATCACGATCTTGGTGGTCTCTGGGCTCACCCGGGGCTCGTCGTTGATCACCCGGGAGACGGTCTTGATCGACACACCGGCGCGCGCCGCGACGTCCTTGATGGTCGGCCGAGCCGGCGCAGGACGGATCGTGTCGTGCTGGTCCATCGGCGTGTCCCTTCGGGCCGTACCTCCCGGCGGTGGCATGACAACGTTAGCGCCGGGTCACGCGCCGTTCGACGTGGCACGCGCCCATCGGGTCGCGGTCGATACCCTCGAGCAGATGTCGGTACGCGGGGCGGTCGAGACGACACCTGCCGTGAACGTCATCGACGGCTCCTCGGGGGTACGCACCCCGCTGGCGCTCCGGCTGTCCGGCACCGGCGTACGGCAGTCGCTCGGCACTGTGTTAGCGCTCGGCCTACTCGCGGTCGCGCTCGGGCGACACGTCGCCGCGCATCTGGACACGCCACACCGGCTGGATCTGGGATCGATCTTCTGGGTGCTGTTCTATGGCAGTGTGCTGTTCGGATTCGTACGCCGCGCCTGGCACGGCCTCGGCCCGGGCCCCGCCGCGGGCCGCCGGGCCGCGCCGTGAGCC
>JBOGDF010000040.1:0-22538 GCA_050701635.1 Micromonosporaceae bacterium | reverse complement strand
CCTCGCGGCGTTGTCGTCGTCGCCAATACAACACCGGTATTGGCTCCTCCTCCGCCTTGCGACGCACCACCTGGACACCGGACTTCATCAACCAATCTCTGGCGCAGGGCACTAGCGTGACCGCCCTCCACGGCGGCCCGGGGAGCAGCCAGGGGCAAAAGGGGTTTCCGCGGTTGCGTACCCGGTCAAGACTGTGCGGATGCCGGTTGACACGCTTCCGCTTCCGACAGCGACCCCGGACCCGATCGCGAGGCCCCGTACCCGGCGGCTGACGGTCGTGGTGTGTAACGGCGCGTCGCTGGGGATCATGTCCTTCGCGTTCGGGGTCTTCGACATGGCGGTGCACTACGGTGCGATGCCCGACCTGGAGGTACGCGTGGTCGGCGGCGAGCCGGGCGCGACCCTGCGCGGCGGCGGCCTCACGATCGAGGTTCCGTACGACCTGGACGCGGTACGCGGCGGCGACCTGGTTGTCGTACCGAACTGGCGGAGTCCGGGCGAGCCGCCTCCGGGTCCGCTGGTGGAGTCGCTGCGGGCCGCCCACGCCACCGGTGGCCGGGTCGCCGGGCTGTGTTCCGGGGCGTTCGTGCTGGCCGCCACCGGGCTGCTCGACGGACGTCCGGCCACGACGCACTGGGCGCTGGCCGGCCTGCTCGCCGAGACGCACCCGAAGATCGACGTACGCGCCGGAGTGCTGTACGTCGACGACGGCGACGTACTCACCGCAGGGGGCGGCGCCGCCGGCATGGATCTCGGGCTGCACTTGATCCGTACCTCCCTGGGTACGGCGGCGGCGAACGCGCTGGCCCGGGGCATGGTGGTGCCGCCGTACCGACCGGGCGGGCAGGCGCAGTACATCGAGTCGCCGCTGCCGGAGCTGGCCGAGGACGACCCGGTCGGCGAGACGATGCGCTGGGCGCTGGGCCAGCTCGACAGTGTGCTATCGGTGGAGCACATGGCGCGCCGGGCGAAGATGAGCCGCCGCAACTTCGACCGGCGGTTCCGCGAGATCACCGGTACGGCGCCCGCCACCTGGCTGACCCATCAGCGGGTGATCCGGGCACAGCAGCTGCTGGAGTCGACCCAGTTGTCCGTCGACGAGGTGGCTCGGTACTGCGGATTCTCCACCGCCGCCGGATTGCGGCCGCACTTCCGCCGATTCGTCGGCGTGACTCCGGCGGCGTACCGGGAGACCTTCGGCTCGGCGTCCCGAGGCGCCCGGCCGCGTGTCCTGAACACGTCGTCGGTTGGCCAAAACCCTCGTTACTCCGGGGCCAGCAAACCGAAAGGATCTACGTATCACACGAGGCCCGCAGCACACGAGGAGCGAACGACATGAGCGCCACCAACGAGCAGATCCGCCCGTACCGCGTCGAGCTCGACCAGGCCGAGCTGGACGACCTGGCCGACCGGGTGTCACGTACCCGCTGGTCGACCGGCGAGCTGACCGACGCCGGCTGGAGCCGCGGCGTACCGACGGCGTACCTCAAGGAGCTCGCCGAGCGGTGGACGAGCAACTTCGACTGGCGGGCGTACGAGACGCGGCTCAACGCGTACCCCCAGTTCACGACTGAGATCGACGGCGCGACCGTGCACTTCCTGCACGTGGAGTCCCCGGAGCCGGACGCGATGCCGCTGGTGCTCAGCCACAGCTGGCCCGGTTCGGTGATCGACTTCCTGGACGTGATCGGGCCGCTGACCGACCCGCTGGCGCACGGTGGCGACCCGGCGGACGCGTTCCACCTGGTGATCCCGTCGATCCCCGGATTCGCGTTCTCCGGCCCGACCCGCGACGGCGGCTGGGACAGCGCCCGGATCGGCCGGGCGTTCGCCGCGCTGATGGCCCGGCTCGGCTACCACCGGTACGGCGCCGCAGGCAACGACGCCGGGTCGATGATCTCGATCGACGTCGCCAAGGCCGACCCGGAGCACGTGGTCGGGGCGCACGTCACCCAGGTCTTCGCGTTCCCGTCCGGTGACCCGACGGAGTTCGAGAGCTTCGGCCCGGAGGAGTACCGCCGGCTGGGCAAGCTGCAGCACTTCATGGACGAGCACTCCGGCTTCAACAAGATCCAGTCGACCCGGCCGCAGACCATCGCGCACGCCCTGACCGACTCGCCTACCGGCCAGCTCGCCTGGACCCTGGACCTGGTGCGCGGCTTCGGCGAGCTGCCCGCCGAGATCGAGAAGAGCCTCGACGCCGACTTCATCCTGGCCAACGCCACGCTGTACTGGGCGACCAACACCGCCGGCTCCTCGGCCCGGTGGTACTACGACAACGCCCACGCCGGCCAGCCCGGCGCCGAGCAAGGCGAGCAAGGCGAGCAGGGCGAGGACGGTGTGCAGCCGACCGCGCCGGCCGGTCCGGCCACCCCGGTGGGCGTGGCGGTCTTCCCCGGCGACTTCCTGTCGATCCGGGCGCTCGCCGAACGGGACCACCACATCGTCCGCTGGTCGGAGTTCGAGCGGGGCGGCCACTACGCCGCGGTGGAGGCGCCCGACCTGCTCACCGGTGACATCCGAGCCTTCTACCGCGACCTGCGGTGACCTTCGTCCCAGGAAACCGGGACTGGCGACAGCAAGGTGCTCGGCCGGCGTTCCCCGCCGGCCGAGCACCGCCGCCGTTTCCGGCGACCGGCGGAGTGCCGGAGTGTGTCTGGTGCCATAGCGGTGGGGCGGTGTGAACCCGTACGGGTCGTAGCAGCATGTTGGTGTGGAGCTGCCGCTGAGTCTCGCCCAGGTGTTGGCGTTCGTCGGGTTGTGTGCGTTGCTGGCGATCTCGCCGGGCGCGAACCTCGCTGTGGTCCTGCGGTGCGCCGCAGGCGGCAACCAGCGGGCGGCGGTGACGGCCACCGCCGGGCTCACCGTCGGCAAGATCATGTGGGCCGCGGCGTCGCTGGTCGGTCTGGCGGCGCTGCTCGCGGCGTCGGCGACGGCGTACCAGGTGGTACGGGTGCTGGGCGCCGCCTACCTGGTGTACCTCGGCGTGCAGGCGTTGTGGAACTCCCGCCGCAGAGCCGCGGCATCAGAGGCGACTTCGCCGGACGCCGCCCCGGCGGACGGGTCGCCGCTGTCGCCGAGGCGGGCGTTCGTGCGTGGACTGGTCGGCGACGTACTCAATCCAAAGGTGGGTCTGTTCTACGCCACGGTGTTTCCGCAGTTCATCGAGCCGGGTGACCCGCTCGTGCTGACTGCCGGGCTGCTGCTGGCGCTGCACGCGATCATCCTGATGACCTGGTATCCCACGGTCTCCTTCCTGCTCGCCCGCGCGGGTCGTGCGCTGCGGCCGGGGCTGACCCGGGCCGCCGAGCGGGTGATGGGCGGGGTGCTCGTCGCGCTCGGCATCCGGGTCGCCGCCGAGTCGCTGCGGTAGGCCGTGACCGACCCGAGTGCGCGGGTGCTCGCCCAGATCGAGCCGGGACCGATCGCGGAGCTGCTCTGCGAGCTGGTACGGATTCCGAGCGTGTCCGGCAGCGACGCCGAAGCCGAGATCCAGGCCAGGCTCGCCGCATGGCTGGCGGCCGAGGGGCTCGTGGTCGACCACTGGCGGCTGCCGCTGGACGAGCTGGCCGCCGAGCCGGACTTTCCCGGTACGGAGGTGCCGCGGCGGGAGGCGTACGGGCTGGTCGGGCGGCTGCCGGGCACCGGCGGCGGCGCCTCGTTGATGTTCAACGGCCACGTGGACGTGGTGCCGCCCGGCGACCTGGCGGCGTGGCGTACCGGGGACCCGTACGGTGGTGAGCTGCGCGACGGCGCGGTGTACGGCCGGGGCGCATGCGACATGAAAGGTGGCCTGGTCGCGGCGCTGTTCGCGGTACGCGCGCTGCGCCGGGCGGCGGTGCCGCTGGCCGGTGATGTGCTGATCGCGTGCGTGGCCGGTGAGGAGGACGGCGGGCTCGGCACGTACGGCCTGCTGCGCCGCGGCTGGCGCGCCGACGGCTGTGTGATCCCGGAGCCGACCGGGCTCGACCTGGTGCCGGCGAACGGCGGCGCGCTGACCTTCCGGCTGCGGGTGCCGGGGCGGGCGGCACACGCGTCACGGCGTACCGAAGGGGTCAGCGCCGTCGAACGGTTCTGGCCGGTGTTCGCCGCGATCCGCGAGCTGGAGCGGCGGCGCAACGCCGAGGTCGACCCGGTGATGGAGCGCTGGGATCTCGCGTACCCGATCGAGATCGGCACGGTCGCCGCCGGCGACTGGCCCTCCTCGGTGCCGGACCTGCTGGTTGCCGAGGGCCGGCTCGGCGTGGCACTGGACGAGCCGGTGGCCGGCGCCAGGCGCGACTTCGAGGCTGCGGTCGCCGAGGCGTGCCGCGCCGACCCGTGGCTGCGCGACCATCCGGTGCAGGTGCGGTGGTGGGGCGGTCAGTTCGCTCCCGGCCGGCTGCCCGCCGACGACCATGGACTGCTTTCCCGGGTAGGCCGTGCCCACACCGCCGTGACCAGCACCGGCGCCGCCGTCTGGGGTGCCACGTACGGCAGTGACCTGCGGTTGATGACCAACCTGGGCGGCGTACCGACGCTGCAGTACGGCCCCGGCGACATCGCCCTGGCGCACGCCCCCGACGAGTCGGTGCCGGTACGTGAGGTGGTCACCGCCGCACGCGTACTCGCCCTCACCGCGCTGGACCACTGCGGACTGCAGAAGCTGCGGCGCTGACGCGCGCGGCATCATTCCCGTGGGCTGTACCGTGCGGTGACGCCCGGCCGGCTCAGCGGGTGTCGTCGAGGGAGAGCAGCAGCTTGCGGAGCAGCCCGACGAGCTGCTTCTCGTCCCGGGCGCTGAGGCCGGCCAACAGCCGGCGCTCGTTTTCGACGTGACCGGGTAGCACCTCGTCGACCAGGCGGCGACCCTTCGCCGTCAGGCGTACCACCACCGAACGCCGGTCGTGCTCGGCGGGCAGCCGCTTGACCAGGCCGCGCGCCTCCATCCGGTCGATCCGGTTGGTGACCGCGCCGGAGGTGATCATCGACGCCCGCAGGATGCCGTTCATGGTCAGCTGGTACGGCTCACCGGCCCGCCGCAGCGTCGCCAGTACGTCGAACTCCCAGTCGACCAGCCCGTGCCGGGCGAAGTTGGCCTTCACACCCCGCTCCAGGATCCGGGACAGCCGGCTGACCCGACCCACCACCCCGATCGGGGAGCAGTCGACGTCGGGCCGCTCCCGCGCCCACTCCTGCAGCAGCAGGTCCACCGCGTCGGTCATCAGCGCTCCCAGGTGAGCTGTGTCTCAACGTTGAACATCTTAGTACCGAAACAAAGCCGGTCTGGGGCAGAGTGGCGGGAGATATCTCAACGTTAAGACAAATCCCCGAGGAGGCACCGTGACGCCGCTGCTGCTGGTGACCGGCATCGGCCCCGCGATCTGGGGCACCACGTACCTGGTCACCACCGAGCTGCTGCCGCCGGACCGGCCGCTGCTCGCCTCGGCGGTCCGGGCGCTGCCGGCCGGGCTCGTGCTCACCGCCGCCGCCCGCGCGCTGCCGGACCGGCGCTGGCTGTGGCGGTCGGTGGCGCTCGGCGTACTCAACATCGGGGCCTTCTTTCCGCTGTTGTTCTTCGCCGCCTACCGGCTGCCGGGCGGGATCGCGGCGGTGCTCGGGGCGCTGGGGCCGTTCGTGGTCGCGGCGCTGGCGTACCCCCTGCTGAAGCAGCGGGCAACGGCGCGCACCCTCGCGGCTGCCACCGCGGGCACCGCCGGCGTCGCGCTGCTGGTGCTGCGGTCCAGCGTGTCGCTCGACGGGTACGGGCTGCTCGCCGCCGCGGCGGCGGTGCTCACCATGGCGCTCGGCACCGTGCTCGGCCGGCGCTGGGGGCTGCCGGAGCTCACCGGCGGGCTGCGGCCGCTGCTGGCGGTCGCCGGCTGGCAGCTCGGCATCGGCGGGCTGCTGCTGGTGCCGGTGACATTGCTGGTCGAGGGGCTGCCCGCGGCGGTGACCTGGCAGAACGTCTCCGGGTACGGCTACCTGACGCTGTTCGGCGCGATCGTGGCCTACCCGCTGTGGTTCCGCGGCGTGACCCGGCTCAGCGCGCCGCGGGTGTCGTTGCTGACCCTGCTGAGCCCGGTGGTCGCCACCGCGCTGGGCTGGCTGGTGCTGGGCCAGTCGCTGACCGGGTGGCAGCTGGCCGGCGCGCTGCTGGTGCTGGCCGCGGTCGCCGCCGGCACCACCAGGCCCACGGTCAAACGGGTGGTTGGCGTCCCGGTGACACAGCCGGCATTGTCCCGTACCTGAGAGTGATCGATCTTGACGCCAGCACCGGGTGGGGTCACGATCTGCGTACCCCCGGAAGGGTTTCGGACGAAAGGCGTGCCGCCATGAAGAAGTGGTTCTCGATCTCCGCGGCGCTCGCCGCGACCGTGGCCGCGGTCGGATTCACCGTGGCGCCGGCGCTGGCCGCGCCGGTGATCCAGCCCGGCGTGTCGATCACCATGGGCGGCTCGTACTGCACCCTGAACTGGATCTACGACGGCACCGGCAGCCTGGCCGGCAAGGTGTACGGCGGCACCGCGGCGCACTGCGTCGACACCGTCGGGCAGTCCGTGGAGCTGGCCACCGGCAGCCTCGGCGACCCGGTGCTGACGCTCGGGACGGTGGCGTACATCGACGGCAACCTGGACTACGCGTTCATCGAGATCGCCCCGGCGAACCTCTCGTACGTCAACCCGGCGCTCAAGGGCCACCCGGCGATCCCCACCGGCGTCTCCACCACCAGTACGGCGAAGCTCGGTGACGTGATCCAGTTCTCCGGCAACGGAGTCGGATTCCACGTCCTGCCCACCACGCAGGAGCAGCGCAAGGGCGTACTGGTCTCCAACGACGGCACCCAGCACTACGTGGACGGCGCGGTGACCCCCGGCGACTCGGGTGGCCCGGTCGCGGACGTCACCCACGGCAACAAGGCGCTCGGCATCGTCAACACCGTGGGCGTCGGCGTCGCCGGCCTGCCGTACGTGGGTGAGGGCGGGGTGTCGCTGCAGGGCATGTTCACCGACGCCGCGGCGGCCGGCTTCACCGTCCAACTGCGCACGGTCGGCTAGCCGCCCACGACGCCGCTGGCGAGCAGCAGCATCGCGGGACCATGATCATGGGGCCCTTCATGTCGTCATGACGAAGACTTGATTAGGGCACGTTAGCGGCGTTACATGGGTGTCATGGATGCTTCCATGACACTCACGCCGCGTAAGGGACTGTAAAACGATCGGTGTAACTCCTGATCATGGAGGAGCACCTGATGTCTGGAGCAATGTCCACTGTGGCCGTTGGCAAACGTCGTCGCCACGAATCACCGGTCGTTACATGCGGTTGCGGTCTGCAGAGTATGCCGTGGCGCGTTGTGGGGAACGTGCGTCGTGTCGTTGTGGCAGACGAGTGTCCATCGTTGGTGTGTCGGGGCGGCGCCGGGCCACTCGCTGGCCGGCCGCCAGATGGTCAACGCGGTGTGGTCGAAGTCGAACTTCATCCGGTGGAGATCGTCGTGGCCGAGGAAGAGGCTGTAGGCCGCTTTAAGAGTCTCGGTGTGGCCGACGATGAGGACGCGTCCGGTGTGCCCGTCGAGAATGCGCGTGAGCGCGGCGTGGGCACGGGTGAGGTAGCTGACCCAGCCCTCGCCTCCGGGGGCCAGTGGCCGGTCCGGGTTGACGGGGTCGCGTGGTTCGGTTCTCCGCAGTTCCGGCCAGGGTTTCCCCTCTGCGTGCGGCCCCGCGTCGGGAACCCGCAGGTAGCTCTCTTCGTGGACCTCCACACCGAGGAAACCGGTGAGCAGATGTGCTGTCTGCAGGGCGCGGCGAGTGGTGCTCGCGTACACGGCTTCGAGGGGACCGTGGTACGCGGTCTCTGCGTGCAGTCGTTTCCCGAGCCGCTCTGTCTGGGCGCGACCGTTGTCGGTGAGGCCGGTGCAGGACGGGCCGGTCATGGTCCCGGCGAGGTTGCAGCGGGCCTCGCCGTGGCGGGCGAGGATGAGTTCCCTGGCGGTCATGCCGGCGCGGCGGGGATGTCGTCGTCGGTGAGGTAGCCCATGTCCTGGTATCGGCGGTAATGGTGGCCGATCGAGTCCTCCAGGTCCTGCTCGACGCCATAGTGGCGGGCGATGCCGACCGCGGCGCGGAGCACGTCCTGGATCTCCTTGACCAGGTTCTCGGTGTCGAACGCGCCGTGCTTGTCGTTCTTGACGCCCATCCCTTCGGCGTGGGCGACGGCGGCGGCCAGTTCCCCTGCTTCTTCGGTGAGTCGGGTGATGCGTTCGAAGGGGCCGTTGTGGTTGGGGAAGCGCCGGTCGAGGCCGAGCACCACTCCACGCAGCGCGTGCCAGGTCTCGACGGGGCGCCCCGACGTGTCGTTGATCATTCGTGGTTCCTTTCCGCTGGTATCTGGTCGGTTCGGTGGAGCAGGGCGAGCATGTCAAAGGTCGGTGTCGGCTGCAGCCGGATCAGACGGTCCCGGACGAGCTGGATCTCGGCGAGTGCGGCGCGGCCGTAGCGGTGCCGCACGGTAGGCCACAGGTGCAGCAGGCGCCGAAGGTCACGGGCGAGGCTGTCGTGGTCTTGGGTGGTTGCGCGCGTGTGGTGTTCGGCGATGGTGCTGTGGCAGGCACGGATACTGCGGTCCGGTCGCACCGGGAGCCGGTGGTGGGCACGGCCGTGAAAGCCCCACCACGGCCATTCCCCGGGCGCGGCTTCGAAGATCATGACGGGTGCGTTGGTGGCGTCGAGGCCGGCCTGGGATTCGGTGAACTCGCGGACCACGACGTATCCGGTGTAGAGCACGGTGTTGACGTTGCCGGTGACCATCTCGTGGATCCGGCCGCCTTTGCACCACATCAGGTCGGCCCCCTGGATCTCGTTGACCAGTTCGGGGTGCAGCTTGAGTGGGTTGGCGGTGGCCATGCGTGGTCCGCGCCGGGTGACCTGGACGCGGCCTTCGGCCATGAACCCGACGACGGGGGCCAGCGCGGGCAGGCGCAGCATCCGGGCTACGTCACGGTGGGAGGCGTCGTTGTCGTGCTGTCCGTTCTTCGCGACGACGAGCACGTGAAGGCGGGGGTTGATGGTGGCGAGGCGCTGGATGACCAGCAGGTCGAATCCGGACTCGATCAGGTCGTCCAACCACCACACCAGCCGCACTTCGCCTCGGGTCACGGCAGCCAGGAACCGGTCGGTGTGGTCAAGCCCGGCTGGCTGCTTGGCGTGCCGGAGCAGATCCCGGTAGATCGCTGCGGTCGCTTCGTGGGAGCTGGTGCCGCGTACCGGGATCGGCCGGCAGCGTGTCTTCCCGCCCTTGACGTCTAGTCCAATCAGCCCGGCCGCCGTGGCGACGCGGATCAACGTCGGTGTGTCGAGCAGTTCGAGCGGCTCGGCGTGCTCGGTGAGCAGGTCAGCCACGACGGCGTGTCCGAGATGGTGGAACATGCGCGGATGGAGATCGACGTGGGGGCGGTCGAACACGGTGGCCCCGGCAAGCTGGTCGATGACGTATGGGGTCTCTTGGTTGTAGAGCTCCTCCGCTACGGTTCCGCCGTCGTGTCCGGGCAGGTCGAGTAGGCGCCGGGTTTGGTCCACTACATGGCTGGTCGCGGCGCGTAACGCTGCCGCATCTGCGGCGAGTTCGGGGGCGGCGCGTAGGCGGGTGGCGACGAGCCGGGTCAGCCAGGCGGTGGGGTCGCGTTCGTTCGGGGCCAGCCATGGTGGGCGGTCGTAGCGTTCAGCAACGGTGAACGTGTCTGGCCGGTACGCCGCGTCGACCAGGATCGCCGTGTTGCGGGACGGTTCGGGCTGGTCCGTACACAGGAACGTTCCGCGGTGCTCCCGCCATGCCGCCGCGTCTATCTCGCGCCACTGGTCGGGCGGCAGCAACCGTGGTATGCGGCTACGCGTCGGTGACCGCATGGCAGTCAGCCTCCGCGTTGAGTACGTCGTGCAGCGTCACCGGCCGGCCATCACTGCTGAGATCGTGTTCGGTGAAGGCGTACATGTCCACGATGAACAGCCGCCCATCGGGTCGGACGCCGTACTGGAGGCGGTCTCGTGTTCCGGGTGTCGGTTTGTGCCGCGCCCCGGACTCGTCGCTGAGGTCCAGCGCGCCTACCAGTGGGCTGTGTTGACCGGCGGCGGTGCCCAGGTCGTAGATCTGTTTGAACCGCACCCGCTGCGGGTCCCCGCACGCGTCCACGGCGCGCCGAACCGACAGCCCGGCGTGGAACAGTGCCTGCACCACCGCGGCGCGAGTCTCGCCGTACCGTTCCGGTGTGGATTTGACGTTGACCCGGAACCGGCGGCCCACCGGGTCCTCCCACCGGGTAGCCGGCAGCTCCCAGAGCGGAATGAGGGTGCGCAGGTCATCGGCGATGTTGGCCAGGTAGCGGGTCGTGCCCCAGGCGCGGTCCGCGTGAGTGATGGTCAGCTTCACCTGGGACACCAGCTCCGGTCGCGCCACCAGACGGGCCAGCGCGCGACGGGCGGTGGGTTTACCCTCCGACCCGTTGGTCACCAGGTAGAGGCCCTGGCCGAGGTGGTCACGCCACAGGCCGGCCACGTCGGCGCAGGTGGCGACGCGCCCGGTGGCTGTGCGCCAGGCGTAGTCGAGCGGATCGCTGATCCGCCAGCAGTGAACGACACGGGACGGTGGGGCCAGTCCGAGCCGGCGACGAGCGGCGGTGATGCCGATCAGCCGGTGCTCCAGGTCATCGAACGGTGCCCGGGACACTGGTGTCCGGCTGCCGTACGCGGGGCAGTGCTCGCATCCTCGCGCACAGTTGTCCACCGCGAGTACGAAGCCGAGGTCGCCGAGGAGACGAGTGGCGGTGAGTTTGTCGGTCACGGTGCCTGTCATGGGCAGACCTGACTCTCCGTCGCAGGGGTGTTGTCGAGGTCGTGCCTCAGACGCCGGGTCCACACGTCCGGGTCGAAGCGGCTCTCCGGTTCGGTGAGTAGTGGCGATACCCTCACCACCCACGCTCGCCACACCTCGATCTCACACGCCAAACGCCTCGCGGCGGCCTGCCCGAACTGCGGGTCGGCACGCAGGTAGCTCACGTACACCCAGTAGGCGGAGAGCGTGAGCAGGTCGACGGCCGTCTGGCAGCGCGCCGGTGCCGCGCACTCGGGAGCGTGCGGGCAACGCAGCACCAGGTCGTGGCGCCAGTGCATGGCGCTGTCGTTGCGCAGGTCCAGCGCCCACCCATCACGCGCCGCCTGCGCCGTCGCCGCGTCCTTGCGCGCCACGACGGTCCGTGCCTCGCTGATCGAAACCCGGCCCGCCATCAGGTCCGCTATCCGCGCCGCCCGAACCGTTTCGCTCGCCTCCAGCCGGACGCGAAATGTCTGATCGAGCAGAGGCATCAGCAGCGCTACGGAGCCCGCCGACTCGACCACCATCGGCCGGTCCTCGGAGAGGATCGCCGAAATCAACGCCAGGTCAACACGGCGGTCCACCGCCGCGCTTCGCGGGTCCTGCCGATTCGGATCCAACCAGGAGGCGAGTCGCTCAAGCCGGGGACGGTCCGTCGCGCCCACAGCGTTGAGCAGGCCCTGGGAGGCGACGACCGCGCGGAGGTGGCACTCTGCGGCGAGGCGACCGGCGAGGGTGGTCTTACCCGCACCGGTCCAGCCGGTGATGATCACCTGAGGCGCAGCCACTCGATCAGCTCCGATCCGTATCCGCGTTCGTCGTGTCATCGCCTGTTCTCCCACCAGGGCTCATCGCTGTGCGGGGGCGGCCACTCGGCGGGAGCAGCTCCGGTGGTGGGGCCAGTGCTCGCGGTGTCCGCGCGGGGTGGGATGGGGGTGGGGCGCTGCCTGGGTTCTGACCGCGTGTGGGGTTTCGGCTCCGGCAAGGGCTCGGACTGCGGCGCGGCCAGGGTCATGTGGTCATGGCATAGCCAGGTCTTCGGTACCCCACGCCGGTCGATGTGCATCCAGCCGAGCACAGTGGCCACGACTGGGACACCGCAGGTTCGGCACGGCACCGGGCCGTGAGCCTCGGGGTTCGCCGAGTCCGGTACGTCGGTTGCCACCGCCGTCACCACCGCCGGGCTCCCCGGGCACCTACCGGGTCCCGGAACTCCTCGTGCCGCCACACCGGACGGCAGTCCCCTTCATCGCCCACCTCTGCTCGAACCAAACCGGCAAGCGGCATCGCGCGGGAATCCAGTGGGTTGGTCAGCCGCCAGCGCTGCGCCTCGTCGATGGACACCAAGCCGGGGTGCTTCAACGCGGTCGCGGCCCGCACCAGCACTTTGAGCAACAGCTCCCGCTCCACCGGTTCAGCCGGCACGTCACGATGGCCGCACTGGTGACCGCACGAGTAGACCCGCTGGCTGTTGGGCTGTAGCACCGGCACCAGCAGGCGTCGGCACGACGCTCCCCACAGCAGTCCCCGCGCGGTCCACGGATCGCGTTGTGCTGGGCGCCGCCGCACCACCGCACCAGCGCCATCAGATGCCCTGCCACGGCGCTGGGCAAGCCGTACTGCTCTGTCAGGCACGGACGCACGTCCGATCGCGATCACCGGCGCTACCTGCCCGACGCAGCCGGGACCATCGTTGCGCCATCCGCCGGGGGTCGGGTCGCCACGTACGCAAGCGCGGTGTTCGCGTCCCGCCGGTCACGGCACGGAGAGGGTTCCTTGCAGGCGCTGCAGCGCCCGGTCCACGGGTTGCGGCGGTGCAGCTCGGCGATCGACCGCGCCACCGCGGCATCACCGCCGTACGGGACGGCAACTGGCTGCTCGGTGTGCGGCTTGGGCCGGTTCATGATTGCCTCCACAGCTCCGGAGTGGACGGTGCGTCACCGGACGACACCGCCACCTTGGTCGCGTTCTGTCCGGCAGGTCAGAGGCAACGTTCGTCCCCGTTTCGGCCCCGCCGGGCGTGTGCAAGCCTTGACGCTAGGTAGCCGGGCGTGATCGAACTACTACAGGTGTGACAGTCTTGCCATAGGGTTGGATTCACAGTCGGAGGTGCGCGCACCGCGCTGAGGTCATGTCACGCCAGCTCGCCAGGTAGGAGCAGGAATGGACTCGGAGAGCACCCGTACACCAGGCTCTGGCGCCGAGCCCATCTCCGTTCTGCGGGGACTCGGCCCCAACATCGCAGCCCATCGTCGCGCCGCCGGGTTGACCCAGGCCGACCTCGCCGGGCGCATCGACCGCTCGGTGCAGTGGGTGTCTGCCGTCGAGCAGGGCCGCCGACACGCCGACCGGCTCACCGACCTGCTGCGAATCGCCGCGGTGGCGGGATGCACCCTCGAAGACCTCATCGGTCGACCAGTCGACACTCTCGCACCCGGAGTGCGCCCACCACGTGGCGAGGCCGTGGCCGCCGTACGGGCCGTCATCATGCGCGCCGCCGTACCGGCGCTATCGGCCGCTCCACCCGCCCTCGACCAGGTCGAGTCGCGGGTGGCCCACGCGTGGTCGGTCTGGCACGAGTCCCCAACCGCCCACGTGATCCTCGGAGACCTCCTCCCCGCGCTGCTCAGCGACGCCATCGCCGCCTACCGGGTAGCCGACGACAAGCGGACCGCAGCACGGGCACTCGCGGGCGCCTACCAGGTCACCCGGCAATGGCTGCACCACATCTCCGACGGCGACCTCGCCTGGATCGCCGCCGACCGCGCCATGAACGCCGCCCGCGAAGCCGACGACCCGCACCTGATCGCGCTCGGCGCATGGGCACTGTCCGCGTCCTACCGCCGCGCCGGGCAACAAGAAGAGGCCACACGACTGTGCCTCGCCGCCGCCGACGAACTCAAACCCCACATCGACGCGAGCCACCCCGACCCGGACCTGCTCGCCGACTACGGCATGCTGCACCTCGCCGCGTCGATCAGCGCAGCTCAGTCCGACGAGGACGGACGGGCCTGGGCGCTACACCGAGTCGCCGACGACGCCGCCCGCACACTCGGCCACCGGTACCAGCCCTGGACGGTCTTCGGACGCGGAAACGTCGACATCCACGGACTAGCCATCCACGCCGAACTCGGTCGATCCGACGAGATCGTGGAGTACGCCTCCCGGCTCAACATCGAAGACGTACCCAGCGTAGAACGCCGAGCCCGCGTACTCATCGACACCGCACGCGGCTACGTACAACGCGGCGAAGACGAGTCCGCCATCCTCGTACTCCTCGACGCCGAAGAAGTCTCCGCCGACGAAGTACGCGACTCCGGACTCGTCCAAGACCTACTCCGCGAACTGCTCCACCGAGACCGCGCCCGCGCCCGCGCTCACGTACGCGACCTCGCCCGCCGAGTCGGCCTCATCGCCGCCTGAGACTTGATCCGATCCAGCGGCCGACGACTTGCCTCAGTTTCCCGGTCCAGACTCAAAGGCCTCAACTAGGCGCCGGAAGCCCTCGACGTAGCGTGCAGTGTCAGCCTCGTACGCCTCCGTAAAGCTGCGAAGGACAGCGTCACAATCGGCTGCAATCTTGCGGAGTCCGTCCTCCGACGTGTCTTCATGGCGGGGGTTGTTCACATCCTCCTGTATCCGCTTCTTACTCAGGTGCATCACCTGCTGACTCGCGATGGTCCACTGTTCACCGAGCCGCCCGGCCGCGTCTTCCGGCGCTGGTTGCCATGACGGCAGGAACGACCAGGCCGTGTAGTCCTCGTGTTTGCCAGCCGGTTTCCTCACGAAGAACTCGGCGAGGAGTCGGACACTCACGTAGAAGGCCTCGAGGCAGGCGATCCGCACGGTCGGGTCCACTGCGGCATCGTGGGCGGCGTACTGCGGTAGGTCTCGGACCTGCGTCAGCGCAAGTGACACATGGGTGATCGCCTGGCGCTCAGGTGTTGGCTTGCGCTGATGGAAGTTCTTGATCAGGTCGTTGGGTTCCACGCTAGAGCCTCACTGGGCGACGGGATGCGGCACGGACTTCTTCAGGTTCAGTAGACCCGCAATCGTGGCGGGCGTGGCATCCGCGATTTCCGACGCGGCAATCGGTCCACCCTGCGATGCCCGTGCAGCGGCTCGCCCGTGAATCAAGGCGGCCATCGCGCCCGCCCAAGGGGCCTTTACTCCGCTCGCCATCAAGGTGCCGGCGATGCCGGCCAGTACATCCCCGGATCCCGCCGTAGCCAGCCACGCCGGGCCTTCTGCCTGGCTGAATAGCTGCCCGCCAGGGGACGCGATGAGCGTGTGATGCCCCTTCAGCAGGACCGTCGCGTCCGCATCACGCGCCAACCAGAACGCGTGGCGCATCGGCTTGGCCTCGACCTGCTCACGCGTCACGTCGTGGCCCAACATGGCGAGCATCCTGGCGAGTTCGCCCGCGTGCGGCGTCAACAACACATCGTCGGCAGAGGCCGCGCGAGAATCCGACGCCCGCCGCCGAACGCACGCCTCCAGCGCGCCAGCGTCCACCACGCATGGAAGCCCGGAGTTCAAAGCCTCATCGATCGCCGCGTCCTGCTGCTCGTCCTCCTCCACCCCCGACCCGAGCAGCCACGCCTGCACCCTGCCAAGTCCAGGCACCACCTCCGGCCTCGCGGTCAACACCTGGCTCGTCACGTGTTCCGGGCCGACGTACCGGACGATGCCGACCCCGGCCCGCACTGCACCGGCACAAGCGAGAACCGCAGCACCCGGATACATGTCAGACCCGGCAACCACGCCCAGGACACCGCGGGTGTACTTGTGATCGTGCCGTCGCGGTACCGGCCATCGCGCCGCCACCCCGGCGGGACTGAGGCGCTGCACGGCTGGCGGGGGTTGTAGCTCCCTCGCAGTGCCAACATCAACGAACACGATTCGACCAGCAGCATGGGACGCCGGAGGCACGAGCACGGACGGGCTCAATGCGCCGCAGGCCACTGTCACATCGGCCAGCACATGCTTTCCGGGCGTCTCGCCCGTGTCGGGATCCACACCGCTGGGCAGGTCGACGGAAACCACCGCGACGCCCGGTGGGATCGCGTCTACCAGTTCGTCCGCCGGGGCCTGCAAACCCGCCGATCCACCGGTTCCCACCACGCCATCGATCACGAGATCGGCACTTGCCAGAACCGTGACACCGGCCTTCCGGCCCTTGGCTGAACGCGCGTCAATCACCCGACCGCCAGCATCCAGCAAGGCCGTCAGGCCGGGCTCGTAGGCGCGATCTCCGACGAGCAGCGCCTCGGCTCGAACGCCGCGTCTGCGCAGCCGGGCACCAGCCAGTAGCGCGTCACCTCCGTTGTTGCCCGAACCCACCAGAAGGACGACATGGCCCCCGCTGACGCGACCGCGCCTCTCCCTCAGCACCTCCGCACACGTGACCGCCAGGCCGGTGGCGGCTCTGACCATCAACGAGCCGTCCGGCACACGGGCCAACACGCGGGCGACCGCAGCCTGAACATCCTCAGCTCGGTACGCC
The DNA here is from genome assembly GCA_050701635.1 of Micromonosporaceae bacterium. Taxonomy (GTDB): domain Bacteria; phylum Actinomycetota; class Actinomycetes; order Mycobacteriales; family Micromonosporaceae; genus WHSM01. The sequence goes on along the minus strand of JBOGDF010000040.1, from coordinate 6,190 downwards.
GCCAACACCTCCGGTGCATGCACCCGGACAGCCTGGCACAGGCGTCGAGCCACAACGTAGGCCAGGCGCACCAGATCACCCAGCACCGGGACAACCCGGCGGCCAGCCGCCAGCGAGGCAGAGTCTGACCGGGCCCCGCGCAGGCTCCTCCTATCGAGGCCGCACAACTTCACGGCCGGACGCGCGGAACGCGACCCCGCCCAACCGGCTACTGTCCCGTGCACCCCCAGCCCCCGAATTGGCTAACACGGGCACAGCAGGGGACTGTTAAAACGTGTCACATTGCAATGTTCGGCATGACGACATGAAGGGCCCCATGATCATGGTCGACGGGTGAGGGCGGTCCGGGTGGTATGTCAGGCGTTCGAGGCTATCCAGATTGATGTCTCGAATGACATGATGAGTCCGCTCTCAGCAGACCTCGGGGGACAGGGGTAATGCTGCTGGGGCGGTCGAGGAGCGTCCGTGTCAATGCCGGCGACACCACCGGCGGGGGACGCTCCCGCGCGCCCGGAGATCGCCGCCTCGTGGCATCGGGCGCGGCGGGCCGGGCTCGCCCCGCAGGACCGCATCGACGGGCTGCCGGTCGCCGACGTGGACCGTACGAGCCGGCTGATGGTCGCCGCGAAGCCGGTGCTGGACGAGATGACCGTGCAGCTGGTGGACACCACGCTCTGCCTCGCGCTGGCGGATCGGGACTGCCAGATCATCGACGTACGCTTCACCGACCGGCGGGTCGAGCAGGTGCTCGAGCAGGTCGGTGCGGTGCCGGGTCGCCGGGTTCCCGAGGAGGTCTCCGGCACCAACTCGCTGGCCACCACGTACGAGACGGGGAGCGGGCTGCTGGTCAACGGTGCCGAGCACTTCCTCGAGTCGCTGCGGCAGTTCAGCTGCTACGGCCACCCGATCCGGCATCCGGTGACTCGCCGGCTGGAGGGCGTCCTGGACATCACCGGCGTGATGCCGACGGCGAACCCGCTGTTCGTACCGTTCGTACGGTGGGCGGTGCGCGACGTCGAGCAGCGGCTGCTGGAAGGGTCGCGCCAGTCCGAACAGCACCTGCTCGCCGCGTTCCGGGCCGCCGCGCAGCACCGGCACCGCGCGGTCGTGGTGCTCGACCCGGACGTGGTGCTGACCAACCCGGCCGCGGTGGACCTGCTGGAGCTGCCGGACCACGCGATGCTGCGCACGGTCGCGTACGACACGCCGCTGGACCGCAGCCTGCGCCGGCAGCTCACCCTGGCGTCGGGTCAGGTTGTCGACGCGGAGGTGTCGCGGATCGACGGCACCGGCGGCGTGCTGTTCCAGCTGGCGCCGGCCGAGCGGCGGCGCGCCGACCGGGGAGGGAACGGGCGGCGTACGGCGGTGCCGGGGTCGGCCGTCGCCGACCAGCTCGCACGGCTGCGGGACGGCCGGTATCCGGTGCTGATCAGCGGGGAGCCGGGCTCTGGGCGTACCACCGCGGTGTCGGTCCTGGCCGGGGACGGGCCGCTGGTGACGCTCGACGCGGCCAGGATCGACGACGCCGGGTGGACCCGGCTGGAGGAGCTGGCGGCGACGCATCCGGGGGTGCTCGCGATCGAGGAGCTCCAGCTGCTGCCGCCGGCGGTGTGCGTACGGCTGGCCCGGCTGCTGGCGGACTCCACGGCGCGGATCGTGCTGACCGGCGTACCCAGGAGTGATCTCGGGTCTGACGCCGCGCGGCTCGCCGCCGGATGCCCGGCGACGGTGGAGCTGCCGCCGCTGCGAAGCCGCCGCGACGAGCTTCCCGCACTGGCCCACGGCATGCTCGCCGAGCAGGGCGCGGACCCGAGCGTACGGTTCGCGCCGAGCACGCTCGCGGCGCTCGCCGGCCACCACTGGCCGGGCAACCTGCGAGAACTCCGGATGGTGGTACGCCACGCGGCGCAGACCCGGTCCGCGGGCGACATCACCGTGGCGGATCTGCCGGAGGCGTACCGAGGGCTGCCGCCCAGCCGCGCGCTGACCCGGTGGGAACAGGCCGAGCGGGACGCGATCGTGTCGGCGCTGCGGGCCACCGGCGGCAACAAGCGGCACGCCGCCGAGCAGCTCGGGATCAGCCGCTCCACCCTCTACAACCGGATCCGGGTTCTGCGGATTTCGGTCTGAGGTTCTGCCAACGCCTCAGCCTGAGGTTTTGCCGACGCCTCAGCGCATCGCGGCGGCGGCCTGCTTGATGGCTTCCCGGATCCGGAAGTACGTGCCGCAGCGGCAGACGTTCTCGATCGCGTCGATCTCCGCGTCGGTCGGGTTGCTGGTACGCCGCAGCAGCGCCACCGCCGCCATGATCTGTCCCGGCTGGCAGTAGCCGCACTGGGCCACGTCCTGGTCCAGCCACGCTTCCTGTACGGGGTGCAGCTGGTCGCCGTCGGCCAGCCCCTCGATGGTGGTGACGTCGCGGTCGGCGCACTCGGAGACCGGCGTGGTGCACGGGTTGAACGCCTCGCCGTCGATATGGCTGGTGCACGCCTTGCAGACGTTGATGCCGCAGCCGTACTTGGGGCCCTTGATGCCGAGCTTGTCGCGCAGCACCCAGAGCATCGCGAGGTCAGCCGGGGCGTCGACCGTGACCGACCTGCCGTTCACGGTGAAGGTGTAACTGGGCACGATGCGGCTCCTTAGCGGGGGAACGGCTCGAAGTCGATGTCGGAGTTGATCGGGAAGCTGCGCGGTTTGGTCTTGGTGGCGCGGGCGTACGCGCAGGTCACGGCGCCGGCGGCGGCCGGTACGCCGAGCTCGCCGGAGCCGCCGGGCTTGTCGGCGTTGGCCGGCATCACGAACACCTTCGCATCGATCGGGGAGTTCTTCTGCCGGGCGTAGTGGAACTGCGAGTAGCTGCCTTCCAGCGGCAGCCCCTTGTCGATGTGCAGACCGGCCCGCAGCACCGTGGAGATCGCGTCGGTGAGCCCGCCGAGCATCTGCGCCTGCAGCCCGCGCGGGTTGATCGGCAGCCCGACGTCGACCGCGATGGTCGCCTTGTAGACCCGGGGCTGCTTCGGGTTGGTGGCGTCCATCTCCACCAGGCAGGCGGTCCTGGACCGGTACTCCTGGTGGTACGCGATGCCCTGCGCGTGTCCGGCGGGCATCTTGCGTCCCCAGCCGCCTTCCTCGGCCACCTTGCGGAGCACCGCCCGCTGCTGGTCGTCCTTCAGCGATTCCATCCGGAACTGGTACGGGTCCTTGCCCAGCTTCGCGGCGATCTCGTCGACGATCAGCTCTTCCGCGCCGCGGGTCATCGAGGAGTAGACCGACCGCCATGCGGAGGTGTTCATCACGATGTCCTCGGGCTCGTTGATCACCTCGGTGATCACCCCGAAGTTGTACGGGCACTCCACGGTCAGGTTGAAGATCGTCTGGGTGTAGCCGAGGTTGCCGGGGCCCTCGGCGCCCATCGCGGTGATGATCTCGCCGAAGCCGTGCCGCCAGTCGGTCTTGACCGACGCCACCCGGTGCTCGTAGCTGATCACCTGGCCGAGCCCCAGCGTGGCGCGCACCTTGTGGTGCGAGGCGCCCCGGATCCGGCCGTGCCGCATGTCGTCGATCCGGCTCCACATCAACTTCACCGGACGCCCCATCGCCCGCGAGATCCGGGCCGCCTCCAGCGCGCCGTCGAAGTACAGCCGCCGGCCGAAGGAGCCGCCCGACTGCACCACGTGTACGGTCACCGCGTCCTCCGGCAGCCCCAGCTCCTGGGCGATCCGCTGCAACGCGATGATAGGGATCTTCAGCCCGGACCAGATCTCCGCGCGGTCGGCCCGTACGTCGGCGATCGCGGAGTTGGTCTCCAGCGGGGCGTGCGACACGCAGGCGTAGTCGAACTCGGCGTCGACGGTCAGCGCACCGAGCGGCGGCGCGGTGAACGGGACCGTCGCCGCCCTCAGCTTCGCCTTGATGTCCGCGTCGGACAGGTTGTCGATGGTGCCCTTGTTCCAGGTCACCCGCAGCGCGTTCTTGGCGTCCAGCGCCTGCCCGAACGTCTCGGCCATCACCGCGACCCCGGTCGGCACCATCGCGATGTCGATCACGCCGGGCATCGCCCGGACCTGGTCCTCGTTGCCGATCGCCGCCGGCGATCCCTGGATGGTGGGCGGTCGCCGTACCATCGTCGGTTTGGCGTTCGGGACATCCAGATCCAGGGTGTACGTGAGCTGCCCGGTCACCATCTTCCGGGCGTCGATCCGGTTGGTCGGTGTACCGACCAGGTCCAGCTGCGAGGTCGGCTTCGGGTTGGCCGACGCGGTGACGGCCAGCTGCGGATCGGCGGCGGCGGCGCTGAGCGACCCGTACGACCAGGCGGTGCCGTCCGGGGCGACCACGGCGCCGTCCCGGGTGGTCAGGGTCGCCGGGTCCCGCTGGTACGTCGCGGCGGCGGCGGAGACCAGCCGGGCCCGGGCGCCGGCGGCGGCCCGCCGTACCGGGGCGTACGTGGACCGGATCGTGGTGGAGCCACCGGTGAGCTGGTTGAACATCAGCTCCGGGCGGGCGTCGGAGAGCGGGATCTCCACCCGGGACAGGTCGATGTCGAGCTCGTCGGCGACCAGCATCGCGATCGCGGTGGTGATCCCCTGGCCGACCTCCATCCGGGGCAGGTAGAGGCGTACCCGGCCGTCGTCGGTCACCTCGATCACCAGCATGTCGGCGGTCGGGGTGGTGGACAGCGTGTAGAGGTCGCCCAGGTCGTAGACCGCGGGCAGCTGGGGGAGTCCCGGTATCGCCTCGGCCTCGGCGCCCGGGTCCAGGCCCCACCGGACGGCCACCGTCAACACGGGTGCGGCCACCAGGTAGGTGAGGAACCGGCGGCGCCCGATCGTGGGGCTGGCGTCCTCAGGCTTCATGTCCGCTGGCTTCATGTCCGCACCGTACGGTCGCCGGGCCGGTGAAAAGTGTGCAAAAACTGGACACTCGGGCGGCGTACCGCCGTGACTAGGCTGCCCTATGCGTGAGGTGCTGGATGAGCTGATCCGCCGGTGGGACGCGGGGGAGACGGTCGGGCTCGCCACGCTGGTCGGCGCCTTCAAGTCCGCGCCGCGTCAGCCCGGCGCCGCGATGCTGGTCGGCCCGACCGGCGAGGCGGTCGGCAGCGTCTCCGGCGGCTGCGTCGAGGCCGCCGTGTACGACCTCGCCGTCGACCCGGACCAACCCCCGATCCTGCGCCGGTACGGCGTGAGCGACGACGACGCGTTCGCGGTCGGGCTGACCTGCGGCGGCATCATCGACGTCTACACCGAGCGGATCTCCCGCGAGACCTTCCCCGAGCTGGGCGAGGTGGCCGCGTCGATCCGCTCCGGCACCCCGGTCGCCACGGTCACCTGTGTCGAATCAGCCGGGCCGGCTCGACTCGGTCGGCGGCTTGTGGTGTGGCAGGACGCCACCGCCGGCTCGCTCGGCGCGGAGCGACTCGACGCGGCCGTCGCCAGAGACGTACGGGGGATGCTGGCGGCCGGCCGTACCGGGACCCTCCACTATGGACGGTACGGGGAGCGGCGCGGCGATGCGCTGACGCTGTTCGTCGCCTCGTACGCGCCGCCGCCGCGGATGATCGTCTTCGGGGCGATCGACTTCGCCGCCGCGGTGGCCCGGGTCGGAGGGTTCCTCGGCTTCCACGTCACCGTGTGCGACGCCCGGCCGGTCTTCGCCACCGCGCGCCGGATCCCCGCCGCCGACGAGGTGGTGGTCGACTGGCCACACCGCTACCTGCGGGACGAGGCGTCGGACGGGCGGATCGACGAGCGCACCGTGCTGTGCGTACTCACCCACGACCCGAAGTTCGACGTACCGCTGCTCGAGGTGGCGCTGCGGCTGCCGGTGGCGTACGTGGGCGCGCTGGGCTCACGGCGTACCCACCACGATCGTTTGATCCGGCTGAAGCAGGCCGGGCTGACCGACGACGAGCTGGCCCGGCTACGGTCTCCGATCGGTCTCGACCTGGGTGCGCGCAGCCCGGAGGAGACCGCGGTCAGCATCGCCGCCGAGATCGTCGCCAGCCGCTGGGGCGGCTCGGGCGCGCGGCTGTCCGGCGTGTCCGGCCCGATCCACCGCGCCGGATAGCCGCTCGCCAGGAGCGGCTTGCCGACCACGCGTGCTCAGCGCGAGTAGAACTCGACCACCATCTGCTCGTCGCACCGCACCGGCACCTGCCGGCGGGCCGGCTGGTCGACCAGCCGGGCCC
>JBOGDF010000039.1:0-22739 GCA_050701635.1 Micromonosporaceae bacterium | reverse complement strand
TGCTTATCGACAGCGAGTTCGCGCTCGGTCGAGTCTTGTGGGAGGAGTTGCGCTGCTACCGTCCCGTGGAGCCATTCCTCAAGAGCAGTGCTCGCACGCTGGTGGTTCACGGCGACCGCGACTCGTACGTGTCGTACGACATCGCGCGGGAGGCGGCATTGAGCCGCGCCGCCTGTGACTTCCACAGCGTGGCGGGCTCGGATCATGGGTTCGACTCACGGGAGCGGGAGGACGAGGCGATCGACGTGACCGTGGACTGGCTTGTCCGAGCCCATACCGCAGCCGCATTGAGTTTGACCCTGCCCGCGCGCCTGTGACGGTTGGTGCCACCACGGTGGTCGGCGAGCACTGCGCGGAACACAGCGCCGACGCTCACTGGTGCCAGGCTGAGGCGCCGGCTCCCGCTCGGAGAGTCGTTCCGGGACCAGGTACGGGGTGGACAGGGTGGGGTGTTGAGCGGCATTCCTAACGCCGACGATCGCGCCGGTTGGCGTCAGTGCTGATGCCGATGATCGGTTGATCTTCGTGGTGGTGTTGGTGCTCGTGGTCGGCGCCGTCAGGTTGCCGAGCTTGTGAAGAATCGCGCCGACGAACACGACAACGGCCCTCCCGCCTGTGTGTCGTGGAGGACCGCAGCGGGAGGGCCGTGCTGATGCGCGGAGGCACCGTTGGTGACGGTAGAGGCTGACTCGGTTCTGGTCGAGACGAGGCTGGTGGGCGGCCGGCTCGCGTGTCCGGGGTGCGAGGAATCGCTGCGGCCGTGGGGGTGGGCCCGGCCACGCGGGGTGCACGGCCTGGTCGAGACGCTGCGCCCGCGTCGGGCGCGCTGCACTGCGTGTCGGGTCACGCATGTGCTCCTGCCGGTGACCGTGTTGCTGCGCCGCGCGTACGTGGTCGACGTGATCGGCGCGGCGGTGACGGCCCGCGCCGCTGGGGCGGGTCATCGGCCGGCCGGGCAACGGCTGCGGGTGCCGGCGGCGACGGTGCGGGGCTGGCTGCGCAGGCTTGCCGGCCGGCTCGAACCGGCCCGCGTGTTCTTGCTGCAGGTCGCTCGTCGCGCCGGTGTCGATGTCGCGGTGCCGACTCGCCTTGGGTGTCCGTGGCGGGATCTGCTCGCCGCTCTCGGGGCGGCGACCGCGGCGCTGACGGGCAGGTTCGGGCCGGTCGGGGTGCTCGGCCCGGTGACGGCGTGGCAGGTCGCTGCCGCGTGTTCGGTTGGTCGGCTTCTTGCTCCGGGATGGCCGCTGGCCGGGTAGCAACACGAGTCGCCCCTGACGGGCGCGGCCGATGGTCGGGAATCCTCTCGAGGGTCACTGCCCGGCCACCGTGATCCGCCGAGATCTCGGTTCGAGCGAGCCGGGTTTCCCCTTTGCTGAATCGAGGAATCCACGCGTGTCCACGCATGATCACGACGACGTCACCCGGCGGGCGAGGGCGCAGCAGGTGGCGTTGTTCCGCTACCAGTTGATCTGCCCTGCCCTGGAACCGGGCCTGTCGATGAAGGCCCGCGGCCGGGTGGTGCGGGCGATCGCCGCCCGCACCCACGATGGCCCGTTCGGCGGGCGACACTCCTATTCCCGCGACACGCTGGATCGCTGGATCCGCCGTTACCGCGCCGGCGGGTTCGACGCCCTGGCCCCGTCGACGCGGCAACCCGGCACGCGGATCGACACGACGGTGCTGGAGCTGGCGGTGGCGTTGAAGCGGGAGAACCCGGACCGCACCGCCGCGCAGGTCGCCCGGATCCTGAAGACCTCGGCAGGCTGGTCGCCGTCGGAATCGACGCTGCTGCGGCTGTTCCACCGTCACGACCTGATCCGCCCGGCGGCCGAGGGCGCGACGGCGGTGTTCGGCCGGTTCGAGGCCGCCGCCTGCAACGAGCGTTGGGTCGGCGACGCGTTGCACGGCCCGAAGATCGGCGGCCGCAGGACCTACCTCTTCGCGTTCTTGGACGACCGCTCCCGCCTGGCCGTGGGGTATCGGTTCGGGTTCGCCGAGGACACCGTGCGCCTGGCCGCCGCGCTGCAACCAGCCCTCGCGGCACGTGGTGTCCCGGCGAGCGTCTATGTCGATAACGGCAGCGCGTTCGTCGACGCGTGGCTGCTGCGCGCGTGCGGCAAACTCGGCATCCGCCTGGTCCATTCGACACCGCACCGCCCGCAAGGCAGAGGCAAAATCGAGAGGTGGTTCCGGAGCGTGCGGGACCAGTTCCTTGTCGAGGTCACGGATTCGACCGCTGCCGAGCTCGCCGAGCGTGGTCTCACGCACGCGGCTGCGCTGCTGGAGTTGAACGCGCTGTTCACCGCGTGGGTCGAGTCCCAGTACCACCACCGCGTGCATTCTGAGACCGGGCAGACACCGTTGCAGCGTTGGGACGACGGGTGGCAGGCGGCCGGGCACGGCCCGGTCATGCCGTCGACCGAGGCGCTGACCGAGGCGTTCCAATGGTCCGAACGGCGCACCGTCACCAAGACCGCGACGGTGTCGCTACACGGCAACACCTACGAGGTCGAGGCGGTGCTGGTGGGCTGCAAGGTCGAGTTGGTGTTCTCCCCGTTCGACCTGGAAACGATCGAGGTGCACTACCGCGGCTGTCACTACGGCCGCGCCGTACCGTTCCGTATCACCCGCCACACACACCCCAAAGCCCGCCCCGAAACCCCGGACACGGCACCGGTCCCGAACACCGGGATCGCCTACCTGCAACTGGTCGCCGACGCCCACCAGCAACAACTGCAGGACGAGGAACGCATCGGATTCCACGCTCTCTACTCGACTCCACCAGCGTCGCCGGCAGCACCGCCGGATGACGGTCAGCTGCCGGGGCAGCTGACCATCGACGACGCCCTCACCAGCGACGGCAACGAGCCGGTCGACGGTCCGACGGCGGTGGGGTCGTGAGCTCACGTCTGCAGTCGCATTGGGGATTCACCCGGATGCCGTTCGGCCGGAGCCTGGCGCCGTCGATGCTGCACCGTCACGACGGGCACGCCGAAGCGGTCGCCCGGATCGGCTGGTGCATCGAACAGCACGCCCTGGGAGTGATCACCGGCGAGGTCGGCGCGGGCAAGACCGTCGCCGTCCGCGCCGCGACCGCCGCGCCGGACACGTCCCGGCACGTCGTGATCTACCTGCCGAACCCGTCGGTCGGGGTCCGCGGCATGCTGCACCACGTCGTGTCCGCGCTCGGCCAGGTGCCGAGCTTCTACACCGCGACGCTGGTCCCGCAAGCCGCGGCGGCGCTGGCCGCCGAACACGCCGAACGGGGCCGCACCCCGATCGTGATCTTCGACGAGGCGCACCTTCTGGACAACGCGCAACTCGAGGCCGTGCGCATGCTCACCAATCACGACATGGACTCGGGTGCGCCGTTCGCCGCCTTGCTGATCGGGCAGCCGACACTTCGGCAGCGGCTACGTCTCGGCGTGCTCGCCGCGCTCGACCAGCGCATTACCGTCCGCTACGCCCTGGCCGGCATGAGCGCGAAAGAGACCGGCGACTACATCACGCACCACGTCAAGATCGCCGGGCGCTCGGACACCCTGTTCAGCGACGACGCGGTCACCCTGATCCACAACGCCTCACGCGGCTACCCGCGAGCAGTCAACAACCTCGCCGTCAACGCCCTCACCGCGGCATTCGCCCGCAACGCCGGCATCGTCGACGAGAAAGCCGCCCGCATCGCCATCTCCGAAATCGGCGCCGACTAACCCGTCACCCCGCCGACGACACCGTCACTCGTCAGACGAAGGCCCCGCCAGCCACGAGCAGGCGGGGCCTTTCCACGCCCCGGTCATCGACACAACGAATGACGTCGTCCTCTGCAAGATCAACGACGGTCAACAGTGGGGGAGCAGGAGCAACCCGACCGGTGTGGAGCACGGCCAGGTCGGCGTATCTTGTGCCGATCTGGAGGTGGCGTGTGGGACCGGAGAAGCTATGGCTCCTGGCGATTGCGCTCCGCAAGCGGGGATTTCGCCGACTTGCGAAGCTCGTCAAGCAGCTGAATTCGATTCTGTATCACAACTCGTTGGCTGTGGGTGGGGAGGTGAGTCCTGACGTGTATCTCGGTCACCATGGGCTCGGGACGGTGGTTCATGACAATGTGACGGTTGGCCAGGGTGTGCGCATCTGGCAGAACGTCACCCTTGCCGTGCGCGCTCCGGCGGGTTCGCCTCATCGGATCGTCATTGAGGACGGTGTGATGATCGGCGCGAACGCCGTCGTGATCACTCCGCATGAGCGGAGCCTTCGAATAGGTAAGGGAGCGCGCGTGGGCGCGGGCGCGGTAGTCATCGGTGATGTCCCCGATGGGGCGACTGTCGTGGGTGTGCCCGCCCGAGTCGTGCGAAATGCGGCTTCCGGCTAGACCGGCACGCCGTTGATGGTGTCGGGTGGACGCTGCGTCCCGAGCAGTGTCCGAAGCGCGTCAGTGGAGGTCCACGGCCCTGGCTCTGGGGGATCGGACATCGGCCTGACCCAACGCTCGACGAAGCTGAGCAAGGCCGCAGAGCGTCTCGCGCCTGACGCGTTGACGCCTGAGCGGTGCCACGTGGCGGCGGCCATGACCAGCAGCGTTCCTGGCTCAGCGCAGAACACGACCTGTTGGTCGATGGCCTGCGGGTCGGGGTTCCGTGGTGGATTGTCCGAACCGGGGACCAGTTGGGTGGCGCCGTTGCCTTCGTGGAACTGGTCGAGGGCGAGGACACATTGCAGGCCGAGGATGGAGCCGGTGACCGGGCTCGGCATCTCGTTGTAGGGGTAGTCGATGTGCCAGTTGTCGACGGGTTGTCCCGGGTGAACCACGTTGAGGCTGAAGTCCGACAGCAGGTGGTGCTCGCCCAAGAGGCTGTTGAGCAGGGCCGAGAGGCAAGGGTCGGTGAGCAGGTCCGTGAACGGTTGGCCGTGTCGGAAAAGGTCCCATACTCGTGTCGACCCGGGGTAGTGGTTCGCGTGTTCGCTTTCAGCGAGCGCTTGGGCGAGGTCTCGCAGTGCGGCGCATCGGGCGGGGCTGAGGAACTCGGGCCAGATCGCATAGCCCTTCGCGCGCACCTCAGCGGCTAGGCGGGCAGTCAGTGCAGGTGCTGTCATTGCCGATTGGCTCCATGTGTGCAGGCCCGCAGGTGGATGGTCGTGCCGCGGGTATCGTGCTTTGAGAGGTCCACCAGGTTCTTGCCCTCCTCGAGCAGGGCGAGGACTCGGCCTGCGAGTGCGTCTACATCACCATCTGCGCGCCGAACGTCGTGAATGAGGATCGTGTCCAGGTCCGGTTCGGTCGGCGTTGGTTGAGTTGTCTCTTGACTTGTCATGCTGACTCCAGAAGGCGTCGCGACCGCATGGCTGTCGTTTCTTGCGGTGAGACCAGAAGGATGGGCTGTTCTGCCAGCCATGACGCCAGATGTCTCAGGTAGTCGTGCACTTCGGTGGCGCCCGTCAGCCGGGACAGGTCTAGGAAAAGGCAGGCGGGATCGGCGGCGTCCAGCAGCGCGGCAAGGCGCCGGGTGAGAAGATCAGTTCTGCCTGGCTTTGCTCGGACCATGGAGCTAGCGACGATGGTGAGCGCAGGAGAGGCTGGGGCCAGCCTCAGCCACCGTTCGATGGCAGGGGACGCTGGCCCGGATGTGATCAACAGGCTGGCGCCTTGGTCGGCGAGTGCTTGTGGTGTTTCCGATGGTGGTGCGCCGTCCAGAACGACCGCCTTTGGGCGCCGGGAGCCGGCGCGTGACCGCCAGCCGGCGAGCGTGGCGACGTCGCCGCCCGGGCAGGTGTCATCGATGACGACTGCATTCGATAGGGCCTGCGGTAGGATTTCTCGGACCCGCTCTGGGTGCAGCTGCGCGCCGGGAGACAGCAGGAGCAGAATGCGGCGGCAAATCGCAACTGGCCTTGGCGATGCGTGCCGGTGGATGGCAGCCACTACGGCGTCGATGCCGTTGGTGTTGGGTTCGGGGCGAACGGTGCGTGGTGGCAGTTTCAATGCTGCTCGGACTGCAGTTTCCAAGGCGTGCGGGTCGTTGTTGGCGACTGCGCCGCCGTAGCGTCGGGCGACTCGCCTAGCGTGCTTATCTAGGCCTTCCATGAATGAAGCGTCTGGAACCAGCACAAGATTACCCTGCCCACTTAGGGCTTCTGAGAGCGCGTTGTTGCCCGGCTTGATGACAGCGACGTCGGCTGCGGCGAGTAGCGCGGCGAGCTGTGGCTCAAACTGGCGGACGGTGACGTTGGGCGCGTCGGCCAGTGGTCGTCCGGCGTAGTAGGGGCCGGTGACGAAGACGAACCGCGCTGGGTGGTCTTCGGCGTGCAGCTTGGCGGCGAGTGTGGCGCAGGCGTTGAAGAGTCTGTCGCCATAGCCGTCGGGCATCTGGTCCCCGCCGGCACCGCCGTTGACTGCCACCAACGGCTCCCCGAGCGGCGCGTACGCCTGTCGCGCCGCCGAGATTTCCTGGGCCGTGGGGATGTGGCTGAGGTTGCCGACGAAGGAGAAGACGCCGCTGTGCCTGACGGCTGTCAGCGACTCGCCGCTGTGGCCCTCATGCGCAAAGCCCTCGGGGTCTTGGGCGATGAGGATCTTGTCGTAGGCCGCGAATCGCCCCCGCGTGCGTAGTTGGTCGAATGACAAGCCGTCCAGGCGGCGCATCACCAGCAGACGGGGCCGGTCGGCCAGCGCCGTGAGCTTCAGGTAGCGAGGGTCGGGATAGGTGTCCTCAACGATGACGGCAGGGTCAAGGCGGTCTAGAAGCCGTTCGAGGATCGACTCGTAGCGGTCCTCGGCTACGGCGGATGTGACCCGGTGCAGCAGCGGAAAGTTGATGACCTTCACCGGGGTGTCGGCGTAGAGGGCCAGCGAGCTTGCCTGGCTGATGATGACGGGCTGAACCTCGCTGGCGCGTTGCACCGCTTCGGCGAGCAGCACGGCACGCCGGATGTGGCCGAAGCCGATGCCGTTCTTGACCAGGAAGACGACGTTCCTCACCAGGCGCCCGCCGGAACCTGCGTCGGTTTGGGTAGCGCAAGTAGATCTAGAAGCCGTGTCCGGACGTGTTCCTCGGTGTGGCCTGAGCGGATGGTGCTCCAGGCGGCAACGCCGAGCCGATGGCGCAGCACTGGATCACCGGCGAGTGCCAGGATCGCGTGGCTCATAGCGGCCACGTCGCGTTCGGCCACGAGGTGACCGCTGACCTGGTTGGCGACTATCTCCGGTATCCCTTCGTGGTGGGTCGCTATGACGGGCAGCCCAGCGGCCATGGCTTCCAGAATCGACAGTGGTTGACCCTCGCCGTCGCCATCGGTGTCGGCGGTCACCGCGTGGTGTAGAAACAGGTCCGCGCCGCCGATCACCGACAGCGTCTGGTCGTGCGGGAGCCTGCCGTGAATCTTGACTCGCCTGCCGAGCCGGCGGGCGCTGATGAACCGGCGCACATCGGCCATGAGCGGCCCGTCTCCGACGAGGTCGAGAGTTAGCCGGGGATCGACGGCGCTCGCGGCGTGAAAGGACTTCAGCAGCAGCAGCGGCGCCTTCTTCTCGACCAGGCGACCCACCGCCACGCATCTCACATCCGGGCCCCGCCGCCTTCGACTGGGTGGAACTGCTGGGGCGTCGACGCAGAACCGAATCACGTGCACGCGCTCAGAGGGTAGACCCAGATCCACGAGCCGGCCTGCGGCGGCGTTGCTGGGGACGATCAGCCCGGAAGCCTCAGCGAAGCGTCGGTACGCCCGCCGCCAGCGGGGCTCGCGAAGACGGGCAGTCATATCAATCCCGTGCCCGCGCACCCACACCCGCACGCCCGCCTTCAAGAGCAGCTCGAACCAGCGGTCGGCGAAGTCGAAGTACTCCGCCAGAACAACCTCAACGTCATGCTCGGCAAGGAAGTTCAGCAGGGCGTTCTGCCTTGCGAGGCTTGGCGGCGGATCGCCTGGCAGCGGGCCGAAGACGAGACGCGGCGTGTCGCCCGCGTCCCACGTCGGCACGCCGGTGACGGTCTCTCCGCGGGGCGGAGGGTCGGCTACGACGACCGTGCCGCCAGGGAGCAACCGCTGGACGTCCCAGCGCAGAAACGTCTCGCTGGCAACTCCTATCTCGGGCAGTAGGACGCACAGCGGCTTAGGCATCCGGTCAGTATCACCCAACGACGGCCCGCCATGCTCCGCGAATTGTCGGGCTCTGGGCTGCACGGAACGGGACCCCGGGCCGTTGGCCCGCCTGGTCCAGTCCGGGGCGGCGGCAAGGCTGACCCCGGTGCGCCGGGGTACTCCGTGGAGATCATTCCTGCGGTTGGTTAGATTCGTTGCATGACGAGTCTGGAGGAGCTGCTGCGGCAGCGGCTAGAACCGGCGTTTGAGATGGTGGCAGGCACGCCCACAGACCCGGTGGTCCGCCGATCGCAGCATGCTGACTTTCAGTCCGACGCGGCGCTCGGTCTTGCCCGCAAGGTCAAAGGCAACCCGCGCGAGATCGCCGCCCGGGTCGTCGAGCGCGCAGACCTCGACGACTTGTGCTCGAAGGTGGAGATCTCCGGACCTGGGTTCATCAACCTGACCATCGCCGACGAGGTACTTGGCCGGCTCCTTGCCGACACCGTGGGCGATGACCGGCTCGGTGTGTCCCTCGCAAAGGACACCGAGACGGTAACCATCGACTACTCTGCCCCCAACGCGGCCAAGGAGATGCACGTCGGGCACTTGCGATCGACGATCATCGGTGATGCTGCGGTGCGGCTCTTGGAGTGGCTTGGCCACACGGTGATCCGCCAGAACCACATCGGCGAATGGGGTACCCCGTTCGGGATGCTCATCGAGCACCTTGTCGACATCGGGGAGAGCGAGGCCGCGCATGAGTTGTCCGTAGGCGACCTCAACGGCTTCTACCAGGCGGCCCGGCGCAAGTTCGACGCGGATGATGCGTTCGCCGACCGCGCCCGCAAGCGGGTGGTGCTGCTGCAGAGCGGCGATGAGAACACGCTTCGGCTGTGGCACACCCTGGTCGAGGAGTCGAAGAAGTACTTCCTCACCGTCTATGACCTGCTGGGTGTCCGCTTGACCAAGGACGATTTCTTCGGGGAGAGCTACTACAACGACCAACTCCAGTCGGTGGTCGACGAACTGGCCCGGATCGGGCTGCTGCGCGTTAGCGACGGCGCGCAGTGCGTGTTCCCAGAAGGCTTCCGCAACCGCGACGGCGACCCTATGCCGATCATCGTCCGCAAGAGCGACGGCGGATTCGGCTACGGCGCCACCGACCTGGCAACCATCCGGCACCGCATCAAGAACCTGCACGCTGACCGGCTGCTGTACGTCGTGGGCCTGCCGCAACGCCAACACCTGGAGATGGTCTACCAGACGGCCCGGGAAGCCGGCTGGCTCGTCCCACCGACGCGGGCCGAGCACATCGGCCATGGCTCGATCCTGGGCGCCGACGGAAAGATACTCCGTACCCGCGCCGGCGTGTCGGTCAAGCTGGTCGATCTGCTCCGCGAGGCCGTCGACCGGGCCGGGGCGATCATCGCGGCGAAGGACCCGGACCTGGACGAGGCCACCCGCGCCGAGGTCGCCCGCGCGGTGGGCATCGGCGCGGTCAAGTACGCGGACCTGTCTACTGACCGGGTCAAGGACTACACCTTCGACTACAAGCGGATGCTCGCCTTCGATGGCAACACCGCCCCGTACCTGCAGTACGCCCGGGCCCGGATCTGCTCGATCTTCCGCCGCTCGGGGAAGATCCCACCTGCCGACATCGACACGCTGGTCATCACCGAGCCGGCCGAACGCGCGCTCGCTCTGCAACTCCTCGCGTTCAGCGACGTAGTCGCCGACGTCGCCGAGACCCTCGACTTCCACAAGCTCGCCCAGTACCTGTACAACCTCGCCACCGCGTTCACCGGGTTCTATGAGACCTGCCCGGTCCTCAAGGCCGAAGACAACGAGGTTCGCCGCAGCCGCCTGGCCCTGTGTGATCTGACCGCCCGTACCCTGGCCCGGGGCCTGGACCTGCTGGGGATCGAGGCCCCGGACCAGATGTGACCGCAGACTGCGGCTACGGCCGGCCGGCCGGCCGCCAATTGACCATCCCGGTGGAAGAGTGCGACCGGCACCATCGGTCGTACTCCTCCACTGTGTCGACACCGTGGTCCAGGACGGCGCGGTACAGGTCAATGGATCGATGGCCGGTGCCTCTGGCGACGAGTTCCTCCTTGATACGGAGTATCGCGCATCGGCTCGCCCGGTCCAGAGCAGCCCGCATGGGCATGACGAGGTCCACCGAGCGAGGGCCGTCGTAATCCTCCGGCAGCAGCCACATCTGCACCGCCCAGGCCACGCCTCGGTGGAGGTAGGAGACCTCCCAGCCGAGCCCCGCGTCCGCCTCGCCGATCGCGTTGATGAACAACACGCGGCGCACGGCCGGGTCACCGGCCCAGGCCGACGCCAGATGAAAACCGCTGACGGGATCCAGCGGTCCGAAGATCTCGATATCGATGTCAGGTGCCACGAGCAGGCGGTAAGCCATCGCCCCACACAGGCTCGGCTCGCCGAAGCGCCGCCATCTCTGTAGCGGTTGCAGAACGTTCAACACCGCGCGCGCCGCCGCCTGCCGCGCCGCCTGCCGATCCAGCAGAGCATCGTCGGACGCGGCGTCCGCCTCATCATTCGCGGACATCCAGGTATCCCAGGTCTGCGCAGATGGGCCGCAACTCGGCAGGAACGTCGGCAACGGGAGGCGCGACTCGACCGGGGAGCACCACTCCAGTTTTGATCTTGGCGCCGAAGTCGCCTATCCCCCACACGAACGGCCCATGGTCGACGCGGCCATAGTCGAGCACGGTGGCCTCCCACGGCACTTGCAGGTAGTCGCACAACCCTCGGGTCACCTGCGCGGGCTTGGTGGTCAGGTCCTCATACCGCACCGTGAGGCCGGGAAGCTCGTCGCGGGCCTCGTGCAGGGCCCGTAGGTAGGTGAACACCAGCTCAGTCGTACTGGCTGGATCGCACTCAGGCCGCCCCGCCAGCGCCGACTGCAGGATGTGCGCGGGATGCCGCAATAGAAACACGAATCGGGCTTGGGGCCAGCACCGGGCGAGCCGGCGCCACAGCAGCAGGTTCCCCGGTGTCTTGTCGACGATGACGTCGGCGCCGGAGCGCATTAGCTCACGGTGCAGCAAGCGGTCCCACAACAGGTGCTCGATCTCGTCGTTGTCGAGACCCGACACGGCCATGGCCAACCGCACGTAGGGGCCATCCGGCCGCACCTGCAGATCGGCCAGGTGCATCTCGTGGGGGGCTCGGATGCGGGGATGGGTGTCAAGCAGGCACCGAAGCAGCGTCGAGCCTGACCGAATGGAACTGAGGACGAACACCGGCGAGGACACCAGCCGCTCGGGGTCGAGCGGCGGCCCGCCCGCCCGGAGCGGCTGGGCGCGGCTCATCGTCGCCAGAAGTCAGCGGGATCGCTGCCGGGCCGAAACCCGGCGGACTCCACCATCGCCACAGCGTCGGGGAAGCTGCGTCCCACTGTCCACGGCTCGTGCGCGTCACTGCCGAAAGACACCGCCGCGCCACCCTCCTCCCGCCACCAGGCCAGCACCTCCGGCGCGGGCCAAGGGCCTTGTGTGTTGACCTCCAATACCCGGCCCGATTGGGCCAATGCCCGAAGCACCGCCCGGTACTCGTCCTCGAAGTCGGTGGCCTCGTACGGCCTGGCGTCCTTTGGCCAGGCGCGCATCGGGTAGTCGACATGCGCCAGGATCTCGAAGACGTCGCTGCCCTCGACCATGCGCAGGGTCTCGGCGAAGTAGTCGCGCATGACGTCTTGGGCGGAGTCGGCCGTCAACAGCTCCGGGACGTAGTGCAGCACGCCGTCGACGCGCAGCGAGTGAAGCGAGCCCAGCACTCGTTGGTAGGCCCGCTTGCGGAGCAGCGCTCCGATCTCAGTGGAGAACAGATGCGGCTCTCCAGCCTCCACCCCGGCCAGAATCCGCAAGCTTGGGAAACGGTCGCGGCACTCCTCCAGGCACGCCCAGTACCCTTCGTCGTCGAGAAGCCCGCTGCGGGCATGGGTGTCGATCACTCTCACCGTCGCGCTGTCCTTGGCGGTGCCTGGAAGCGCCCAGGCGGTGAAGTCGGCGTGGTCTGTGAACGCGATCGATGGTAGACCGATCCTTATCGCCTCTTCGCATGCCAGGCGCATCGCGCCGCTGGAGGCGTCCCAGGACCATTCGGTGTGGACATGGTTGTCGCCTGGGAGCGTGGCCCCGGGGCGCCGCGTGCCGTCGGCTTCGGTCATCTACGCGTCCTCCTTCGCTGAGCTTGGCTGGTGCTTCACGCCGAGCGCCTCAAGAACCATCCGCGCTCCCGCATCGGCGTCAGGGCCAACGGCTGAGGCCAGTACCCGCTGCGCTTGGCGGGTCAGCGCGTCCAAGTCCCGCGAAGCGCGGACGGTGAGGCGGGGTCCGAGGAGGGCGCGCAGAACCTCCACCGCGTCGGTTTCGGCGAGATGGCTGTCGACCGGCTGGCCGGATGTCGCCTGGCGCAGCGCCCGGGCCACCTGCGGTCCGCTGAGGGCCCGTTGGCAGTCCCCCGGGGTGAACAGCTCCACCGGATATCGCACGTCGGGGGTGAAGCCGAGCCGGGTCTGCAGGAGGATAAAGCCTGCGCGCAGTCGGCGGGCAAGTGTGTCGTCGTTGCGCGCTTTTAGGAGCACGAAACAATCTATGTCGCTGTCCGCTTTGGCGGTTCCCGCAGCCACGGAGCCGTAAACGAACGCGGCGACCACGCGGCCCTGCGCGATTTCATCCAGGAATGCAGCGATCGCGGTGATGGTCTTGTCGATCATGTGACGTCGCCCCAACCCGCCGGTCCGGCCAGGCGCGGCTCGGTCTCTGTCCAGGTGAGCCCGCCGCGGAGCTCAGCGATCAGAGGACCGGCCAGGGGCCGCGCAGCCGTCACCAGGCGGTCGATCGCGGTATCCAGGTCAGCGCGGGTGAGCAGGGGGTTGCCAGGGCAGGCGGCCATGATCGTGTACTTGGCGCCGTGCCCGGCGCCGACACGGTTTGCGAGGTCTGCCAGGGTGTGCTCGTCGAAGCACACTTCGCCGGCCCGGTACAGGGACGTGTTGAGGCGGGAGGTGTAGTCACTGATCGTCTTGGCGGCCCGTGCGCGATCCTCCTGGGGAAGGCCTGCCACGGCCGCGTGGGCTTCGGGCGGGCACAGCACGAAGGCGAGCCGATAGAAGTCGACC
Organism: Micromonosporaceae bacterium; assembly: GCA_050701635.1. Taxonomy (GTDB): domain Bacteria; phylum Actinomycetota; class Actinomycetes; order Mycobacteriales; family Micromonosporaceae; genus WHSM01. The sequence continues at coordinate 9,508 of JBOGDF010000039.1, read as the reverse complement.
TCGTTGAGCCGCACAAACAGCCCGGCCTCGTCCAGGCGGCGTTCCAGGTAGCGGACGAGGGCTTGGCGGGCCTCCACGATCGCCCCCAGCCTTCGGGTGCCCACGTGCCGCAGCAGCATCCAGGTGGCCAGGCTCTGAAAGCCGCGGGAGCCCAGAAACGGGGTGATCAGGCCGAGGTCCCAGCAGTCGTCGGCGAGCACCGCGGTCTCGTGCCGGCTGAAGTGGTTGAGCACCCCGCGGTCCCGGAACACCACATACGACGACGGATACGGAGTGAACAGGCCCTTGTGCGGGTCCAGCGAGACCGAGTCGGAGTGCTCGATGCCGGCGAGGTGCTGGGCGCGGAGCCTGTCGTTGAAGACAAGGCTGCCACCGTGGCAGGCGTCGACGTGAAACCACACGCCGTGCCGCCGGCAGATCCGCCCCAACTCCTGCAGGTCGTCCAGGCCGGTAGTTCGGCAGTTTCCCGCGACCCCGACCACCATGAAAGGCGTTTGCCCGGAGGGTGGGTTGGCCAGCACCTGCTCGACAGCCCGCGGGTCGGTGACGTAACCGTCCTGTGCCTCCACGGTGAGCACTGAGTCCCAGCCCAGCCCGAGGTGAAACGCGGCGTCGCTGTGCGAGTAGTGCGCGATCGGCCCGGCCATCACCACGGCCGGCTGCGTGTCCAGAGCGCGCAGCCCCCGTCGCCGCGCCTCCGGAAAGGCTTGGCCGAGGGCGACGAGCATCGCCACATGGTTCGACAGGTGCCCGCCGGTGGTCCACAGCCCTGCGACATCCTTGACGCCCCGCAGTTGGTTGAGCGGCGCCGCAGAGTAGCCGACCAGCTCGCGCAACCACTCCACGACCTGAATCTCGACGAACGTCGCCGACGGGGCGCTGCGGTCCACAGCGATCAGATTCTGGTTCAGCAGCGGCCCCAGCAGAGTCCCGGCGAGCGCGGCCACCGCGTTGCCGGAGTCTGGAAACGCCAGATAACGCGGGTGCGCTTGGCCGATGGCGTACTGGGCGATCACCTGATCGACGTCGGCCAGCAGCTGGTCGAAACCGGTCGCCTCTACCGGCAGCGGAAGCGCCACCGACGCCCGCATCTGATCGGCGTCGGCGTAACGGAGGAACGGGCGCTCCGGTTCGGCTCCGTGCAGGAAGTCCATGCCGACCCGGACCGCGTCCGCGATGTGCTCCTCGTGGGCCTTGCGCGAGTCCGCGCCACCCACCAGGTACGCGTCCAGGAGTGCGCGGTCTATCTCGTCGACGGTAGTGCCGAGAGCGAATAGCAGCTCGTCGATCAGCCTGGCCGGGTCGCTTGCCAGCTCCTGGTACCAGCCATCCCATTCGTGTCGCGCCGCCGCCAACTTCTCGGAGCCGGCCGCGTCCAGCACGCCGATGAGGGCTCCACTGCGCGACACAAGCGGGTTCGGCTCACCCGCGCAATCGGCACGGATCGTCCGACAGATGTCCGCCTCCATCGCGGCCTCGAACGTCTCCAGGCATGCCACAAGCGTGTTCCGGTCGCGGATGGCGGCCAGGTGCCGGAACAGGCGGGTCTCGCTGCCTACTGGTAGGAAGTCCCCCCAGAAATGCCCGAGCTCGTGGCCGAACAGGATGCCGCCGTCGCGGACACGCTCAGGGCGGGCGTGGCGGCCTTCTATCCGGATGCTGTGGCCGAGCAGTTCTTGGCGTTCGCGCCACGTGACCTTCTCGACGCCAAGAAGGGAACGCTCGAAGGAATCGGCAGGCATCCGGTGATCAGGCGGCACCTTATGACCGAAGTCCGCGTCAATGGAGAACAGCTCATCCGCCTCGTCAGGGACGAGGCTGTCGGCGAAGAAGACCCTGTGCCACAACAACAGCTCGGACGCTCGGAAGGGATCGGCAGAGGCGTCGGCGACCTCCTCAAAGTCGATGAGGGTGATCACGCCATCGCCCAGAAACATGTTCCTGGGCGCATAGCCTTGCCAGATCAGCCCGCAGGCGAGCATGGCCCCGCGCAGCCGGCGCAGAGCGGCCAGGATCTCGCGACGCCGCGGCGAGTCCAGATCGCCGCCGCGCAGCATGTCTTCCAGGGTCGGCCCGTGATTGGCAGCGAAGACCCACGGATCGCGGCCTTGCCCGGATTGGACAAGCGCATAGTCGTCTTGGAGCGCGAACCGTAGCCTTCCCACAGGCGCGACCCGGTCCAGAACGCGGGCCATCGCCCCTTCGTTCGCCCGTCGCGTCTGCACGGACTCGGCGGTCCACACCAGACCCACCATCGCCTGGTCAGCTCCGGCCGCGGCGCGGACGAGGCGGGCCTTCCGCGACGGGTGGATAGGGACATTCGTCTGAACGAGCGGCGGCTGCGCGGCCATGAAAGTCTCAAGGTCAGGGACGAGGGCGAGCAGGCGGCGCATTCGCTCGGCGACCGCCCCGGTGCCGTCCACAACTAAGGAAGCCGCTGTGTCCATGCCGCCGCTGGCGGCGTCCGGGGCGTTCCCGGCGAGGATCCTCCCGGCGTGGTGAGGATCGGTGGTCGCGATGGAGCGAGCGGCGTCGACTCGACCGGCGGTGGCGGTGACCTCAAGGTGAGCGAGCACCACGGCGTACCTGTCGCGAAAGCGCGCGGACAGCAGCGGAGTGTCCGTCAGGAGCGATCTCCAGGAGGCAACTAGCTCCGCCCGTGTGCCGGGCGCAGCGGGTCGTCGCGGCACCGCGATCATGTCGCTGCATCCTGACTCTCTTCCGTCCGCCGGAATCGCTGCTCCAGCTCGGCCAGCACACCGGCCTTCACCCGCGGATCCTGAGTGTGGTGCATCGACCCCGGATCGACCTTGCGATCGCAGTGGAACACCTCCAGGGGCCACCCGTCAGGAAACGCGATCCGCCGGCCTCCCGTCGTGCCAACATGCGACACAAGGTCTTCCCAGTTGTAGCTAAGGTCTGGCCGGTCGAGGAACACGTCGAGGTCGAAGCCGCCGAACCGTTCGGCGAGGTTGGTGAAACGGCGCAGGTCGTAGCCGATGAAATGGGTGGACAGGCGGTTGACTGACCGGACCCCCGGCTCGATCGGCTCGCCTTCGTCCGCCAGTGCCCACGACCATTGGTGATGATCGCTGACCTTGCACAGGACAGGCACGTCGCGATGGCGTTCGAAGAGCCGCCGACATGCGGAGAGCACATCGAAGGACGGGTCGGTGCGGTACATCACGACGTCGTCTTCGATGACGATCAAATAGGGCGACCGCACGTCGAACAACCGCCGGTGGCCGTTGTTGGAGCCGTCCCCGGAGGCGACGAAACGCCCCCGACGACGCACCCGCAGCTCGTCCACTCCCCATTCCTCCAGGAAGCCAGGCAACTGGGCGGCGACCGGGGCAGGGGTGCCGTCGCAGTGCACGATGACCTCAAACTCTTCGCTGGATGGGGTCAGCGCCTCTAGGCACCGGGGAAGGGTTCGGCGGAACAGCTCAAGGTTGTCGTGGAAAAGGAAGGCGATCCGAAACGCCGGGTCACCCGGCCGAATCGCCGATCTTCCATCGGGTGGAGCGTGCGTCAACGAGACTCCTTCGAGGCGACGTCGCGGTGCTGCGATAGTGCGAAACGGTTCACGCCGACCGAGCTACAGGTCGAGTCGCCGGCCGTCATTCGCGAGGTGCCTTTTCTGACGGCTCAGCGAAACCGAGAGGGTCGCGCGGCGCTCGCCCGACAGCCTTGATCCACAGATTCACCAGAAGACACTGCAGCCCGCAGCGGAAGTGTGCGGCAGCGGCTGCAACTCGGTCGGACAAACCCCACCGCTCGGACAGGAGAAGCTTGCAGCGCTCGCGCCGATAGTGGGCGCCGGAGAGGCGGTAGTCGGAGCTGTAGTCGGCGGCGAAGTGGATCACCCGCGGCTCCACCAGCTCACCGTGCTTGAGGAAAGAACATCTCCCGTCCAGCACGTCAAGCCTCAGAGGGCCGTTGATGCCGATCGGAGTCGCGGCGGCTGCCGCGGTGAGGTCTCGTGCCCGAATCCCATGCTCCGCCAGCGCGATAGACAGCAGCGGTTCATCGGCGATCCCGCCGCGAAACGTGTCAAGGCCGAGCTGGGCGTACTCGCCGGTCAACTCCCGCGCTCGAGCGAACACGCTGCGCGTCTCGGGCGTGGACGGGATGCTCATGAGTCCGCTGTTGAACTTCGGTACGGAATCGCTCCCCGCGAGCATGCGCATTGCGGCAACGTCGCCGTACCAACGCCCGTCCGTGATCTGCCGTCCGATGACACCTATCTCAGCGTCGCTGAAGAGGTCGAAGAGCGGCTCAAGCGGCCGCACCACCAAGGCGTCGGCGTCCAAGTACAGCGCCCACTCGTACGGCGAGAACTGATCCAGGGAGAGCTTAAGCTGGCAGTCGTCGCCGCCCCCGACTGCCAGCGCGATCACGCGGTGATACAGCCGCGCGGCCTTGCAACTGGGATTGTCGGTGACCAGCGTCCTGTGCAAGCCAGGTGACTGGCGATCGAGCGATAACGCCAGCGTCATCGCCTGGCGGTGATACCGGCGATGTCCGTAGGCCAACACCAGCGCCCCCCGTCGCTCCTCCGACACGCCAAGCCCCTTCCTTCGTTGACTGCTACGCGGCGTAGCCGGTCGCTCGCTGACGAAACGACGGTCAAGGATCACCCGCGCACCTCGCCTCGCACAAGAGATTTGACAACAGCCAGCGGGCGCGGGAACTGGCCGCTCCCGGTCTCCTCGTCGCTGAGGCGGGTAAGCAATTCGCGTAGCTGCCCGTAGCGATTGCATCAGCACACAGAGCGGCTTGACGTAGCGGTCATCGACCGCGCAGACGATCGTCCGAGGCCCAGCCTCGGAAGTAGAGGCAGCTGCTTGGGCGTCTCGCCTGTGGGCGTCGTGCCCCGCGTTCCAGGTGTCAGGGTTGGCTTCATCGGCAGCACCTGTTCAACTGCCCGTCAACAAGGTGAGGCGGGAGCCAGTTGTCGTTGATGGCTGTTGATTCCGCCGTCCACCATGCCGGCGTCTCGCGGAGGCTGACGGGCTTGAGGTCCAGGAGCGGACTGTCAACGTGGAAACGGCCACCATGCGCGGCTAGGTGCTTGAACACCCGCTGCGCTTCTGTTCGCATGGCAGGCGTCTCTTCACGCCACTGTCCGGACGCGAACATCTCAGCGCGATTTCTTAGGTACGCGAGCACCCCGCGGCGCCATTTGAAGTGGTGCACTGGCACTGGGGGTTCATTGACGCCCGGATGTCCTGGACTATGGTGATTCCCCCGAGCCAGAGGTGCCGAGGAATGGGCGAGCACGATCTTTCGAGGATCGGCCCGAAGCAAGCGATGAGTGACAAAACCGCCGAGCGGATAGGCGTTGTCGATACCCCTGCCCGGGCTCCATGATCCCAGTGAGCCGTCTGCTGCTACGCGGTCCAACATGAGACCGGTCACCACAAGCCTGCGCGACCTTCTTGCCTTCTCGATCGCTTCCGAAATCGTGGTCGGGTACGTTTGGAATTCGTCGATGTCGGCGATAAGATGCCAGCCTGGCCCTGCTCGTCGCCGTAACTCATCACGGAGTGCCGCATTTGTGCTTTCGTGCCAAGGTCCGGTGCTGAGAATCTCGGGTTTCCCGACTATTACATGGCAGGCCTGCATGAGTTCTTCGGTGACGGTGTCACCTGTGCCATCCGGGAAATGAAACGCGAGGAGAAACCTGTTCACACCTAACCCTTGATAGTGATCCACAAACGCGGCAAGTAACGCTGATTCCACAGGACCGACGACTGCGATCAGGGGTGGTGGCATCACGGGTCTCCCTTCCTGGCGACTTCCAGGGCTCGCCAAGGTCGACGGGCAGGCTCGCCAGCTGCACGCGGCGGCGACAGCGTGGGCACCGCGCGGGCCGCGAGCGCGTGCGCGTCCTGCTCCGGGATCAGGTCGGCCCGGAAAGAGATCTCCTCGCTCACGCTCACGGCTGCTCCCTCCCGGCGGCGCCGCCGTAGAGACTCCCGACCACTGAGGCATGTGCCGGTGCTGTGCAACGTGAGGTCGAAGGCAGCAGTCACGAGGCGGTGGTCCGAGGGCGGGTCGCTGCCTTCGGGTGAGAGGTGCACCCGGTAGCTGTGCGGGATGAAGCGCGTGGCCATCGCGGGATTGGCCAGCAGCCAATCGATAAGCAAACCTCCGCCTGCGTCGACACCATCGTTGACGGTGGGCCGGTACGCCTCGACCAGTGGTGTCCCCGACTTAGCGGCCAGCTCCGCGACGGCGGCGAACCCGCATCCACCGACATGGCGCTCAAGCTTCGGATCCCAGCGGCCGATCAGGTGGTCGACCGCGTCGGCGTCGGCGACCCAGCTCCCGTCGGGCAGCTCGCGTCCCTTCTGCGCCCGGGCCCGGTGACCGGCGGCGTGCCAGTCACGTTGGGGCAGGTGCGGGCCGGACGCGGTGGCGTTGAGGTCCCCGCCGACGATGACCGGCAGGTCGTGCTCACCGTACCGGTCGATCACGCCGGCTTCCTGCCTGCGGCGGGTCCCGGACCGGAAGTCCCAATGCTGCACCAGGGCGAGGATCTCCACACCGCTGTCGCGGGCCCGGAACCGGGCGAGGTTGCGTTTGTCGTCGGCGGCCCCCGGCGATGAGGGATCCCACCAGGATTGCAGGCGCAGGGCGTTCGGGTCGTAGAAGATCGCCGGGCCGAATGGTCCCCGGTCGCACCAGCCCAGCTCACCCGCGTATGGACGGTTCAGCTCTTCCGAGAGCGCCGCCGCCGCTCCGAGTAGCCCGGCCTTGCCATGATCGGCGTATCCTTTCGCCTCACACAACATGATCAGCGCGGGCGGGTCAGCGACGTCGGCGAAGGCCCGCGGCAACGCCGCGAAGTCGTACGACCCGTTCCGGCGCGGGCCGCCGTCGCGGAAATTGTAGAGGGCGACCGTGAGCCTCACGGCACGCTCCTGAGTGTCGGCCCGGCCGCCTCGTGGGTTGTGGGTGGCATGTAGACGGCGGTGACCCGGGGATCGAAACCGGTGCCGGGACCAGGTTCGTCCACCTCGATGCTGAGGAGGTCGTGGATGTCGTTGGCGTCGATCCAGTCGGCCAGGTGACGCAGGGCGTCAGCGAGGGTGCCTGCTTCGAACTGTGCGGCGTGCACGTCAGTGTGGACTATGTCGGGTCCGCGGCCGGCCGGCTGTGAGGTCACCAGCTTCTCTTCCTGTGGTCAGGTGTGGTTGGGCTTGCCGGAGCGCGTTGTGCTGGGTCAGGGATTGCCGGCGCGGACGGCGGCGAAGGTGTCGCGTCGATCTCGACTTGGTAGCCGTCCCTGGTCGCGCGGTTGGGGCGCTCCGGTCGACTCGTTGGATGGCCGGGATGTCGGGCTTCGACATTACGAAGGCGGCGGAGGGTGGATGCCGTGGCGACCCAAGGTTGGGGGATCCGACAGTGGTGAGCGGCCGGATCGCTCTCTGTTAGCGCCGTGGGACGAGGTCCAGGTATCCGGGCAGGGCGCAGAACTCCAGGTCGTCGAAGGCGGGCACGGGCGGGGTCTGTTCTGTGGCTGGGTCGATGGGCCCGTCGGGGAGCCATATCGTCCCGCCGGGCATGTAGAGGGGGCAGGTGGCGGGGTCGCCGCCGTGGTAGCGGATGGTCCGTTTCGGGATGACGCGCTCGCCGGCGGTGTGGTGGGTGCGGGCGATGAGGAGACCCCACGTGGCGTACGGGGCGGCGATGTAGTCGGTGATCTTGCCGCCGCGGTGGATGTGTGCGGCGCACCAGGCGATCCATTCGCCGTGTCTGGCGGGTTCCCAGGTCTGCATGGCGGTTCACACGACGTGGCGTCGGTTGGTGTCGGGCTGCCCGCATAGGGGGGTTAGCACCTGGGGCAGGGTGGCGGCGAGGTGCGCTGGGTCGGCGGTGTCGGTGGCCCATGCCACGTACCCGTCGGGCCGTACCAGCATGCTGGGTTGGCCCGGCTCGGCGTGGGAGACGATGCTGACGCGGTCGTGCCAGCCGTCGAGCCGCACGGGCGGGCGGGTGGCCAGGACGTGCCGTCGGGTGCGCAGCGCCTGGTGGAGCCGCCCGCCGCCGAGCAGCGGCGCGTCGGGGGCGTGGGTGCCGACCAGGTGGTGCGCGCCGGGTAGGCGCGGGTAGCGGATGTTGGTCCCGGCGAGTTGCCGGCTGACGCCGTCGGCGACGGGTGGCAGGCGCAGGGCGGCGCGGATCGGGTCGCGCAGGATGGTGTGGCCGATCGCGGCGCGGATGATGCCGCCGGCGCTGCGGATGACGCGGCGCCCCACGGGGTGCCGCTCGGTGTGGTAGCCGTCGAGCAGATCTTCGGGTGCGCCGCGCAGGACGGCGGCGAGTCTCCAGGCGAGGGCCGCGGCGTCTTGCAGGCCGACGTTCATGCCTTGCGCGCCGGCGGGTGAGTGCACGTGCGCGGCGTCGCCGGCGACGAACACGCGGCCGTGGCGGTAGGTGGGGACCTGGCGTTCGTCGGCTGCGAAGCGGGACAGCCACCGGGCGTCGCGCATGCCGTAGTCGGTGCCGTGGGCTTCGGCGACGACGTCGGCGACGTGTTCGAGGGTCGGCGCCGCCGCGTCATCGGTGGCGGTTGCGTGGTCGCGGTGCCAGCACACGATGCGCCACCAGTCTTGTTCGCCGTAGGGGACGACGGCTGCGAACCCGCGCGCGGTGTGGGCTTTGACGTGGATGGACAGGTCCCCGGGTGGCGGCGCGGGCAGGCGCACGTCGGCGAGCATCATCGATCGCAGGAACTCGTGGCCGGGGAACGGAAGACCGACCAGGGCCCGCACGGCAGAGCGGATGCCGTCGCAGCCGACAACGTACGAGGCGCGGAAGTTCCCCACGGTCCCGTGGACAAGGCTGCGGACGTCGACGTCGACCCCCGAGGGGTCTTGACGTAGACCGGTGACCTCGGTGTCGTAGCGGATCGGCACCCCGAGGCGGTGCGTGCGGTCGAGCAGGACGCGCTCGACGTTGTACTGCGGGGTGATCAACATGAAGTTGTAGCGGGTGGGCAGCCGGGTGAAGTCGACCGCGATGTGGTCGAAGAGGCTGATGCGGGGCACCCGGCAGACGGTGTCGGCGAGGAGTTGGTCGATCAGGCCGCGGGCGTCGAAGGCTTCCATGGTGCGGGCGTGGACCCCGAACGCCCGGGTGAGGTTGGACTGTCCACTGTTGCGTTTCTCCACGACGGTGACGTTGACGCCGGCTTCGGCGAGGTCTGCGGCCAGGAGCAGACCTGTGGGCCCGGCTCCCACCACGATGACGTCGGTCATGGCTGTGCTCCTCCCGTGGGTAGGGGCTCGGGTGTTGCGGCCCGGCCTTCGGCGGTGCGCTGCTGGTACTGCGAGAGTTGGTCTCGGATCTGCTCCGGGGACCGGGCGGTGGTCGACGCGTCGGGTTGTGGCGGGGATGGTTCTGCTTGCAGGTGGGCGGTGAGGCTGGCCTGCCGGACCCGTCTGGGCAGCGGCGGGTTCCGGTCCTCGGGTGTCGCGGCCGCGGGCCGGGCCGGTGC